>NZ_NHRI01000044.1:0-517 GCF_003129585.1 Shewanella sp. BC20 | reverse complement strand
TTTATTTTTAGCCCAAAACCACCTACTTCAGTAGGTGGTTATCATCATTTGAGGCTTTGCCTGTATACCTACCCATGTTAAATGCATCTTTGATTTTTAGCGAAGTCAAAAGAGGCAAATAACATGAGTAGATACGAGCAAGCATCGCATGTGTTCTGGCGATGTCAATATCATATAGTCTGGACACCAAAGTACCGCTTTCGGATATTGAAAGGTAATGTCGGAAAAGAGGTTTATCGATGCATTCAGGTTTATTGCCATCAAATGGGATGCATAGTCATGGAGCTAAATGTTCAAGTTGACCATGTTCATTTAGTGGTGAAGGTACCTCCGAAGATATCTATATCGAATTTAATGGGGGCGTTAAAAGGTAAGATAGCGTTGAAAATATTCAGTAAATTTCCTTACCTACGTAAGAATAAACTTTGGGGAAATCATTTTTGGCAGAGAGGATACTTCGTCGATTCGATTGGAATTAACGAGGAAATAATCCGTAGATACGTTAGGCATCAAGAGA
>NZ_NHRI01000043.1:0-583 GCF_003129585.1 Shewanella sp. BC20 | reverse complement strand
CCATATTCAAACTCAGATGCGGTCTCATATCGTTGTATATTGCTATCGATTCTCTAACAAGTATCTTCAGCTCCGCAAATGTCCTACATCGGTGCAGTAAAAACTCCTGCTTCAGTATGCCATTCACTCTTTCTGCTAATGCATTTTGGTAGCAATCATAACCATCCGTCATTGACGGCTGGATTTGGCTCGCCTGAAGCGCATTCTGATAAACGGCTGAGCAGTACTGTAAACCTCTGTCTGAGTGATGCACCGCGTTGCCGATATAGCGTTTATCTTTGATGGCCATTTTTAACGCTTTCACCACACTCTCGGCTTTCATGTCTTTACTCACATGATGACCGACTATCTTACGAGAACTGGCATCGGTGACCAGTGACAGGTAGTGCACACCTTGGTCTGACTCAAGATAGGAGATATCACTGACCAGTACATGCCCTGCATCATGCAGTCCTTCCTCTTTCAGCAGATTAGGATGCTTCTTCATCCAGTGTTTGCTGAACGTGGTTTTTGTGTAGCTTTTCTTCGGTTTAACCAGTAAACCTTCACTTCTCAAATAGGTAAAGAACCCATCTCGCCCGAG
>NZ_NHRI01000042.1:0-627 GCF_003129585.1 Shewanella sp. BC20 | reverse complement strand
TTTATTGTCATCCCAAAACCACCGCCTCTGGCGGTGGTGATTGTCCCTTAAGGCTATAGCCTGAATAACGCCCATGTTAAAAGAGACCTTCTTATTCACCACAAGTAAGAGGAAACGAGAAACATGGGCGATTACAGAAGTTCATCACATGTTTACTGGCGTTGTAAATATCATATCGTTTGGACGCCTAAGTACAGATTCAAAATTCTAAAAGGTAACCTTGGTAAAGAGCTCTACAGGTCGATTTATATTCTATGCAATATGAAAAGTTGTGAGGTCTTAGAATTAAACGTCCAGATAGATCATGTGCATCTAGTCGTGATAATTCCGCCAAAGTTGTCAGTATCCACATTAATGGGGATATTGAAGGGTAGGAGCGCAATAAGGCTTTTTAACAAATTCCCTCATGTTCGCAAGAAGTTATGGGGAAATAGCTTTTGGGCGAGGGGTTATTTTGTTGATACGGTAGGCGTAAATGAGGAAATCATAAGACGCTATGTTCGCCATCAAGATAAGCAAGATCTAGAGCATGATGCTCAATTGTCGCTACAGATGAAGTAGGTGTAAGGAAATAGCCCCTTCCAGGGGCAAATCAAAGCCGCCTTCTAAGAAGGCGGATTCTTTACT
>NZ_NHRI01000041.1:0-949 GCF_003129585.1 Shewanella sp. BC20 | reverse complement strand
GGGTTCCCCCATTCGGACATCGTTAGCTCAAATGCTTGTTACTAGCTCGCCAACGCTTTTCGCAAGTTACTACGTCCTTCATCGCCTCTGACTGCCAAGGCATCCACCGTATACGCTTAGTCGCTTAACCATACAACCCAAATAGGTTTCACTTACGTGAGCCACTTGAATTGTTGCGACCAGCTGGTTTTACTTGTCTCATCTTCGACCAAGAAGATGGACTCGCCTTAGACTTGAATATTCAAGACACTTAAAAAGTGTTTTAAGAACTCAATTTTTTTCGTATTAACACAACGACAGACATCATTGTATTAATTACTATCAGCTTTCCAAATTGTTAAAGAGCGGGCTTAAAAAAGCCAAAGATAATGTTTCAGTTTATCTTTGGCATCTCTAACCAGATTGCAGTAAATGGTGGAGCTATGCGGGATCGAACCGCAGACCTCCTGCGTGCAAGGCAGGCGCTCTCCCAGCTGAGCTATAGCCCCATTTACATGCAGTGCGAGTAAATAAGATGTTCCAAACCTCTTAAAGGATTGGTTTGCCAATCATTTCTTATCAAGGCGGACAGTGGCGACGTTTAGTTCACTAAACGAGTCACTTTCCAACGCTGAGAAGGAAGGATTGGTGGGTCAGAGTGGACTTGAACCACCGACCTCACCCTTATCAGGGGTGCGCTCTAACCAGCTGAGCTACAGACCCATCTTTGATAAATCTAAGTTCATCTAGAACCACCGACCTCACCCTACTCTTCATGAAGGGATTGGGGTGCTAACCAGCTGAGCTACAGACCCATCTTTTACTCTATCTTCTATCAAGCAAATCTGTGTGAACACTCAACAAACATCGAGTTAGTCGTATAGGTAAGGAGGTGATCCAGCCCCAGGTTCCCCTAGGGCTACCTTGTTACGACTTCACCCCAGTCATGAACCACAAAGTGGTGAGCGCC
>NZ_NHRI01000040.1:0-1378 GCF_003129585.1 Shewanella sp. BC20 | reverse complement strand
TACTCACCCGTCCGCCGCTCGCCACCTCAGGAGTAAACTCCCTTGTGCTGCCGCTCGACTTGCATGTGTTAGGCCTGCCGCCAGCGTTCAATCTGAGCCATGATCAAACTCTTCAATTAAAAGTTTTTTGAACCCGAAGGTTCGACTCAATGAATTCTGAATCGACTTAACTTAATAAGTCGTTGTACATATTGCTATGAACACTCATTCATTGATTTAATTCTTTGATTACTCGCCAAACGGCAGAGTAATTTCGATTAACTCAACGCCTGTGAGTGTCCACACAGATTTCTTGTTTAGATTGTTAAAGAGCATTTGACTTCTGCTTTCGCGTTACCGCTCAGCGGGTCAGGGCTGCGTATTCTACGCATTTCCCTTGTCGCGTCAAGGCGTTTTTACAAACTTCTTGGCGCTTTCGAATCAACTGCACATTTCGCATTCGATTCTGACTGTCACTGCGTTCGCTTTCGCTGTCTGCCGTGTCAGTGGATGCGCATTATAGGCAGCAGAACTTTTTACGCAAGGGCTTTTTTCAGGTTTTTTGCATTATTTTTCAAATCGCTATTTACACCCAAACTAGGCACAAGCTACCCACCACTTATTCCCAAAGTTATCCACATTCCGAAATTTTTAACTATTGTGGTAGGCCGCAATTGGGGTGGTTGGTCACTTGCAGTAAAGGTTATTTAAAGTGGGTTAAAGCATCGATGCCTTAAATAACACTGTAATTTCGAAACATGACTTCTATAAAAAAGCAGCCTAATTATGTCGTTTACAACAAAACCCTGTTCAATGGGGTTACACATTCTCTTCTTAAACCTTAAACCCTTCGCATTGCATTAAATAGAACGCTACACATCTTGTAATAGCGGGCTCTATCGAGGAGGAGCAGCCCTAAGCTAGCGCTTGCTCCTATAAGACAGGACAAGAGTACATAGCGACATTGGGCAAAGAGAAAGAGCAATTTTAGGGCATGATTCAAAGCTGAAATCATTATGAATCGTGAAATGAAAGTGTACTCGTGCACACAGAGGTCCACGAACTAAATACGCTGTAAAGGGGCGTAGTAAAAGGAATTTTGAAAAGCAAAAAGGCCACCTAACAAGGTGGCCTTTCTTAATTTAGCGTTTGGCGATGACCTACTCTCACATGGGGAGACCCCACACTACCATCGGCGCGATTGCGTTTCACTTCTGAGTTCGGGATGGGATCAGGTGGGACCACAATGCTATTGTCACCAAGCAAATTTGGTATTTACTTACCTGTCTTATCTCACGCAGGCAGTAAATGAATTCGGAAAGCTGGATTGAGTTGCACTTCTTAAGTGTTTGATTTCGTCTAAGGATCACTTAGCAAAACCCATCTGGGTTGTATGGTT
>NZ_NHRI01000003.1:0-349226 GCF_003129585.1 Shewanella sp. BC20 | reverse complement strand
CCTCTTTCAGCAGATTAGGATGCTTCTTCATCCAGTGTTTGCTGAACGTGGTTTTTGTGTAGCTTTTCTTCGGTTTAACCAGTAAACCTTCACTTCTCAAATAGGTAAAGAACCCATCTCGCCCGAGCTTAATATCGTGCTCAACCAGCTTGGATTTTATCAACGTGTAGAGCTTACGGGCCCCTAACCTTGGCATATATTTACGCCAGTACTGGACCCAGTCTTTGATAACCGATAGCTCAGCTCTACGACTTTCCATTCGAGCAACTGCCTGATAAATACCTTGCCTCGACATACCCGCAGCACGACATGCGGCAGCGAGGTTTATTTCTCCGTTGCCTTTTGCTTGCCAGACGTACCGGATAAGTACTTTTTTCTGAGGCCTGCTCCATATTCATTGTCCATGAGATCAACCATGTCATTGAGGATTTGGTTACGCAGTTTCTCTTCTGCTAACTCACGTTCAAGACGCTTGATCGTTTCGGCAGGAGTTTCTTTTGACTTAGTCATAAGGGGATGCTGAAAAGGTTTCGACCAATCGAGTCTACCATGTTTTCTAAGCCAAACGAGTACCGTTGAACGGCCTTGAATACCAAAATGGGCTTGGGCTTGTTTGTACGTCATTTCGCCTTTTTCAACACGCTCTACAACGCCTAATTTAAAGGCTAAGGTGTAATCTCGTTGTGTGCGCTTACGGCTTGAGTTAATTAATGTTGTCATAAAGAAATCCTCTTTATGTCAACGTATTTCAGGACGGGACATTACGAAAGAAAAAGGCCGCTAATCATTAGCGGCCTTTTTATCTGAATTGGGTGGAGGTGCTGTGGTTAGCATGAGGAACCCTAGGGTTTAACTTCCGAAATTCCAAAAACAGAAAGGTCACCATAACAGATGACAAATCTGTGGAATATTGGGCAGGAGCTGCACTTAGCATCAGGAATCCTGGGGTTCAACTTCCGGAACTGCAAAAACAAAAAAGCCATCATCGCTGATGGCTTTTCCGTAGAATATGGCGGAGGAGCAGGGATTTGAACCCTGGGTGGGCTATAAACCCACGCCGGTTTTCAAGACCGGTGCATTAAACCACTCTGCCACCCCTCCGAACGATGCGCATAATATAAGTTAGTTTACTGACTGTAAAGCACTAACTGATAATTCTGCGCTAACTGCTCGTATTACATTCAATCTGCTTGATTTTGCTTCGTATCTGCATTGATCCCAAGACGAGCAGGATCCGGCGCAGTAAAGTGTTTAGCAAAATCAGCCCAAGTTTGTTCGGTTTTTAACAGGTAACCCAAGATCACCACTAATGAACAGCTCAGAATGCCCCAACCTATGGCAACTTCTCCAGAACTTGCCCAGAGTGCGACTAAACTTGAGGCGCCAAAGGCGATGGTGATTTGTAAAAAGTTTTGTAATCCTGCCGCCTTAGCCGCATTTTGAGTGAATTGTTGTAAAGCACTGTTCACCACAATAGGATAAATCGCCCCGTTCGCCGCTGCGAGTATCGAGAAGGAAATCAGCAGTGGGAAAATGGTTTCCGCCTTCATTAATAAGGTGAAAAACACAATCGAGATAACGCAGAGTCCAAAAATGGACAGCAATACGTTGAGTGTACGGTCGGCACCAATGCGTTTTATCAATAACTTACTCGCGTATCCGCCCACAATAAACATGATGGTTTGCGGAATAAAGCTCAGCCCAATCTCAGTTGCCTGATAGCCGTGTTGCTCCATCACAATCGGCCACACTGTGAGATATGCGAAAAACGCACCCGAACAGGCACCAAAAATCACCACATTGCCTAGGTAACGGGTATTTTTCAAAATCTTGCCGTAGGAAACCGCGCTTGGCTTAGCATCCTGATGCTCTGCGTGGCTCGGCACGAAGTATAAGGTCATCAACACCAATAAAAAGGCAATCACACACAACGAGATAAAGATTGCACGCCATCCAAAATCGTTCAGAATATAAGCGCCAAGGATGGGGGCTAATGCGGGTGATAATGCCACTAACGGCATAATGTTACTGAAAATCCCCTGGGCTTTTTCGGCGTCATATTGCTCGACCACAATCGCTTGCCAGA
Source organism: Shewanella sp. BC20 (assembly GCF_003129585.1). Classification (NCBI taxonomy): domain Bacteria; kingdom Pseudomonadati; phylum Pseudomonadota; class Gammaproteobacteria; order Alteromonadales; family Shewanellaceae; genus Shewanella; species Shewanella sp. BC20. The sequence goes on along the minus strand of NZ_NHRI01000003.1, from coordinate 347,140 downwards.
TGACCCCTGCACTACAGGCGCCTACGGCTTGGAAGAAGCGAGCGATGTTTAACATCAGTATCGAGTCGCTATTGGCTATAGCCACACTGGCGAGCGCAAAAATGCCAAGGCCGAGGATAAGAGCATAACGTTTACCGAGTTTACTGACCAAAGGGCCATAAATCAGTTGCCCTAAGGCTAACCCAGCCAAGAAGCAGGTGAGCGACATCGCCACTTGAGACGGTGAAGAATTAAACGAACTTTCAATTGCTTTGAAAGCAGGCAAATACATGTCAGTGGCAATAAAGCCTAACATGCTTAATAAGGCCAAATAGAATAAGAATATAAAAAACTTCATATTTACAAAGATATTACTAGACGTTTTCATAAAATAATCATGTCAAAAGACTTAAGGCGTGCAGTCTAAATACTTGTTAATTTGATTGGAAACGTTTATTTTTGACAGATGCTATCAATTATTTTCATCACAATGGATGTCAGCTATGCTCTCGGAACAAGCGTTAGAACTCATTGATATCGTGGCCCGTGTTGGGAGTTTTACGGCGGCAGCCAATCGACTACACAAGGTCCCTTCTGCGGTCAGTTATGCCGTTAAACAAATCGAAGAAGAACTTGGCGTAGTGTTATTTGAGCGCCACCACCGCAGCGTGACCTTGACCCCCGCAGGAGAGCATTTTGTTAAGCAAGCCAGAAACTTGCTGACTCAAATGGATGAAATGAAACGCGGCACTCAGCGTGTGGCCAACGGCTGGCAACCCACATTGTCTATCGCCTTAGATAACATAGTGCGCGCCGACAGAATTAGCGTGTTAATTGCCGACTTTTACCGTCATTTCCATGATATTGAGCTTATCATCCGCATCGAGGTCTTCAACGGTGTGTGGGAGGCGCTTGCGACCGGTCGAAGTGATATCGCCATTGGTGCAACAACGGCGATCCCTGTGGGAGGCGTATACCAATATAAGGACATGGGCGATATTCAATGGGCGTTTTTGGTGAGCAAAACCCATCCCTTAGCCAGTATTGACCGGCCATTGACCGATGATGAATTGCGCCCCTTCCCCTCTATTTGTTTGGAAGATACCTCGCGGGAAATTCCTAAGCGCATGACCTGGTTATTGGAGAATCAACGCAGACTCGTGGTGCCGGATTGGATCCGCGCAATTAACTGCTTTAGAGAGGGATTAGGTATCGGCTATATGCCAGTACATTTGGCCAGCGTATTTATTAAAGCGGGTGCCTTGGTTGAAAAGCAGCTTGAAAATCCGAAATTAACCAGCCCTTGTTGCTTAGCTTGGAACGCCGATAAGATGTCGCCTGCTCTGGCTTGGGTGCTCGACTACTTAGGGGATACCGATAAATTACATCGTGAATGGCTGGCGTAATATTTCCGTATTACCACAGGATTAAGCTTGTTTTAAAGTCTTTGTGTTGCACTGGTGTAACGAAATACGCCTTAAGCGTTAGGCCGCACAGAAAAATCAGTCATTACAACTTGTTATTTGTGGCGTGAATCCTTTAAGCACAGCGCTGTTTTCGGTAGTATTCACCCAGTTTTACTGGATTTGCGAAATTGATGGGAACTCTCATCCCCGTTAAAAATCAAAATGATCAGTTTGGATTTAAAAGCTAATGGAGAAAGATATGACTCAGCAAACCTTGTACTCAGCGAGTGCATCCACCTTCGAAGTGAATAAACTTCTTAAAAATACCTATTTATTATTGGCCATGACCCTCGCCTTCTCGGCATTGTGTGCAGGCTTAGCGATGGCACTTAATATCAGCCCCCTGATGTCACTCGGTTTATCTATCGGTGGTTTAGTGCTGTTGTTCGTTACCCTACGCAAAGCCGACTCGGCTGCGGGCATCTTCTGGGTATTTGCCTTCACCGGTATGGAAGGCGCCTCATTAGGTTACATGCTTAACCACTACGCTGGCATGACCAATGGCTCTGAGCTTATCATGCAAGCTTTAGGATTAACCTCGGTTATCTTTATTGCGCTCTCAGCCTATGCAGTCACAACGAAGAAAGATTTCTCTTTCCTACGTGGTTTCCTGTTCGCCGGATTGATTGTGGTGATCGCCGCTGCGCTGATTAACATTTTCGTGGGTAACAGTGTGGCCTTTATGGCGATTAACGCGGGTCTTGCGCTGTTAATGACCGGCTTTATCCTGTTCGATACTAGCCGTATCGTGAATGGTGGCGAGACTAACTATATCCGCGCCACTATCTCCTTGTATCTGGACTTTTTAAACCTATTCATTGCCATTTTGCATTTGCTTGGCATTGGTAACGATGATTAATCCCCTTTTCGGGAAACTTACGCTAAAATGGCCCTACTTTTAGGGCCATTTTTTTTATGATGAGCAAATTTATTATCCAAGTAAACGGGCCTGCCTATGGCACGTCGGCAAGTGTGAATGCCCTACGTTTCACCCAAGCCTCCTTGCAAAGCGGACATGAGATTGTCTGCGTGTTTTTCTATCAGGATGGCGTGTATAACGCGACGGACTTTAACTTACCCGCATCCGATGAATATGATGTGGTTAAAGGTTGGAAACAACTGGCAGCCGAGCATCAAGTCTCGTTAGTGAACTGTGTCTCAGCGGCATTACGACGTGGCATAGTCTCGCAGCAAGAGGCGCAAGAGAACGGACTAAGCCACTGGAATGTTGAACATTCTTTTATTATGGGTGGACTGGGTGAACTGGTCACGGGAATTGAATCAGCCGATCGTTTGATCTGCTTTTAAGCTTCGGAAATGTTATGAAAAAAATCTGTATATTGTTCCGAAGCGCGCCCCATGGCACCACTAAGGGCCGCGAAGCCTTAGACTTTGCCCTGTTAAGCGCCAGCTTTGAGCAAGAAGTGAGTTTAGTGTTTGTCGATGAAGGCGTGTTGCATCTGCTAAAAGACCAACAACCCGAGCTTATCGACGGTAAAGATTACCTCGCGGCGCTAAAAGCGCTCCCGCTGTACGATATCGAATCAGTGTTCGCCTGTAAACAGTCTTTAGGGGACTACGGCTTAAGCCATGGCCTGCTGTCGATTCCTGTGACTATCTTAAACGATGAAGCCATCTCGGCTCACTTAAAAGCCGTCGATGAGGTCTTAGTATTCTAATGATTTTACATCATATCCAAACCTCGCCCAGCCGAGACAATGCCCTCAAACTTTGCCTGCGTTATGCTTGCAAAGAGGATGCGATTTTACTCTCTAGCGATGGCGTTAACGCATTATTACTGCGCCAATGGGCCATGGCGCTATCGCCCTTTAAAGTGATGGTGCTGAAAGACGATGTCATCGCCCGCGGCTTAACGGAACGTCTTAAAAACATTAGTCAGATTGATTACAACGAGTTTGTCGCTCAATCTTTGCAGCACGATAAGGTGATCACGTGGTAAATCCGCTTATATTCAATGGCGTCGAAATTGAACGCGACCATCAAGGCTATTTGAAGAATATCGCCGACTGGCAGCCGGATATGGCGCCGCTGTTAGCCCAAGAAGAACAGATTGAACTGACCAGTGCCCACTGGGAAGTGATCCATTTTGTTCGAGATTTTTATCTGGAATATAAAACCAGCCCTGCGATCAGGGTGTTAGTCAAAGCCATTGGTCAAGCCTTAGGGCCGGATAAAGGTAACTCTAAGTACCTCTATACCCTCTTTCCGGTTGGTCCTGCCAAACAGGCGACAAAGATTGCGGGTCTGCCTAAACCTGCCAAGTGTATTTAAGGTTTAATCACTTCTGCTAACAAAAAAGGTATATTCCAGTGGAATATACCTTTTTATTTGAGTCGTGCTATTTCACGTTTTCTAACACAACCCAGACGGCTTTACCTAGGGTGGCCAACATCACAGCGCAAAACACGGCGATGACAGCGGTGTAGGAAAGCCAACGAAGATAACGTTGACCTTTATCCATGGTGTTGTGTTACGCCAATTAACCGATCTGAGTCAGTCCGCCCATGTATGGACGCAGAGCTTCAGGAATGGTCACACTACCATCGGCATTTTGATAGTTCTCTAAAATCGCAACTAAAGTACGACCTACCGCTAGGCCTGAGCCGTTTAAGGTGTGCAGCAAGGCTGGCTTGTTATCGGCCTTAACGCGGTAACGGGCTTGCATACGACGCGCTTGGAAATCCTTCATATTTGAACATGAAGAAATCTCGCGGTAAGTGTTTTGGCCTGGTAACCACACTTCGATATCGTAGGTTTTGCTTGAACCAAAGCCCATGTCACCAGTACACAGGATCACTGTGCGGTATGGCAGGCCAAGGCGTTGCAGCACGGTTTCAGCGTGGCCTGTTAATGCTTCGAGCGCCGCCATTGAGTATTCAGGCTTAACCAGTTGCACTAATTCCACTTTATCGAATTGGTGCTGACGGATAAGACCACGTGTATCTTTACCGTATGAGCCAGCTTCACTGCGGAAACAGGCGGTATGCGCGGTTAACTTAATCGGTAATTCGTCTTCATCGACAATGCTGTCACGCAATAAGTTCGTTAATGGCACTTCTGCGGTTGGGATCAGGCTTAAACCTTGGCCTTCTTCGGTCGCAGGTTTAGTGTGGAACAAGTCTTCACCAAACTTAGGCAATTGGCCTGTACCCAGTAAGCTTGCTTCGTTAACCAGTAATGGCACGTAAGCTTCGGTATAACCGTGCTCAGTAGTGTGCAGATCTAACATGAACTGACCTAAAGCGCGGTTTAAACGGGCGATTTGGCCTTTCATAACGATAAAGCGTGAGCCTGTGATTTTCACGGCGCTCTTAAAATCTAAACCGTTTAGGCCTTCACCTAAGTCGATATGATCTTTAACAGGGAAATCGAAGCTGCGTGGTGTGCCCCAACGACGGATTTCGACGTTTTCAGTCTCGTCAGCACCGATAGGCGCAGACTCATCCGGCAGGTTTGGCATCGACATGGCAATCGCGTTCACTTCTTCAAGTACCGCGGCTAGCTCGACTTTCTTCGCATCTAATTGCGCACCTAAATCGCCAACCTGCGCCATGATGGCATCCACATCTTCGCCGCGGGCTTTTGCTTGTCCGATGGACTTGGAAATAGCATTACGCGAAGCTTGTAACTCTTCAGTCGCCACTTGCAGTGACTTACGTTTTTCTTCTAATTGAGTGAGATGAGCGACATCTAAAATAAAACCACGGGTAGCTAATCGCTCAGCGGTAACTGCTAATTCGTTGCGCAAAAATTTAGGATCTAACATGTGATATATTCTTAATAGTTAAATGCGAGAAAAAACCAGTTGTTGGCCTAAGTAAACCATAAACAAACATAGACTTAGGTTCAACACCACATTCAAAGCCGCCTTCAACCAATCTCCTTCTTGCATCAGCAATAAAGTTTCGTTTGAGAAAGTTGAAAACGTTGTCAAAGCGCCTAACAGGCCAACGCCGATCAGGGCTTTGAGTTCTGGGCTGATATGACTCATTTGTCCCAGTGCGTAAATGACGCCCATTAAAAATGAACCGAGGACATTGACCAACAGTGTACCAAAAGGAAAACTGCAGCCAAATACTTGGATCATGAATATTGAAATAAGATAGCGAAAAACCGCACCAATGGAACCACCCAAGGCCACAAGTAGGAGATTATTCATACCTTTTTCTCCCACTGGCTTGATCTAATTGCGCTAATTGCGCCAATTTGTCCTTAATTCGCTTCTCAAATCCGCGTTCGGTCGGGAAATAAAATTGTGAAGCTTGTAAGGATTCGGGGAAATAATTCTCGCCGCTGGCATAGGCATTGGGTTCATCGTGGGGATAGCGATACTCGGCGCCAAAGCCCATTTCCGCCATGAGTTTGGTCGGCGCATTACGCAGATGATAAGGCACGGCCTCTTGGCCCGTTTCGCGTGCCAGCGCCCTCGCCGCTTTAAAGGCGGTGTAAACGGCATTACTCTTAGGTGCACTGGCTAAATACACAATCGCTTGGGCAATCGCCCGCTCACCTTCGGCAGGTCCGACACGGTGGAAACAATCCCAGGCATTGAGCGCGACTGTCATGGCATTAGGATCGGCATTGCCCACATCTTCCGAGGCTATGGCTAATAAGCGTCTGGCGACATATAACGGATCGCCGCCGCCTTCTAGAATGCGGCAGAACCAATACAATGCGGCATCGGGCGCCGAGCCGCGAATCGATTTGTGTACCGCCGAAATCAAATCGTAAAACTGATCGCCATTTTTATCGAACCCCGCCACTTGATGGCCTGCGACTTGTACCAGCATTTCAGTGGTAAAACTGCCGCCATCGGCCACCATATCGCTCATCAACTCAAGCAGATTTAGCGCCTTGCGCGCATCACCGTCACAGAGCTGCGCCAGCTTATTGAGCACATCCGTTGGCATAATTAACTGACGCTGCCCTAAACCACGCTCGGTATCCGTTAAGGCTTGGGTGATGATATGCACTATCTCGTCTTGGCTTAAGCGCTTGATAAGATAGACACGTGCCCGCGACAGTAAAGCGTTATTGATTTCAAATGAAGGGTTTTCAGTGGTCGCCCCTATAAAAATCACAGTGCCATCTTCAATGAAGGGCAAAAAGGCGTCCTGTTGACTCTTATTAAAGCGATGCACTTCGTCGACAAACAGCAAGGTGCGTTGTCCACGGGATTGGGCCACTGCTTGGGCCTGCTCGATGGCGGCGCGAATGTCTTTTACCCCCGAGGTGACCGCAGAGATGCGTTCAACATGGGCATTTGAATAATGGGCAATAAGTTCGGCAAGTGTCGTTTTACCTGTGCCCGGCGGTCCCCATAACATCATCGAATGGGCACGGCCCGCTTCTAATGCTTGGCGCAGTGGTTGGCCTTCCTCCAACAAATGGGTTTGACCTATATACTCGGCAATCGTCCTTGGCCGCATACGCGCGGCTAAGGGACGAAAATCAGGCGCAAAATTAAACGATAAACTGCTCACGCGCTAACCTACTGAGTTTTAAGACGTTGATCATCCACATCAACGTTTTCTGGCAACACAAACTTAAACAGTGCTTTATCCGCGGCGCTAATGCTGTGTTGGTTACTCAAGTCAAATTGGCTCAGGTTGCCTTTATCATCGAGCACATTAAATTTATTCAGTGTGCCTTTGTTAAAACAGACATTGACCGAGGTAATTCCGGCATCCGTGGACTTAGGTTTGATTTCATAACAATCTTGCTTTTTGGTCACGCTATATTGCGACCAAGTGGCGTCATCGCGGTGAACTAATAAGGCGATGGGCGATGCATTAATGGCTTCAGCAAAATCCATGATCACCACTTCTTCGGCGAAGGGATTGTAGATCCATAAATCTTTACCGTCGGCGACAATTTGGGATTCATCGGGCGCGGTTAAATGCCAATAGAACTGGTTTGGGTGGGCCAGTGCGAATACACCCGCGCCCGTTTGGATAACCTTTTTATTGATATCTGTAACGGTTTGCTTGAAATCCGCCTTGAGTGACTCAGTGCCGTTTAAGGTTTCACGTAATTGCTTTGCGTCATCGGCCAATACTGCATTGCTGTATAACAATGGTGATAACAACACAGCACACAACAGTTTTTTCATAGGTATCCTTTGGACTAAAAGTTGAACTCGCCGCATTATGGCGAGTTCAAACTGACATCTAGCTTAACATTAATAGTGTTTCGGGGCCGGCGGTGCCAGCACTTCGCGGTTACCATTATGGCCCTGAGCCGAGACCACGCCCTGCATTTCCATTTGTTCGATAATACGCGCTGCGCGGTTATAACCAATCTTAAATTTACGCTGAACGCTTGAAATTGAACCGCGGCGAGTTTCGGTCACGAAGGCGACGGCCTCATCATAAAGCGGATCGTATTCTTCATCGGATTCGGCGGTTTCACCCGGCAAGAGCACTTGTTCACCTTCACTCACGCCATTGAGGATCTCATCAATGTATTGTGGCTTACCCCGGGCGCACCAATCGGCCACCACACGGTGAACCTCATGGTCATCGATAAAGGCACCATGGACGCGGTTTGGCACCGCAGTGCCGGGCGGTAAATACAACATGTCACCCATGCCCAATAAGGTTTCAGCGCCCTGCTGATCCAAAATGGTACGGGAGTCGATACGAGAAGACACTTGGAAGGCCATCCGTGTCGGGATGTTGGCCTTGATTAAGCCCGTGATCACATCCACCGATGGACGTTGGGTCGCGAGGATTAAATGGATACCCGCAGCACGGGCCTTTTGGGCGATACGGGCGATCAGTTCTTCCACTTTTTTACCGACAATCATCATCATGTCGGCAAATTCGTCGACAACAACCACAATCGATGGCAGTTTATCTAAGGCTGGCGCCTCTGGCTCCATGCTGTCAGATGATTTCCACATGGGGTCTAAAATCACTTCGCCATTTGCTTTCGCTTCGGCAATCTTAGCGTTATAGCCCTTGATGTTACGAACGCCCATCATAGACATTAGCTTATAGCGACGTTCCATCTCACCTACACACCAGCGCAGCGCATTGGCCGCTTCTTTCATGTCGGTAACCACTTCACAAAGTAAATGTGGGATGCCTTCATAAACCGATAATTCCAGCATTTTAGGGTCGATCATGATAAAGCGAACATCTTCAGGGCCAGACTTATACAATAAGCTGGTGATCATCACGTTCACCCCGACCGATTTACCTGAACCTGTGGTACCAGCCACCAGTAAGTGCGGCATTTTGCCTAAATCAACCACCACAGGCTCGCCGGAAATGTCTTGGCCAAGCACCATGGTCAGGTTCGATTTGCTTTCGGTAAAGGCTTCACAATCGAGTACATCGCGCATGTACACGGTTTCGCGGAACTTATTCGGCAGCTCTAGACCCACATAAGATTTACCCGGAATGACTTCAACCACACGCACACGCTCAGCCAGTAGCGAACGCGCTAAGTCGTTTGCGAGGTTTGAAATCTTAGAAGCTTTAATACCTGGCGCTAAATCTAGCTCAAAACGGGTGATCACAGGACCGGGATAAACCCCCACCACAGTGGCCACAATGTTAAAGTCGGCAAGTTTGGCCTCGACTAAGCGGGCAACTTGCTCTAATTCCTCTGGGCTTATCGGATTCTTTTTACGATTAGGCACATCGAGCAAGCTGATGCTTGGCAGCGGATCCATAGGTTTTGCTGGAACAGGTTTATTTTCTTGTCCCGGTAAAACCACAATACCATCGACAATCTTCGCCTTTGGCGCTTCTTTTTGACGTTGCGCCTGAGTCACTGCGCCCGTTGAGGCTTTAGTATCAAAATCGATGACATCTTCATCGTTGAAACCTAACTCGTCTTCATCCTCGTCATCGAGCATGGTTTCACGATGGAATACGGGTTCATCGTCGTCATCTTCATCTTCGAAAACGTGCGCCTTGAACTCAGTTTCATCATCTAAAGCTAACTCGGCCTCTTTAGGCTTGGCGACCCAAGGCGGCGCTTCAAAATGACCATGCTCAGCCACGGCACTGGCTTGATCTAATTGGGGCTCAACTCTTTGCAGGCCTTTAGGTTCAGCCTTGGCTTTATTGCTGTTTAAACTTAAGATTTTCGCGAGCGCCGACAGCTTGCCTTTACCGGAGCTTGCTTCGGTGATGATTTCGTCGCTGGCCTCTTCTTCTTTCGCGGGGCGAGTCGTAAAGATACGACTCGGTGCCACCTCTGGCTCACGCCCCTTGGCTTTTTCAAGCTGATGCTGTGAGTCACGGCGCTGTTTAAACTTATCAACGACCGTCATAAAACCGCGAGTATCTTCGGTTTCACGCTCGCGTTTTAGCGCTTGCGGCAGACGCTTGAGCTTTCTAAAACACCAAATGGAGACAAAGCCGACCTTCTCGACCACAGTCAACCAGCTGATCCCAGTTAACAGCGTAAAGCCCGAGCCTAAGAAGCACAGCAGCAACAAGGTCGTACCGAGCTTATTAAAATACGGCAACATGGCTTGACCGATAACATCCCCTGCCACGCCGCCTGCGGAAAACTCATAGATATTATTGGCATTCATGCTGGCTAATGCTGAAAAACCAAGAATAAGCAGCAGAAAACCTATGATGCGCAGTGCAACTGAAAAGTAGTCAATTTCCAATAAATCATGGGCGCGTTTGAAAAGCAGCCAACCTGTAGAGGCCACAATAATGGGCATGATGTAGGCAGTGACGCCAAAAAAGTACAGCAGAATGTCGGCAATCCACGCCCCGACTGCACCCGTCCAGTTTTTGATATCGCCTTGAAAATGAGACTGGCTCCAGCCCGGATCGGACGGACTAAAACTGGTTAAGGCAAGCAAAATATAGGTGGCTAAAACACAGCAAATGATGAGTCCGCCTTCGAGCAGACGCTGCAGCCCTGAGAGCGTGCGTACACTATTTCCTTGAGACAAACGACTTAATCCATAAAAATGAAAACAGGTGGGCTAACGATACCAGAATCCCACTAAATGTGGAGCATCTTAGGGCGTTTTTATCCTAAGAATTACTGGTACAAGACAAAAAATCGGCGCTAATGAGCTAAAGCACAGGTTTTCAGCACTAACTGGCTATTACGCAACCAATTTACGCGCTATTGAGAAGATAAAAAACAGATAAAAATTCGGCCCTTAAGCTGGCAAACCTAAGGGCTAAGCAAGGTCATTTTTGAGTTAGAAACGGCAAACGTAGGAATAAATAAGGGGCCTAGGCCCCTTATTGTAAACGTTCAGGGTATTAAATATCGGAGAGCAGATGGTTTATCGCGACACGGCTAGTGTGTTTCACTTCTTCCATCACCACGTAAGTACGGGTATCGGACACTGAAGGTAATTTCAACAGCGTCTCACCGAGTAAACGACGATAAGCTGACATATCAGAAACACGTGTCTTTAATAAGTAGTCAAAGTCACCAGAAACCAGATGACACTCTTGAATATCATCTAACAGTTGCACAGCGCGATTAAACTTATCAAATACTTCGGGAGTATCACGGCTTAAGGTGATTTCCACGAATACCAGTAGGGATGCACCCAAGAAATGAGGATTGACCAAGGCGGTATAGCCATTGATATATCCTTGCTTTTCGAGTCGTTTCACTCTTTCTAAACACGGAGTCGGACTTAATCCTACTCTTTTAGATAGTTCCACATTTGAAATGCGTCCATCAATTTGTAATTCATTAAGAATGTTGCGATCGATGCGATCCAAGTCTTTTACAGGACTCTTTTTATTATATGCCATTTATTTAACCTTGCTTTATCACTAAAACAACATTTTATTCTACGTATGTCAAAAGTTCAGCAGCATAAACTGCGTCGCCGATACTATACTAGATATCCCTGAATTAATCACGTTCAGGTCACGATAAAATAACAATTATGCCCATTAAAAGTGGGTTTTTCAGGCAATTGAGGCTCAAAAATGATTATTGGTGTACCAAAGGAAATTAAAAACCACGAGTATCGTGTCGGTATGGTTCCTTCAAGCGTTCGCGAATTGACCATCAAAGGTCATGAAGTGTTTGTTGAAACTAATGCCGGCACGGGAATTGGTTTTTCTGATCAGGATTATGTTGATGCAGGTGCCAAAATATTAGCAACTGCTGCTGAAGTCTTTGCTAAAGCAGAGATGATCGTAAAGGTAAAAGAGCCTCAAGCAGTCGAACGCGCTATGCTGCGTCATGACCAGATTTTATTCACTTATCTGCATTTAGCGCCAGATTTACCACAAACTGAAGATTTAATTAAAAGTGGTGCCGTGTGTATCGCTTACGAAACCGTGACTGATGACCGTGGTGGCTTACCTCTGCTGGCCCCAATGTCTGAAGTGGCTGGTCGTATGTCGATTCAAGCAGGCGCGATGGCATTAGAGAAATCCTCTGGTGGTCGCGGCATGTTATTAGGCGGTGTTCCTGGTGTTGAGCCTGCAAAAGTCGTGATCATCGGTGGTGGCATGGTCGGTACCAATGCTGCACAAATGGCTGTAGGCATGGGCGCTGATGTCGTTGTACTTGACCGCAGCATCGATGCACTGCGTCGCTTAAACGTACAATTTGGTTCTGCAGTTAAGGCTGTTTACTCAACTGCCGATGCGATTGAGCGCCATGTATTAGAAGCTGATCTTGTGATTGGTGGCGTTTTAATTCCAGGTGCTGCAGCGCCTAAGCTTGTAACACGTAGCATGATCGCACGCATGAAGCCAGGCAGTGCTATCGTTGACGTAGCAATCGACCAAGGTGGTTGTGTGGAAACTTCACATGCAACGACTCACCAAGATCCAACCTACATCGTTGATGACGTGGTGCACTACTGTGTGGCAAACATGCCAGGTGCCGTAGCCCGCACTTCAACCTTCGCTCTGAATAACGCGACTCTGCCTTATATTCTTAAGTTAGCTAACTTAGGTTATAAAGCCGCCTTGTTACAAGACAAACACTTACTGAACGGTTTGAACGTGATGCACGGCAAACTGGTTTGTAAAGAAGTGGCGCAAGCATTAAATCTTGAGTACACAGCGCCAGCAAGTTTACTAGCCTAATCATATGAGAGCCTAGGTCTTTCTGGCCTACTCTGCTTTGTTCGGCCTCACTCTGTTGAGGCCGATTTTTTATGCTGATCACAAATATCTTCATCCGTGCGGGTCTTAGTAAACTCAGGCTGACAATTTGCCTTAGGATTCGATTAGCATAATCTAAAAGAATCACCAAACAGCGCTTTACCCCTACAGCTAAATTCCCTACAATCCATGCAATTTGCTAAAGGCACGGAGAGAAAAATGAGCCAAGTCAGACACAGTAACCTATTGATTTTAGGTTCAGGTCCCGCAGGATACACGGCCGCAGTTTATGCTGCGCGCGCAAACTTAAAGCCTGTGATGATCACAGGTATGCAGCAAGGTGGTCAGTTAACCACCACGACTGAAGTTGAAAACTGGCCAGGTGATGCAGAAGACTTAACGGGTCCCGCATTAATGGAGCGTATGCAAAAGCATGCGGAAAAGTTTGATACTGAAATCCTTTTCGACCATATCAATGAAGTGACGCTGACTGAGCGCCCTTTCCGTTTAAAAGGCGACAATGGCGAATACACTTGTGATGCGCTGATCATTGCGACAGGCGCCTCTGCCCGTTACTTAGGCCTTGAGTCTGAAGAAGCGTTTAAAGGACGCGGCGTATCGGCCTGTGCGACCTGTGATGGTTTCTTCTATCGCAATCAGAAAGTTGCAGTCATAGGTGGCGGTAACACTGCCGTTGAAGAAGCACTTTATTTGAGTAACATCGCCGCCGAAGTGCACTTAATTCACCGCCGTGACACCTTCCGCTCAGAGAAAATCCTTATCGATCGTTTAATGGATAAAGTGGCAAACGGCAACATTATCCTGCACCTTGACCAAACCATGGAAGAAGTGGTTGGTGATGCTATGGGTGTAACGGGCCTGAAAATGAAGAGCACCAAAGATGGCGCTATCACAGATCTGGCCGTTGCCGGCGTGTTTGTGGCCATTGGTCACAGCCCAAATACTGGGATTTTCGAAGGCCAATTAGAGATGAACAACGGTTATCTGAAGGTACAAAGCGGCCTTCAAGGTAACGCGACCCAAACCAGCATCGAAGGTGTGTTTGCCGCAGGTGACGTTATGGACCAACATTACCGTCAAGCGATTACCTCTGCGGGGACCGGTTGTATGGCTGCATTAGATGCTGAGCGTTACTTAGACGCTAAAAAGTAATCACGCGAAAAACTAATCGAATCTTAGTCTTAGATTCAAATAAAAATAGCAGGCATTAGCCTGCTATTTTTTTATCTGTATCTTGTGACTCGCTTGAAGCAAGCCTCAACGCTATTTAAGACGGTCACAGCAGCAACAAAAAAAGGGACCAAATGGTCCCCTCTTAAGTGCGACAAACTAATTGCTTAGTTTAACGCTTCTTTTGCTTTTTCAACTAAAGTTGCGAATACAACTTTGTCAAATACAGCGATGTCAGCCAAAATCTTACGATCGATTTCGATAGACGCCTTTTTCAGACCGTTGATGAAACGGCTGTAAGACAGACCATTTTGACGAGCTGCAGCATTAATACGTGCAATCCACAGTTGACGGAATTGACGTTTTTTCTGACGGCGGTCACGGTAAGCATATTGACCAGCTTTAGTTACTGCTTGAACAGCAACGCGGTAAGTACGGCTACGAGCGCCATAATAACCTTTAGCTAATTTTAAAACTTTCTTGTGACGAGCACGTGCGGTTACACCACGCTTAACTCTTGGCATTTTCTAATCTCCTAAATTAAGCGTATGGTAATTGACGCGCGATTGCTGGAACGTCAACTTTGGCAACTAAACACTTGTTACGTAAGTGACGCTTACGCTTAGTGCTCTTTTTGGTCAGAATGTGACGTAAATGGGCTTGCTTGCGCTTGAAACCATTGGCGGTTTTCTTAAAACGCTTCGCTACACCTCTGTCGGTTTTCATTTTAGGCATTACTAAAACTCCGCATTGGGATGTTAAATAAAAAGCAAGGCGAGCGAAGGCATATAGCCTTCGCTACTTTTATAGGTTGCCCTACTTATTTCTTTTTAGGCGCTAGCACCATAATGGCTTGTCGGCCTTCCATTTTCGGGAAGGATTCAACAATTGCATACTCATCCAAATCTGTTTTGATACGGTTCAATAGATCCATACCCAGGTTTTGGTGAGCCATTTCGCGGCCTCGGAAACGCAGCGTAATTTTCGCTTTGTCCCCGTCTTCCAGAAAACGTATCAGGTTGCGTAGTTTTACCTGATAGTCGTTTTCGTCAGTTCCAGGACGGAATTTTATTTCCTTAACCTGAACCTGTTTTTGCTTCTTCTTTTGTTCCTTTTGAGCTTTCGCTTTATCAAATAGGAACTTACCGTAGTCCATAATGCGACATACTGGAGGTTCAGCGTTTGGACTAATTTCGACTAGGTCTACACCCGCTTCATCTGCCAAATTCTGAGCATCTCTGATGCTTACCACACCAATAGCTTCACCATCAATGCCAGTTAAGCGTACTTCAGGTACACCTGTGATTTCTTCATTGATTCTATTAGGGGCCGGCTGACGCCCTGCTGTTTTCTTGATCTTTATGACCTATTCCTCCAACAATTTGAGACTACGGAGCGAAATTTGTTGATGGATCTTGGCGGCGAAATCTTCGATTCGCATCTTACCTAAATCGACTCCATCACGTGTACGCACCGCAACTTCCTTATTTTCCATTTCCTGATCGCCAACGACCAATAAATAAGGAACACGCCTTAAGGTGTGCTCGCGTATTTTAAAGCCTATTTTCTCATTCCTCAAGTCAAATGAGGCACGAATACCTTGTTCTTTGAAGAATTTGACCACTTCTTCAACATAATCAGCCTGTTTGTCGGTGATATTCATCACGACAACTTGCATTGGGGCCAACCAAGTTGGGAAGCGACCTGCGTATTCTTCAATCAAAATACCTAAGAAACGTTCCAACGAGCCTAAAATCGCACGATGAATCATCACTGGTGTTTGACGGCTGTTATCTTCGGCGACATAAGTTGCCCCTAAACGGCTTGGTAATGCGTAGTCTAATTGCACAGTACCGCACTGCCATGCACGGTCTAAACAGTCGTGCAGCGTGAACTCAATCTTAGGACCGTAGAAGGCGCCTTCACCCGGTAAAATGGTGAACTCGATGTTGTTCGCACGTAAGGCTTGTTTAAGTGCTTCTTCGGCTCTGTCCCACATGGCATCGTCACCGATACGTTTTTCTGGGCGAGTCGAGAGTTTTACAACGATGTTTTCAAAGCCAAATGTCGAGTAAGTGTCGTATACCATTTGGATACAAGAGCTCACTTCTGCTTGAACTTGATCTTCAGTACAGAAGATATGGGCATCGTCTTGAGTAAAACCACGTACGCGCATCAAACCGTGCAGCGAACCTGATGGCTCATTACGGTGACAGCAACCAAATTCCGCCATACGCAGTGGCAGATCACGGTAAGATTTCAACCCTTGGTTGAAGATCTGTACGTGGCCTGGGCAGTTCAT
Organism: Shewanella sp. BC20; assembly: GCF_003129585.1. Classification (NCBI taxonomy): domain Bacteria; kingdom Pseudomonadati; phylum Pseudomonadota; class Gammaproteobacteria; order Alteromonadales; family Shewanellaceae; genus Shewanella; species Shewanella sp. BC20. The sequence goes on along the minus strand of NZ_NHRI01000003.1, from coordinate 331,109 downwards.
TGGCTTAACCGCGTATTCACGGTTTTCACTGCTGGTTGTGAACATGGCTTCTGAGTATTTATCCCAGTGACCCGAACGTTCCCACAGTACGCGGTCCATCATCAACGGACCTTTCACTTCTTGGTAAGTGTATTGATTTAACTTACGGCGAATGAAACGTTCTAATTCGAGGAAGATGCTCCAACCGTCGTTATGCCAGAACACCATGCCAGGTGCTTCTTCTTGCATATGGTAGAGGTCAAGCTGTTTACCAATCTTACGGTGGTCACGTTTAGCCGCTTCTTCAAGACGGGCTAAATGGGTGCTCAGTGCTTTTTTATCCGCCCATGCTGTACCGTAAATACGTTGCAGCATCTTGTTTTCAGAGTTACCGCGCCAATAAGCGCCGGCAATGCTCATCAATTTGAAATGGTGGCAGAAACGCATGTTTGGCACGTGTGGACCACGGCACATGTCGGTGTATTCTTCGTGATGATAGAGCGCTGGAGTCGCATCTTTGCTGATGTTCTCATCCAGAATCGCGATCTTGTATTCTTCACCGCGGGCGGCGAAGGTATCACGGGCTTCTTGCCAGCTTACAACGCGTTTGACTACGTCGTAATTGGTTTTCGCCAGTTCAAGCATACGTTTTTCGAGGGCTTCGATATCTTCTTGAGTCAGCTTGTGCTCAAGATCGATGTCGTAATAGAAGCCGTTATCGATCACGGGACCGATCGCCATCTTGGTTTGTGGCCATAATTGCTTGATTGCATGACCTAATAAATGCGCGCAAGAATGGCGAAGGATTTCAATACCTTCTTCGTCTTTAGCGGTAATAATAGAAAGTTCAGCATCGGTTTCGATTAGATCGCAAGCGTCTTTGAGTTCGCCATTCACGCGTCCAGCGATACAGGCTTTAGCAAGACCAGGGCCGATATCAGTGGCAACATCGAGAGTCGATACGGGATGTGCAAACTCGCGTTTGCTACCATCAGGAAGTGTAATTACAGGCATGAAATATCCTTGTCCAGTGGTGACCCACACGTAGGGCCACATGGTGATTAAGTAAAAAGAGAATGCTCGCGAGGTTAAGACAGTACAGGAGTCTTAGCCGCCTTGCGTAGCAGGACAGTTATTCTACGGGATAGTCTTTAAGGCACGCAAGTTAAATGGCACAATTGCGAGGCTTAGCCCCCAAATTAGCTCCGTTATTAACATCATCCACAAAGTTTGCCGTGAATTCATCATATTGCAGTCAATCGTTCATGTGGCAGTCATTTAACGCCCCTACGCTATGCGCGTTAAATGATTGCGGGTGGGGTGGAGGTTTACCTCCACGCATACCGCGCAGTCGCATCGCTTTAAATAATGAAGCCAAAGGAGTTGGTATGTTCACGAGTATCCTATTGACGGTTGCACTTAGCCAAGTCGGCCAGAACCCAATCCCAGTTAGTCCTACGCCACCCACTCAACCTGAACACCGAGCGGTTCAACGCCAAGCGGTGCAATTTGACGCCATTGGTTTGCAGGCCGATATCCACGCCGAGCTTTTGCTGCAGATAGAACAGCTATCGCAGGCCATAAGTGACAATATAGAGGAAGGCATATTGCCGACAGCGCCTGTCGAACTGATGACAGTAAAGGATTGAGTTAACTAAATAGGTGCGTAGTGCTTGATGGTTCTTACGCTAGATAAATTCCATTAAAAAAGTACCAAGCGCTGAGCGGAACGGAAAAATCTAGTTGCTGAGATTTTGATACCGACTTTATCTAAGTTGCCACGGCACATTCTTGTATACTCAACTAAAGCCAGTGTGAAGGCTTAGCGACAAGTGTCATCCCTAGCTTTCGTTAGAGAGGAGTTGCGCCATGAGGATCATGAATAAAGTGATTGCCTGCCCCCACTGCGGACACCATCAACATATAAGTATTGATGCCAGCAGCGGCGATCAGGATTATTACGATGACTGCCGAATTTGTTGTAATCCCATCCACCTGCGTTTACATGTGGATGATGCCCGCCGAACTATAGAGTTATATATTGACTCGGACGACGAGCAAATCTACTAGGCATCTGGATTAAGATTGGTCGCTAAAACGTTTGGCCAGCACGCGCTCGACGGTGTCGACTATGGCTTGGGTTTGGCTGTCAATTTCGATATTTAACTCATCTCCAACCTGACATTGGCCTAAATTGGTCAATTTGAGGGTTTCTGGGATCAAGTGCAGCATAAAACTGCTTTCGGTCACCTCGCCTACCGTTAAGCTGCAACCGTTTACCCCGACAAAACCTTTATAAAGGATATAGTTCATCCATTTGGGCTCGACGCTTAAAGTCAGATCATAATGCAGCTCGGTATGACTAATGTGGCTCACTTTCGCCTTAGTATGAATGTGTCCCGAGAGGATATGGCCGCCGATTTCGCTGCCAAACGTCAAAGAACGCTCAATGTTCACCCGCTGACCAACGGTCAAATTGGCAAGGTTTGTCAACCTTAAGGTCTCTTCCACTACATCGAAAAATACCCTATCATCAACGACCTGAGTCACCGTCAGACATACCCCGTTATTTGCCACACTTGCGCCAATCGCAAGTCCCTCATGCAAATCAGGTTTAAACGCTACCTCAAGGGTATTTAGGCCATCTTTCTTAAGTATTGCAACCACCTCACAGGTGGCTTGAACTATACCAGTAAACATTTTTTGCTCGCTTATTCGTTAAAGGCTGTATTTATGAATCATTCAGGCTTTCAGGCCAAACGCTTAATTCAACTCGCACTCCCAGTGTTGATCGCCCAAGTCACGCAGACCATGATGGGCTTTATCGATACCGTTATGGCGGGCCGCGTCAGTGCTGTCGATATGGCCGCCGTGGCTGTGGGAACTAGTCTGTGGTTACCCGCAATTCTATTCGTTCAAGGGTTACTAATGGCATTTACGCCTTTATTTGCCCATCATAATGGTGCAAATAATCAAAAAGCCATTCAACCGTTGGCGTTTCAAGGCGCTTATCTGGCCTTAATCGGTGGCCTTGGCGTGATGGTGTTTCTTGCATCCGCCCCACTCGTGCTCAGCCATATGAATTTAGAGCCCCAATTGTACAACTTAACCATAGGATATATCGACGGTATTTTATGGGGCGCGCCCGCATTTGTGCTCTACCAGGTATTACGCGGTTGCAGTGAAGGGATTTCTTACACATTACCGACCATGATCATCGGATTCGTGGGGTTAGCGGTGAATATTCCGGCAAACTATATCTTTATCTATGGCCATTTCGGCGTGCCTGCCATGGGCGGCGCCGGTTGTGGTGTCGCGACCGCACTGGTGTTTTGGGCCATGTTGATAGCCATGACGATTTATATGCAGTTTCATAAAAAGTTTGCCGCATTGGCGCCCTTTAGCCAGTTCCATCGCCCCGATTTTGCCACTATGAAGAAGATGACGAAGCTTGGGATGCCGATTGCGATGGCCCTCTTCTTTGAGGTGAGCCTGTTTGCGATTATCGCCCTGCTGCTGGCGCCATTAGGCGCGACTGTGGTGGCCAGCCATCAGATTGCGTTGAACTTCTCCGCCATAGTATTTATGTTGCCACTTTCGATAGGTATTGCCGTCTCGATTCGTATTGGCTACTACCTCGGCCGCGATCGTGCGGATATTTCTGCCGTGGTGGCAAAGGTCGGATTGTGGTTGGCGCTTTCATTGGCCTTGTCGACGGCAATCTTAACTGTGTTATTCCGTTTCCAAATCGCCGAGTTGTATAACGGCGATCCAGAAGTGGTGGTACTTGCGGGCAGTTTGATGCTGATGGCCGCGCTGTATCAATTATCTGACTCTGTCCAAGTGGTCGCCGCCGGCGCCTTGCGTGGATATAAAGATACCCGCAGTGCGTTTTATATCACGCTGTTCTCCTATTGGGGCATCGGCATGACATTAGGTTACACCTTGGCGTATACCGACTTAATCGTCCCCGCCATGGGCGCCCATGGTTTTTGGACAGGATTAATTGCAGGCCTCACCTCGGCGGCGCTGCTGTTTTTCATCCGCCTTCGTTATATTCAAAAGCATGGTGTGCATTTAAGTTTGATTGAAGGCGACAGCGTGCATCACTAAGTAGATGGAAAGATAAACGGCGAGCTAAATGCTCGCCGTTTTATTCCGTGCGGGGTGATTTTGGCTTGCATAACAATCTAACTTGCCGTTTTATCAACAACTTTGCTGAAACACTGGACAAGTTGCACAGCAATTCACCATTTGACAATAAAATTCATTTTTTTGCTTGCCAGCCTTTCGCTATCCCCCTAATATAGCGCTCGTTCCGAAGCACAACGCAAAGTAGTGTTGTCGTAACGATTAAAACAATGCACCCGTAGCTCAGTTGGTTAGAGCACTACCTTGACATGGTAGGGGTCGGTGGTTCGAGTCCACTCGGGTGTACCACTCTATTCAAAGAGTATAAACTTCGAAATTCAAACAGTGCACCCGTAGCTCAGTTGGTTAGAGCACTACCTTGACATGGTAGGGGTCGGTGGTTCGAGTCCACTCGGGTGTACCATATCTTGCTTTACCTCGCTATAAAACCTCAATTTATTATGATTTACCCCATTAGGATTCTAGATGCATATTTGTGCCTAAGATAAAATCTTCATGCCTATTCTCGATTTTTCCTAAAACATTCAAACATGCCCCCCCCTTCGGTTATACCTAATTTTGCCTCTATTGCTTAATCCAGATTTACCGGAATTTCTCTCAAATTCGCCGTTTTCTAAATGTGAGCCCATTTCGTGCCAAACCAGTTGGCACAAAATGCTTTTGACGATTTTTGTTGTTCCTTAAGTGAGAAGGTTTTATTTTGCTAACGATTTATTGAGATAAGTGCATTAAACATTGGTTAATCATATTGCTTGACAGTCGATGTTTAAAAGTAAATTACAGCTTAACTAGTACACGCCCAGTCGTTTGACCTTGCACAATTTTATGTGCGAAATCAGGAACCTCTGCTAATGAAATCTGTTGGCAAGCTTGTTGATAAAAATGAGTTGGTAGTGCTTCAATCACAGCTTCCCATGCCGCTTTTCGTTTCTCAAATGGACAAGAAACGGAGTCGATCCCAAGTAACTTCACACCCCGCAAAATAAACGGCATAACAGTTGTTGGTAATGCAAAACCGCCCGCTAATCCACAGATAGCCGCTGCACCACCATATTGTATTTGCGCTAATGCTTTAGCGAGGATCTTGTTGCCAACCGTATCGACCACCCCCGCCCAGCGCTGCGCCTCAAGCGGTTTAGCATCTTGTTCAAGTTCACTGCGAGCGATCACATCTACAGCACCTAGTGCTTTCAATAATGGCGCATTCTCTTCAACCCGACCACTGCAAGCAACCACACGATAGCCTGCATTGGCGAGCAAAGCCACTGCCACAGAACCCACACCACCACTGGCACCTGTTACGAGAACATCGCCACTTTGGGGTGTCACCCCTGCCTGTTGCAGCGCTTGCATGCACAACATCGCAGTAAGCCCTGCCGTGCCTATCATCATGGCTTTCGCGGCATCACAACCTTGCGGCAGATGCACTAGCCAGTCGGCGTTAACTCGCGCTTTTTGCGCCATACCACCCCAATGGTTTTCACCCACACCCCAGCCCGTCATAATCACCTGATCGCCGACTTGGTATCTCGTATCTGTGGATCCGCGCACCACACCCGCAAAATCGATGCCTGGAACCATGGGAAACTGGCGAATGATTTTGCCCGTGCCAGTCACTGCTAAACCATCTTTATAATTCAATGAGGAGTATGCTACATCGACTAAAACTTCACCTTCTGGTAGTTCAGCATCATTAATCTGTGTAACTTGAGCGTTTATACGACCATCTATTTGGGTTAAAACTAAAGCATCAAACATAAGTTTTCTCCGCAAGCTATATTAAAAAATTAACATATTAACAACGAGACTCTTATGGATATGCAGTCTCATAAATTCAAAAAGCTTTATCGTCAAGCAGCCGATGAAGCGCAAGATAAGTTCGATAACCACTTGGCAAATACAAACTCAGTTGGAATACGTTTATCCGAGTGCCCCATTAACTGAGTTAACGCATAACTAAATTGACAATAGAGCTGTATATCATTCGCTTGTCTATTGGAGTCATCACTATTTATCATTGCGCCACGAAGATAGTCCATGACGAGTTCAGTTCGATTAAACCCTGGAATATCACCAACTTCTGAGATCGTATTTCTATTCCATTGAGTGTATTCATCACATATTTTTTCAAATCGCTGCCGGCAACTCGTTGTCGCTTCGAATAATAAAGTTTGATTGGGCATAATACGCTCAATCACAAACCGTTGTTGCGATAAGACTTGATGAAGTCGATAGCAGTGATGATATAAGAATCTGCTAAAAGGATCTGGATATCGCTGTGCGTCCTGCTTTGCCGCAAAGAGCCACTCATCGTATTGGGCAGAAGCGACGGCAACGATAAGATCAGCTTCTGTTGTAAAATGATTATAGATAGTGCCTTTCGATATTTGACTCACCTGCACCAAATGAGAACGACATAAATCAAATGTTTTGTGTCCTCTCAAGCTACGCAGTGCAACTTGTGTTAGGTAGTCTCTCCTTTGCTCCCAACTACTCATCTCGACCTCACCACATTCTGACAATCAATAACATTGCAACTTCACAATCAAACAATAACAGTGTTTAACGCAAGGCCAAATTGAGTAATACTGATACCATCATGAATAAACTCAATAGCAACAAATGTTAAAAATTGAACTACTTGAGAGTTTTATTGCAATAGCGGAATGCGGCAACTTATCAAAAGCGGCAGATAAAGTCTGCCGCACACAATCAACCTTGAGTTTACAAGTCAAAAAGCTTGAAGAGGTCGTTGGTCAATCGTTGTTGCTGCGAGACAACAAAGGCGTAGCCTTAACCGAGGCTGGTTTAACGCTATTAAATTACGCCTATAAAATGATGCAACTCAATTCGCAGGCAATGAATGAATTAAAAGACTGTCCCAACCGAGAAACTATCAGATTAGGGGTGCCTACCGACTACATCGGATGTTATTTGAACAGTTGTTTATTGGAATTTATTCGAGAATTCACCTGTATCGAACTCGTGATCGACACTGATGTCAGTGGGAATCTGTTTAAGCGCCTACAGCAGGGGGAATTTGACCTCATCGTGGCAACCCACTGGCAAACACCTATTAACGGTGAGTTGCTGTTCTCCAGACGCTTTTATTGGGTTGCAGCCAAAGATGGCAACGCACATAAACGCGAGACGATTCCGATGGCGCTTTACCCAGAAAACTGCCCGATACGTGCGCAGGTATTTGCCAATCATCAACTCAATATGCGGCCAATTCATGTATTGTTATCCACTCCATCACCACAGGCCTTATGTATGGCGGTAGAGAATGATCTTGTCATTGCGCCCATTGCCGAGTTTCGCATTAATGAACAGATGCAAATATTGGATCCACTCGAATATGGCTTACCACCTCTTCCTCTCTTTAATGAATCTATTTATCTCAATCCAGAAACGCAAACAGACGCCACAATTCAGCTAATCGCATTACTCAAAGCAAATGTAGATCATTTAGAAAATGCAGAATCATGCGTAATCTCGGTGAGATAAACAACGTTTTATCGCTAACCTATTTGAACGTATGCCAACATAAATATTGGCATACATATAAGTCGGAAATACTTTTTTAGCACCGCTTAGAAATAATATCCGAAATTAATATTAACTCGCTTATCCCAACTATCACCGATTTCAGGTAAACCAACATGACCATTGTCACGAGTGGAGGCATACATGTTTTTACCCATAATAAAATCGACCATGGTATAAGTCGGGCCTGCAGCAATGGCGCAGCCAGTCACATTTTGATAGCTGGTATCATAGCTATCATCGGATACATCCGGTGTCACCATGCCAAAATCATTATAGAACTTAAGACTACCCCAATCGGTCGTGACTGTCTTTGCGATATTAACACTGTATGCCTGCGCCTTAGAGGCAATCTCATACTGCCAATTGTAAGCAGCGACCGCTATTTTATTACTATCTATGGCATCGGCTGCATCATATTCATACTGCATAGCCTGCAGTTGTAGGCCCCAACCATTGTAGGTCGCATCCAGATGAATCGCGACAGCATAGCGGTCACCATTGTTGCCTGTTGCATCGTTATAGATCTGGCCGTATTCGATAGAGCCACCCAAAAGTGTTTTGCCGCCTTCATAGCTCATCTCGTACATTTGACGTAGATTTAACTGGTTCGTCTCTTCGTTATTGTATTCGGTGCCGTTAACAATACCGCTGTACAGATCAGTTGAGTAACGATCGGCGCGGCCAGCACCATATTCTGCATTCTTATAGAAGGCCATTTCGGTCCCCCAAGCGCCCTTCTGGTATACCCCTTTCACTCCTAAGTCGTAATCATCTTCGAATCCTAAGTAGTAAGGCACACCAAACCAGAAGCTGTTTGAAATAAATCCAGGATTACCAAAAGGAACCTGATTCACGCCAAACTGAATCTGCCAGTCAGCACTAAGGTCGTAAAATCCATAACCATAACGCAGCGCTTGCCAGCCATCATAAAAACGGTATTCACTGGCAAGTCCCCACTCACCCAGCTTACCGTTAAACTTAATTGCCGCCATATCGAAAGTAAGATCGCCGCCCTTATCTTTTGAGCTCTGACTGTAATCTTTATAGGCATAATTCACCCTAACTGTACCGCCAATATCAATGCCATTTTGTGGTTCTTCTGCCTGCACCGCACTCGTTGTCAATGCAAGGAAAATCCATGCCGCGACAAGATATAAGTTTAGATTTTTCATCATTTACCTCTTTATTTCCCATGCAATTTTAGGTGCACGGTACCACTTCATTTAGCCTTGTTTTTGGCCTTGTTTTTCCGTTATTACCACTTCAAGTTAGTCAGATCACACTGAATAACCTCATCTTTATTTGCCGGAGTCCCTGGATGTTTCGCCGACTCACACAGCAGTGTCGTGCCATAGTCATTGCGCTTGTCATGGGCATTACTTCTGGCCCAAACCGAAACAATAGCCCGCTCATGAGGCTTAGCTTCACAGCTACCATCGATATCAAAAGCATGTATTGTGTTCTGGTGAAAATACATCAAGGGATCTTGCTGATAGCTGCTGGCTAACCACATGGTATGGCCATTGTGCTGTGCGGCATCGAATTGCACTCTGCGCATCTTGTCATCTTGCTTCACCGTCTTGAGCAAGGGTGAATCAGCACGTACTGCAAAACTCTTAAATTGGTTGACGCATGCGGGCACGCGCATGTTGTAGTAGATTTCCGCAATCGCATGATTGTGATAGGGATAAAGCGTATCGACTGACTGCACCGTCATCCCCACTTCAGCACCCACCTTTTCACCATTAATCTCATCGATACGCAGTAACCCCCAATGACCGAAGATCTCAGCATAGGCATAACCACCGCGGATGTTGTTAAAATTCTTATCATTTCGCTTACTCTCTTCGGCATACATAGGAAACCAACCTGCTGCTGCCCACAAATTGGGTAGAGTGTTGGCGCTGATATCATATGGAAAGGTTGAAGGCATTTTCACTTCATCACCAGTGACCATCTTATAGAAATTATCAGTGAAGATCTGACCTAATTTCTGTACCTCTTTATTTGTCACCTTTGTTTTAAAGAATTCATCAAACGTTGTACGCTTGAAATACTGCGCAACGGGTGAGTGTTTGGTTAATTCGCCACCGGGGTTATAAATCCAATTAACCTCTTCACGGGCGCCGAAACATTGTTTGGCTTTGTCGGCGTTGTGGATCACCTGATAGAGGTTTTTCACCATCAACTGCATGTCTCTACGATCCATAATGCACATCTTATTTGCACTCAGGGTCGAATCGACAATGGCCTCATCAGAATTCAGGCAGTGACTGTTTTCGCCATTGGTTAACGCGATAGCGTAGGCCTTAAGGTAGGTTAGCGTCTCATCCCAAAGCATATCGAGATACTTTTGATCTGCTTTCGAATGCTTGACAGGTTCTCCCAAACACTTAAACCGCGCGTTGTATATATCTGTCTCATCTAAAAAGTCAGGTATATCAGTCGCCATTGCAGCATTTGCTGATAACAATGACAGAGCAATGATTGCCTTTTTCATTCATCTCATCCTTATTCACATATTATTTTTCTAACCACTTACCGAGTGAATAATACGCTTGGAATCCATTCCAAAAATGTAGCCAGCACATAAGTAACTTTGCCTAGCAGGCACAAAACAACGCTAGTCACACAATTTATAAAATTATATTTAACAAGGGAGACTAATTTAAAAAAATAAAAAAGCCCCTTAGTCATAATCACTAAGGGGCACATAAGGCGAGGATGTTAACTATAAATTTCTTTGCAGGGATAATTTAATTTGTCAATTCGCTATATTTATTTCACAAGCTTAGTTGCGCCCAATTTATATCATCTTAAAAAATAAAGCGAGCTAATATCGAGTGATAGCCTAGGGTAATCCTAGGCCATGTCGGAGCCTTTACTTTTTATACTTGTCAAACTTAAAGGTGTGGCAATTACTGCATAAAGGTTGCTTCGACTTATGTTCACCGTGACATTCCTGACACGGCAAATCTTTACCATAATGCAGATTATTATGTGGATTCTGCCACTTATCCTCTTCACTACGAGCCGTTTTCTGGGCTAAATCATCCACATCGTGACACTGCAAACAAGCTTGATCCGAAGGAAATTGCTTGATGCCATTGTCGTGACATACCTTACAATCTTTGCCAATGACTTCTTTATGCCAAGGACGTTGCTCTACGGCTTGAGCAGACAGACTCACCAAGCCACCTAAGACCAGCGCGAGTACAATATTTAACATTTTCATTATTGATTCCTCTTATTTACTAGCCACTTAGGCTTGCATCATGCTGCGGGCGGCTGTCATACCCATCACCATACATTCTGGAATTGAGCAGCTCCCCAAACGGCTAACACCGTGAATACCGCCACAAACTTCACCAGCGGCATACAAACCAGGGATAGGTTGACCCGTAAAGCTGTCTTTTACTTGCGCCTTAGTATTGACCTGCACACCACCTTGGCAGTAATGCACTTTTGGCCATAGGCGAACTACGGTAAATGGCGCTTCAATATATTTATCCTTGGCTTTTGTCATATTCTTGTTAAATTGCTTATCAACACCCGTTTTGACATAGCCGTTATATTCTTCAATCTGTGCTTTTAATGGCTCGATTGGTACGCCAAAGTGTTTCGCTAACTCCTCAAGAGTATCGAACTTCCAACCCACATTATATTTAAGTACTTTGGCAGTATTAGGATGCTGCTTAGAGTCCTTAAAACTCGTAATTAAAATGGGTGGTAGCGGTTCACCTTTAGCATCACGACATGCCAACTCCGCATCGGCTCGTGTTTTCCTGTCCGCAATCTCATCCATGAAGCGTTTACCAGTCATACAGTTAATCGCAATTGAATGTGGGAAATTAAAAATAGAATAATTAGATACATAGCCAAAGCCGCCTTCATCGGGCGAAGCCCATGGCCCAGATTGGATATGGGCAAGGTGGACAGGCACTGCCCCTAAGCGGAACATTTCCAACATGCCCTCACCGGTCGCGCCAGGCGCATTGGTACAGCCTACTTCAGAGGTTAGCGTCGGATCTTGCGCCATCCGAAAATCGATATTCTGCGCAAAGCCGCCGGTCGCCATCAGCACGCCTCGCAATGCTCGAATATTAACAACCTTCCCTGGTTGATCTTCAGCAAAGTGATAGTTTTCGCGCATTTTCACACCGACAACATTTCCCTTATCCCCCAAAATGAAACCTTCAAACTTAGCGCGGTTATGGGTCTTTACACCTAGCCTGCGGCACTCTTTTAGCAGAGGTTGAGTAATACCGGCACCACAACTCACACTCGTTTGGTAAGTTCGAGCAACGGAATGACCACCCAGTTGCTGCAAATATGGATGAAATTCAGCTCCTGCATCTAACGTCATTTGCAGCGCCTCTACAGCATGTGAAGCCACATGCCGTAATAAGCTCTCGTCCGCAATACCGCGGCCAGATGCAATTTGATCCGCAACCATTTTTTCAACTGAATCATCAATGCCTTCTTTTTTCTGCATTGGCGTCCCAGGTGCCGCGAATAAACCGCCATTAATTGCAGAGTTACCGCCGAAATAAGACATTTTTTCAAATATATGTACATCTTTAGCGCCTTTGCGAATAGCCTCTATACCTGCAGCTAATCCCGCAAAACCAGACCCCACAATTAGCACTTCAACTTCTTTATCCCATTTAACACCGTCGGCCTTTTCTGATAACGCCATAGCAGGTGCAGCAATCGCAACACCTGTAGCGGCACCTAAGCCTTTAATAAAATTACGGCGTCCTAGCAGATCATATTTGCTCATCTGTCATCACCCTTGTTGTTTTAATAGACAGGAACATATTAAAGATGGAACGCATTCCAAAACGAGAGAACATTTAAAGTTGCTTTAATCCAAATCGGCAACATCGCAGAAGTATTAAGTAACGTTAGTTTCTCTAAGAAAATTGACTTATGCAGATTTATGGAATTAATTCCAGAGACTTTGTTATCCAAACCTAATAACGGCAACAAATTCAATTTATTTGTTTAAATGTCACACGAGATATTGAGTTTCAGACATGCCTGGCCAAGTCAGTTATTCAGTGACTTGTGCATGGCGTGAGTATCGGCAACTTGCGCGTTGTAATTTCGTATACTTAAACAATCGCAGAGTAGTTACTCTATTCTGTACATAGCCGTTTCTGAGATTGAGGGAGGTAATGGCTAAGTCGCTGAGCAATAGCCTGCTCATCGGGCCTGAAGGTAAACGAACCTAAGTTATTTAAGGCACTTGGTTGTATTGTTTCGAGTTGGCGTTTTTATAGGAGACTTAAGGTAAGTGGCTTGATTGCTCTGAAAATCATGCCGTTCTGCTAATCTACATCAAAATCAGTTCAACCGATGTGGGAAACAAAGCTCCTTTAGAAACCAGCAAATAACTGCTGTTAATTCAGCGATTAATTATCCGTTGGCATAGCGAAAGTTGAATGTCTGGCTTATATATTTATGGAGGGAATAAGCCTGTATCAGGCGTCGGATAAACACATTTGAGCATAATCATCATTGCTGGGGTTTACATGCGTAATCTAAAGATAAGTCACCTATTACTTGGCGCGTTTGCGATTCCTATTATTGCGATTCTAGGGTTAACCATGATGGCTATTGGCAAAATGCAAGTCATCAATGATCAGTCCACCGTCATATCCAACGACTGGTTGCCCTCCGTACGGGTCATTGAGCGACTCAACGGTCAAACCGCAGATCTTAGGGTATTAGAATCCCGACATATTCTTTCGTTGGATAGTGATCAGATGCAAGAAACCGAAAGAGAGCTGGATAAAACCAAAGCGCAAATCGATGAATCTATCCGCACCTACGAGCAACTGATCAGCGGCAATGAAGAACGAAATATCTTCAATAATTTTCAGCGCTTATATAAGGAATATCTGGTCGTTCATCAGAAGCTGCTGGTACTGTCACGGGCAAATAAAAACGAAGATGCTAAGCAATTGCTGCTGACGGAGTCACTCGCTGCGTATAACGAATATTCGGATTTATTGCTGAAGTTATCGGATCTGAATTACAAAGGCGCGCAGGATGCAAGCAGCTATGGCGATGTGATTTACGATGAATCGATCACAATAATGGTATCCATCTTAGTCATAGTGTCACTATTGGTGTTAGCCACCTCCATCTTCATCTCAAAATTTATTATTACCTCCATTAATACTGTGCAGAGTTTTATTGCCAAACTGGCTAATGGCGATCTTACCGACCGAATTCAGGATACCGGTAGCAATGAATTAGGCCTCTTGGCTCAGGGGTGTAATGAGACAGCCGATAAAATTTCTGAGATGACAGAGCAATTGATTACCGTCGCCGACAATACCGCCACTTCGGCCGAAATCCTCGCCTCCACCATGAATCAGGTTGAACATAATTCCCAGCACATGTTGGTTCAGGTCGAGCAAATCGCGACGGCGCTCAATGAAATGTCCAGCACCGCGCTAGAAGTGAGTAAAAATGCGACCGAGGCCGAAACCAGCGCCGGCGAAGCAATGGCAAACGTCTCAGAGGGCAATAAATCGCTCGGCGAGTCCGATAATATTTCAGTAAAAATCGGGGCGGCGATCCGAGATTCAGGCTCGATTGTGAATCAGTTGAAAGACTATTCTATTGAGATTGGCTCGGTTATTGATGTGATTACCAGTATTTCCGAACAAACCAACCTATTGGCACTCAATGCGGCGATTGAAGCGGCAAGGGCTGGTGAAGCGGGTCGCGGTTTTGCCGTTGTCGCCGATGAGGTTCGCTCTCTTGCGGCTAAAACCCAGCAATCCACCATTGATATCCAAGAAATTATTTCAAAATTACAGTCTCAGGCGGAAAAGGCCGACCATTATATGAAGGCCAACACCAGTTTGCTGGATGAGTCCCAAATGGTATCGGAAAAAGTGCGCAGAGCTTTCCAGGGGATTTCTGCCTCAGTCAATGCGATTTCTAACGTCAATACAGTGGTCGCTACGGCCTCGAGCGAACAATCGAGCGTGACCGAGGATATTTCCAGAAATATCTCTTCAACGGTAGAAATGGTCGATCAAAACGTGGTGGGCGTCGGCAGCGCCAGTAAGGCTTGCCACGATGTGTTATCAGAAGCGGGTAAGCAAAAACAATTACTCGCTTTCTTCAAGACCAAACGTCGTCATTGATTAGGGAATAGGTTTAAGGCTGTGGGTCGATTGTGAGTTAAACCGAACCTCTCAGCGTTAGCACGCTTGAGATTTAGCACAGCCTAGGTTAGTGGAGTCTAGATTACTGGAGCCTAGGCTGCGCAACAAAAGAGGATAAATATCTAACCGCAGACACTGTTGAAGCTGTGTTAATACAAGTGTCTGCGGCTCAAATGCAGCGATTTATTAAGTTGAACGTTCCGCTTGTTCTTCCCATGTCATCCGTTTGCGATAAATGGTCGATGGGCTGATATCCAGTAGTGCTGCCGCTTTAGGAACATTACCATCACACAGGGCAATCGCCCCTTCTATCGTTTGCTTTTCGGTTAACCACAGTGGTTGGATCCGCGTCTCTTGGATGTGTGGATGCGCCTCTGGCGTGGACTCTGGCACTAATTCGCTGTTCATCCGTGGAATAGCGTTATCTATGTTCAGTGGATTGTTAGGCTGCGTATGGGTTTCAGTCTGGGCACTATTTTGTGAAAGCATACTGGTATGAACTTGTACATTGCTCCTCAGTTGCGAGGCCTGCTTCAGCGGTGCGGGGAACATGCTGGGCTCGACATGACTTGCGTCATTGAGCACCACAATTTGGCGAATCACGTTCTGAAGTTGCCTCACATTACCCGGCCAATCATAGGCTTGCAGCATACTCGCGGCTTGAGGGTTAAAGTCGACAAACTGTTTACCTTCTTCCTTGCTGTAGGTTTTTAATAACTGTTTAGCCAGTAAAAGCACATCGCTGCCCCGCTCGCGCAAAGGGGGCAGTTCAATGGGGATAACATGCAGGCGGTAGAACAAATCCTCGCGAAAATGCCCAAGTTTGACTTCTTCCCAGGGTTCGCGATTGGTCGCGCTGATAAAACGAATATCCACATGCTCTTCCTTGGAGCCGCCCACCCGCTGGAAAGTCCCCGTTTGGATAAACCGCAGTAGTTTACTCTGGAGCTCTAAATCCATTTCGCAGATTTCGTCGAGGAACAAGGTGCCACCGTCGGCACGAGTCGCCGCGCCATCTCGGTTGCTGTGGGCGCCGGTAAATGCGCCCTTACAGTGGCCAAAAATTTCGCTTTCAATCAGATCCTTTGGAATAGAGGCGCAGTTTAAGGCGATAAAAGGCTTGTCGGCGCGGTTACCCACTTGGTGAATGGCCTGAGCGCACACCTCTTTACCCGTACCGCTCTCCCCCATAATAAATACCGACGCCTTACTGTTAGCGACACAATCTATGGTTTTGTACACGCTCTGCATTGCCAGCGAATCACCGATAAACCCTTGGTAATGGCCTTTCGGTAAGCTGTTTTCATACTGAGTGACGAGCTCTAAGAGTTGCTTTTGCTTGAGCGCATTGCGAACGGTAATAGAAAGCCTTTTACTATCAAAGGGTTTGACTAAAAAATCGAATGCCCCTGAACGCATGGCGTCGATGGCAATATCGATACTGCCGTGGGCGGTGATCATAATTGTGCTGATATGGGGATAGCGCTGCTGCACTTGCTTGAGGATATCCAGCCCCGACATATCCGGCAGCTTGATATCGAGGATCAGCAGATCGGGCTGCCAGTTGGACAATTCACTTAAGGCGTCTGCGCCGCAATGGGCATGGGTCACTTTTATGTCCTCGGCACGCAGATACTCAGTGTAGAGCGCGCTGAGTGACAGGCTATCTTCGACCAATAATGCAGAATAATTCATAGCTATCCCTATTGTATAAAACGTTCCGTTAATACGCTGTGTGTCTGCTTACCAAGGGCATCAATTTGTGCCATCAGCTCTGGGATGGCGCCCAGTTGTTGCTCACGGGCGCAGGTTTCTAATTTTCGGGCAAGTACAAATAATGCCGCCGCCCCAAAGCTGCCCGAACTACTTTTTAGAGTGTGGGCTTGATCTTCTATCTCGTCCACTTGACTGGCCTTAAGAGCGTTTAAGTTCTCGAGCCGCTGCGCTAACTCATCGCAGAAGATACTCATCATATTCGATAGACTCGCCTTACCCAGGGTTTGCTCAAGCTCCGCAAGCAGCGGCTCATCGAGCAGACTCGCAGTATTTTCAGCGGGTTTTACCGGGCTTTGTAAACTGACAACGGCATTGGGCAACCACTTTTGAATCACCTGCAACAAGGTCTTTTGTTTGACCGGTTTGGCGATAAAGTCCTTCATTCCAACTTGATAACAATGCTCTATCTCTTCTTTCATCACATTGGCGGACATAGCGAGGATCACTTGCTCTGGGTGCTGCTGCAAAATAATTTGTGTGGCCTCAAGCCCATCCATTTCGGGCATACGCACGTCCATCAAGACGAGATCGAAGGGCTTGTTATCGACTAAGTTAACCGCCTCGACACCGTTACAGGCGTAAGTGACATCAAAGCCTGCCTTGGTGAGCATAGTTCCAGCAATGATTTGGTTGGCGGGACTATCCTCCGCCAGCAAAATGTGGCCTTGGAATCTCTCTTGAGCCACGTATTCCTCTTCAAATTCGTTTGCAAGCGCATCCTTACTCAAGAGTGCCAACTGCATCGCACGGCTTAACGGCTTATTGATCACTTGGTCTAGACCTAAGGTCGTCAAGGTTTGGCCTATCTCAGTGCTCATCCCCGACACCAAAGCCACCATGGAGCCATCGGGCGCTAAATGTGCTTTTCGTAATTGGTGGACATCTTTTTCATCCACCTCGAAGAAAAAAGTTTCATCGAGCAGGATAAGATTGAACGGCCCCTTAAATTGCTTGGCGCGTTTAATCGATGGCCAATCCTGCACCTCGACCGTTTCCACGCCATATTGCGAATATTGTTTCGATACGAGCCTGAGCCAGGTCGCGTCTTGATGGGCAAGCAGTACCCGCGAATGCGCGGGGAAGTAATAGCTATGGCAGAAGTTGCTATCAAGCAGCTGCAAAGACACATAAAAGGTAAAGCAACTGCCCTTACCGAGTTCGCTGCGTAATTCGATACTGCCGCCCATCATAGTGATAAGCTCGCTACAGATGGCTAAACCTAGACCCGTGCCCTTGTAGTTGGTGTTGTGGGTATCATGGACTTGGCTGAATTCTTGGAATAATTTGCTTTGAGCCTCCGCCGCAATCCCAATACCGGGATCGGTAACGCGGCAATAGAGTTGCACCTCTGTTTGATGATTGTCCGGCAGCCACATTTCGACGGTAATGGTGCCAGAGGAAGTGAACTTAATCGCATTATCCACCAAGTTATGCAGCACTTGGCGTAAGCGCTGCTGATCGCCAACCACAGTGCGGGGCACATTACGGTTTACAAAGCTCACCAGCTGTAATCCTTTCTCAAAGGCCTTAGGCTCCAGAATTTGCAGCACCTGGGCTACCAGTTTGTCCGGTTCAAATTCATGGGACTCAAGCACCATTTGTCCGGCTTCAATCTTAGAGAAGTCCAAAATATCGTTAATGGTATGCAGCAACGCACTGCCCGCTTCCCGCGCGATATTGGCGTGAATGCGCTGATCCTTACTCAGGGACGAATCGAGTAATAATTCCACCCCGCCTAAAATCGCATTCAGTGGCGAGCGGATCTCATGGCTCATGGTCGCTAAGAAGCGCGATTTCACCCGGCTGCCCTGCTCAGCTTGTTCCTTAGCGAGTTGCAACTTGAGTTCGTTGGCTTTGCGCTCGGAAATATCCCGTAAAAACGCCGTAAACAGCACTTCATCACCAAGCTGAATAGGCACCACCTCAAGCTCAATGGGAATTTGATGACCCGCCTTGCAACGGGCCTGCAATTCAACCCGTTTATTGAGGATCTGCCCTTCACCCGTTTGTTTATAATGGGCCATCCCTTGTCGGTGCCCATGGTGGTGCTCATCAGGAATGATTAAGTCTTCTAACAAGGCCCCTACCGCCTCTTCGCGGCTGTAACCAAAGAGCCGTGTGGCCGCGAGGTTAAAC
Organism: Shewanella sp. BC20; assembly: GCF_003129585.1. Taxonomy (NCBI): domain Bacteria; kingdom Pseudomonadati; phylum Pseudomonadota; class Gammaproteobacteria; order Alteromonadales; family Shewanellaceae; genus Shewanella; species Shewanella sp. BC20. The sequence continues at coordinate 312,327 of NZ_NHRI01000003.1, read as the reverse complement.
TCGATCACTTTCCCCGACATATCGATAGTGATCAAACAATCTTGGCTCGCCGCTAAGGTGGCAAGCAGCACGGACTCGGTTTTCGCCGCTGCAATTTCTTTGCGTTTTGCTTCGGATAAGTCTTTGACTAAACCGATAAACATCGCCCGATTGTCGATGCTCATCTGCGACACGGATAAAGCAATGGGAAATAACTGCCCATCCTTACGTTGCGCCGTTAACTCGCGGCTGGTGCCGATGATTTTGGCAACATGGGTCGTGAAGTACTGCTGAATGTAACCATCGTGCAGCGGTCTTTGGTCGAACGGCATGAAAATCGATACATTCTGGCCAATCAATTCATTGTGAGCATAACCAAAGAGTCGACTGACGGCGGGGTTGATGTCGGTGATGATGCCAAACTCATTGATGATCACAAAGCCATCGACCGCTGACTCTAAAATAGTATTGAGTCGGATATTCGCCGCTTCCAACGCCTTGGTCCGCGCATCGACCTTATCCACCATGTTGTTGAAAGCGCGAGTCATCTGGGCGATTTCATCCTTGCCCTTCACGGGGACACGCACCCCCAATTCCCCCGCTAAAATGCGTTTCGAGGCGCTGGTCAGTTGGGTTAAATTACGGGTGAGATAATGCCCCAACAACAGTGAAAACAAGGCCACCAGCAACATTTCAACCCCTGCTATCGAGAGGATCTGCTGTGTCACTGTATGAACGAGGTTCTCAAGGCTTTGTGTCTCAAAGCCCATACTGACTGAGCCAAAATGATAGCCGTTGACTTCAATGGATTGCACCAGATCGAAGATCCCATCATCCACTTGATCTAAGTGTTCATCCGCCTGATGGGAGACTTGAATGTATTTATCGGCGCCGCCATAGGCCAAAATACGGTTCTGATCTGACACAGTGACGTACAGCACTTCCTTGTGACTCAGCAGCTCTTGGATCAATGACTGCAGCGTTGCGAGATCGTTGCTGATCACCGCATCCTGCGCGGCGACCGAAAACAAGGTTAAGGTGGTCTCGGCCCGTTTTTCAATTTGCGACTGATTGGACAATTTAAGGTAGTTAATGCTGGTATACACCAACAAAAACAATAGTAAGCCTTCGATTAAGGCGATCCCTAAAATGGTTTTCAGTCTAAAGGACACACTATTTCTCCTCGAGCGGCTTGGTTAATGTCCCCAGTTTTAATTCACGAACATCATCCCAATCCTTGTCTTCTGCCGCCACAAAGGAAGAAAAGTCGACGGATTGTAGTAAGGCTTGCCCCTGTGGCGTCGTGGATAGCGCCATTAATTGTTCGAGTAACTGCTGACGCTGCGCCTTTGTCACTCTGGGATGGGTTGCAATGGCGTGGGGCGTGTAGGTTGGCGACTGCCAAAGCACATTTAGCTGCTGTTTTTGTGCATCGGTCAAATTGTTAAAAGTGCGCTGCACCCCGCCACCGGCATCAACGAGTCCTTGAAGTACGGCTAAGTAAACCGAGTCATGGGAGCCAACATATTTCACCTGCACATCGATATTACCCTGCTTTAAATGCGCTCTCGGTAATACGCTGGCCGCGAATGCGGCAGGTGCGGGAAAAGCTAAGGTTTTGCCCGCAAGCTCGGTTAAGGACTTTATCGGCGAATCCTTACGGACAACGAGCAATCCTTTCAGTTTTTTGTCCTTTTCCCGCGCAAGCGCTTGGTAGCCAGGCGCTTCATGAAACACCACATAATGATAGGGATTCATATAGGCAATATCGTATTGCCCATCTTTCAGGCGTTGCTCAAAGGTGGGAATGTCGGGCGCCGTTGCAAATTGCAATTGATAATTTGCATTTTCGGACAAGGCCGCCAAGATTGGCGGCCACAGCTTAGCCAGTTGAATAGCCGATTGCTGGGGAACTACGCCAAAGATCAATATGGGTTTTGTGTTTTTTGCGTCGAGAGGAGCTTGGGCATTAACCGGTGAAATTAAACTTATCATGAGGATTATCAAATAGATAAATTGCCAATGACTCGCCTTATTCGGTGTCGACTGGGTGCTTAATGTCGAAAACTTATCCATGCTAAATGTCCTTTTGTTAATGATATGCAGGCTACACAGGGAGCCTCAACCTAGCGCGCCCTGAGGTGATATCAGCAACCCCTATGCCACAAAAAATACCACCAATAAAAACAATCACCTTGGAGAACATTGCACAAAAGATAAACTCACTATGGATGACGGATTTGCATTTTGCAACAAACTACAAAAAATCAGTCTTTAGCTTGGCCTTGCCAGCGCATGTAGACAGTATCAACCTCAATTAGCAGGCTTTTTTTAAATGGGCATAGCTCTTGCTATCGAAGAATATTCGCCATTATCGGAGCCAGACTATGCCGTTCTCTTCGTTGTCATCCATGCAAGCCGTTACCTTGTCTGTGCTGGTCGTGGAAGATACGGACAGTGAGCGCCTTTATATCACTCAGCTATTGAGGCAGTTTGGTTGGTTAGTTCAGAGCCTAAGCAATGGTCAGGAGGCGGTGGATTATCTCGCGCACAACGAGGTACATATCATTGTCAGCGATTGGCGCATGCCCAAGATGAATGGTATTGAGCTGTGCCAAATCGTTAAAAATCATCAATTACCGCCCTTTGTTATCCTGTTAACTTCTAATAATCAGACCGCCGACATAGTGCTGGGTATTGCAGCCGGCGCCGATGATTTTATCTGTAAACCGTTTCACCCAGAGCTACTCAAGGTCAGAATGTTAGCCGCGATGCGTATCGTGCAGCTGCAGCACCATCTGAGCCGCAACAATCAACTGTTACAGCAAGGGCTGGCTAAGGAATCCGCCTTGCTCAGTACCCTAAAACAAGATTTAGTTTCTGCCGCGAAAGTGCAGCGGGAATTGCTGCCCCGCAGTAAAACCTTGCCAAGGGGCTGGCAGTTACACCATGAGTTTCAACCCGCCCATTACCTTGCAGGGGATTTATATCAGTGTTTTGATTTGGGTGATGGTGAACTTGGTTTTTTCCTGATCGATGCCGCAGGCCATGGCGTTGCCGCCGCGCTGCAGAGTGTCAGCCTTGCCCAGCGTTTGTCGCTAGAGCGAACCGATTGGCGTGGCTTGTCGCCACAGGAGATAGTCAATCAGCTCAATCGTGAGTTAAGCGATCCCGATAATACTGGCCGTTTCGTGACTCTGCTACTTGGAAAGATCCATACCCAGACTGGCGAGCTGCGCCTGTGCAGCGCCGGCCATCCTGCGCCGTTACTGCTGAGTGAAACTGACTGCGCGCCTTTGCCTCTTGATACCGAATTGCCCCTTGGGATCCACGCCGCCGTGCAGTATCAAGATCAACTCATAAGGCTTGCACCTGGGGCTCGATTATTGCTGTTTTCCGATGGTGCCTACGAGTGCCAACACCCTAAATTTGGTTTTTTTGGCTTAGAACGGTTACAAGCCCTGTGCCGTAATGCCTACAGCCTAAACGACCAAGACTTGCTGCGCCATTTAAGCCACGCCTTAAAGCTGTGGCAAAGCGGCACAACCCAAGATGATATTTCCATGATGTTAATTACTTACCCATCTGCCAACTATGCCAATATGGCTCTGGAGGCCCTATGAACAGCTTGCAGTTTAATCTCACCCATGAACAGTGGCGTCAACATCCCTTCTGTGACGAGTTAGAGCAGTTTATGCTGATGCAAAATGTGCATGAGCGCCAACGCTTTAAAGTGATTACCTGCGTACTCGAAGCGGTAAGTAATGTGATTAGCCATACTCAGGACACCCATGAGCCTATTGTGTTGATCGTGCATTGTAGCCACGACCGTATCATCGTCGATTTACTCGATCATTCCCCCACAGTGCCAAAGGTTGCCTTCGAGGAGTGTCCAAACCAACTGAGCGAGCATGGCCGTGGCCTGTGGATCATGTACAACTGGATGGATGCAGTGCGTTTTCAAACCACAGTGCTTGGTTCACACTTAAGATTAACCTTACTGCGTCATCATTAAACCCGCTCGATATCAAACCTAGCGGTAGGCTTACCAACCGCTAGGTTTGGTTTTCGCGTTACACAATCCCCATTGCAAATTGCAATGCATTTTCAAATCTGACTATAGCGCCCAGTTAATAAGCAAATTAACCACCTGATTTTAATCAATAAAAATCTTGGCCTGATAAATGCTATCTGAAGATGCGGTTTCAATACTAACTGGCAGGCAGAGGTGATTATCATGAAATTCTTCCCACTTGAAAAATACAACGCGAGCCTAGTGATATTTCCAACAGAGATGATGATGGCCAACACACCTACCCATAGAGCCGCGCTATTGCGGCATATGGAGCAGAATACCAACCGCTTAATCATCAATCTTGAACAAGTGAAATATATCGACTCTAGCGGATTGTCGGTGCTGATCTCCGCCCTTAAGCGGGCGCAGCAGCAAGATGGTGAAATTCTGCTGTTATCACCCTCGGCCCATGTGCGTGCTCTGATTGAACTGACGCGCTTACATCAGATATTCAGTATTTATGAAGATCAAGACGCGGCCATCGCGCACTTTAGTTGCCACTAGTCGAGCGAGAGCATCAACTAAGAGGGAGTGACATCATGGAAACCTTATCACACCGCCATGTAGGCAAGATTGAATGCAAACGCCGTTTTTCCTTGAGCCTAGCAACCCTAGGTGCCACTATTTGCATGTTAACGGCCTGCGTCACTCCCCAGCGCACCACTCAGGATCAACTCTGTCAGCAACAGGCAGGAGAATATTGCCACTACTTTGGGCCGCAAACCTCCTATCTGCGTCAGGCGGATCAACAGTTGTTAACGGCACAAACGGAAAACCTCAGTTTTAATCCAGCAGAAGTTCAAAACATTAGCGCCACATTCAGCGATACTGCCGCCTTAGATGTGCAGCTCTCAGTAGGTGATAAATTGCGGGTAGGAGTTTTACATGGCGAGGATTTCAGTGCCGATGTCGAGATTGATGCCAACGGTCAAATCTATCTGCCCTACTTACCGCCCATCAATGCCCAAGGTTTAACAATCGCCGCCCTCAAAGAGCGTATAAGCCAAACCTTAGTGAGCGAGCAATTGATGCAGGCCAGCAGTGTGCGCGTCAATATCAGCCCCATCGCCTGGGCACCGATTGAAGTGACCGTATTAGGTTCAGTGTTTGAACCTGGGCAGCACTTTATCAATCAAAAATCCGATACCGAAATTAAGGATGACGATAAGAGCCATAGCGGCGATCAGGCCAGTGATAGAACCATAGCCGCCGCCCTTCGCGCATCCGGAGGTGTTAGACCCGACGCCCAGATCCGCCAGGTACGCGTGATCCGCGGCCAGCAACATTTTTTACTGGATTTATCTGGGGTAATTAGCGGCACCCAAGTGCCACGCTTCCTCTTAAGTGCTGGCGATCAAATCTTTGTCCCAAGTACCCGCCGTTTTGAAGATAAACTGGTGCGTCCCTCGCAGATCACCGCGCCAGGGATCCGCGTGTTTATTTCAAACTTAACTCAACCGGCGAGCAGTAACTCACAATCTGCGGTGGATACCGAAGCGACACGTTTCCCCTACGGCACACGTCTGCTCACGGGGGCTATTGCGGCCAACTGTGTTGGCGGCGCCCAAAGCACCAATGCCAGTCGCCATGTGTTACTGGTGACCCGCAATCCGCTCTCGGATCAAACCGATATCGTCGAGCGTTCATTGGACAGCTTGATCCGTGAGTCTTGGCAGCCACAAATGAACCCTGTGTTGCTCCCCGGCGACGGCATAGCCTGTTATGACTCTGGCGTGACCAATGTGCGTGAGATTGCACGCAGCTTAACCGACTTACTGGTGCCCGCAAGTTTACTCGGTTTGCTGTAGTACGAACCTTGTAGTTCGGAACCAGCGCTTGGGTGACAGGTTACGTCACCCCTAGGATGATTCGACGAGGGGACATTGATCATGAAAGCATCTCAGGAAGGCTACCCTCTACAGTGGTTAAAGCGTGCGCTGGTCAATGGCAGCAGCCTGCCCGCCCCCGCCCGCCGTAAGTTATATTTAAAGACTGTGCTGTCGGCATTAGCGGTGATTTGGCTAATCACAGGTCTTGTCATCGTTATCACTCCAACCCGTTACACCTGCAAATGGGTGTTGATTTTACCCGGTGCGGGCGCAGGCGCCGTCGTGAGTTTGGACAGCCTAGGTCAAGCCAGCAGTTCGAGCAGTTCTCCTTATCTGAGTTCTGCCATCGATCCGCGGGAAAACTACAAGGCCATCGCCTTAAGCGACAAGCTATTAAGCGATGCCGCAGCGCAATTAGACCTAAAAGCCTCTGCGCTGGGAACGCCGAAGTTAAAGCTCCCCAGCCAAACTGGATTGATGGAATTCAGCATCAGCGCTAACAGCGCCGAGCTTGCTGAACAAAAGGCATGGGCACACTATCGTACTCTGCAGGGCACACTCTCACACCTGAGGATCGATGAAATCCATATCCGTGAAAACGGCGTCAGAATGGGACTGGAGAGCTTTGCCGATAAAGTGCATCAGAGTCAGGCCAATATCGTCGCCTTCCAATCTAAGACTGGGCTGGTCTCGTTGGATCAATTTAAGGAAGTGGCGGTCACCATTGAGCATTTACGCCAAAGCCAAGTCAATCTTACCGCTAAACTCAATGGTGGCCTTGCCAGCCAGCAACTGTTGGAGGCCGATTTATCCCTGACGGCAACCCAATCCACTGACTTACTCAAGCTGAAAAACGATCAGCTGTTCCAACAACTCTTACTCAAATATACCGAATCGACCGCGCTACTGGTGGGGCTCAATGGTCATTATGGCGAGCAACATCCGCAAGTGCTGAGCGCTAAGACAGAGCAAAAAACCATGTTGGATGCATTGCATAGTCGCTGCCAAAAATTGTTGGCGCGTTGCGATCCAAAGTTGATGTTGATCCTCTCCGTCGATGATATCGATGGCCGCGCCGCGCTGATGCAAAAACTGATTAATATCACCACAGAAAACGAAGGCTTAGCCCATGAACTGGCGTCCTTGAGCACCCAGATTGATGAATGGGAAACCCGGCTTAAACACAGTAATGACGATGCCGCTAAGCTTGAGGATTTACACCGCGACCATCAACTTGCCACCGCAGTGTTTACTTCCGCCATTGCTAAAATTGATGTGGGTAAGGCAGACATCTTCTCCGCTTACCCGTTATTACAGCTGTTTGCAGCACCGACTCGCCCCGAAAAGCCTGACAAGCTGGGCTTGATTCTAACCTTAGTGGGTGGCATTGCCGCCTCGATGATGGTCATTGTCGGATTGAGCATACTATGGATACGCAAACCTATACTCCAGAAAATTCTGACGAACGACTAGTCTGGTTGGCTATTACGGGCACTTACTTCTTTTGGTTCTTAGGTGCCATGTATTTGATTGCGCCAGTGATCGGTTGGATCTTAGTGCTGCGAATGCTCGGCAGACTGCTGTTTTACGCAGAAGGATGCCGGATTTCATTACCGATAATAAGTTGGATATTTGCCATGTTGTTGATGCTACTGGCATTAATCATTGGCCATCTGGTAGAGCATTTAGGCATAGCCCAATTGATTAAATCCTCCATTGGTTGGGCTAAGGGCTGGGCGCTGCTGGCGGTATTTCCACTGATTGGCGGTCTGCAAATTCGGCCACAGCTGATTTACCGCGCCTGCTGCGTAGTTGGCAAACATACCTTGATATTGTTTCCGCTGTTTGTACTCGCTTGGCTGCTCCACCTGCCGACGACCTTATATGTCTCCCCTTTAAGCATTGTCGGCGGCCCTGGGCCTGAATTTTTCGCCGTCAGCCTGTATGAAATCGACCCAGGCAGCGGTATGCCAAGGTGGCGGCTATTTACCCCTTGGGCGCCCGCACTTGGCATGGTAGGTAACTTTTATTTTCTGTTTGCCCTGCAGGAAACCAACAAACGTTATCGCTTCTATGGCTTGGCAGGCAGCATCTTGATGGTGCTTATCTCCCAATCTAGACTCGCCATCCTCAGCTGCCTTGCCCTCGTCTGTTATTTCAACTTTATCCGCTATGCCAAATCCCCTTGGTTGTATTTATTAGTCAGTCCGTGTTTTTTATTGGCGGGCATTTTTGGCGAGGCGGTACTCTCTAGCATTGAGGCCAGTATTCACAGCGTTAAAGCCGCCAGAGCCGACTCGACTCGGGTACGTGAGGCCCTTGGCCAAATCGCCCTTGAGCGCTGGGCAAACGAGGCGATTGTCTGGGGTCATGGCATTGTCGAACGCGGCCCCCATATGGTCGAGTACATGCCGATTGGCTCGCATCACACTTGGTACGGCCTTTTGTTTGTGAAGGGGATCGTTGGCGCCTTCGCACTGGCGTTGGCCTTGTTTGTCAGCGTGCTCTGCTTGCTACCCAGTTTGATGCAATCGAGACTCTCGGCGGTAGGAATGGCGGTACTGATGATTTTACTGCTTTACACCTTTGGCGAAAATCTTGAGATCCTCGCCTATCTCTTCTGGCCAGGACTCATAGTGCTCGGTATTGCCCTCAATCAGGCAAGACAATCGGCAAGTCTTCGCCATAAGAGCTCATTACTGGAACCATCGCAACAATCATCGCAACAATCATCAGAAGCCACTCAACCAAGTGCTCAGTGAAATCCCTTCGCGAGTTTTTCGTTGTCCTTTCAATACTCGCGGCCGTTGCATCTTGATTTGCATTTTGCAATAGGCCGCAAATCCTAAGGCTCTGCTAAATTGCAAACTAGTTAAAATCGCTATAACCACCTGTTTTTAAATTAGAAAATAAACATTAAAAAGCTGGCATAGAAACTGAATAGTCAGAACAGGCACTCTTAACTGATAGGTGTTGCGATGAGCAGATGGGCATTGATACAAACCCTCAGGGACAACCAAGGTATTCGCCAATTGGCCAGCAGCATACTTTGGTTAGGCTCAGCCCAAGTTGGCGGGCGTATCGTGCGCCTTGGCAGCAGCATCATCTTAGCCCGTTTACTCACCCCCGAGGTCTTCGGTCAAGTCGCGATCATTTTGACCAATTTTGAGATCCTCAGCATTTTCATTCGCAGGATCACTTCGGCGTCGCTGATCAAGATGGACGACAACGCCTTTGCCGCTCATCTTGCCAGCGCCAATCTGATCAATATTTTTGTGTGTGTACTGTCTTTTGTTGCCTTGAGCTTACTCAGTGGATTGCTCGCCCTTTACTATCAAGACGCACAGATAGTGAAACCTATGATACTCATGGCAACAAGCTATTTGCTTCTCCCCTTTGGCATGCTGCATGCCGCCGCCAACCTACGCCAAAATAAGATGCGTATCGTCGCAAAAGCCAACCTGTGGCAGACGGTGGCCGATGGTTTGCTCACCGCCCTTCTGGCGCTGTGCGGAATGGGGATTTGGGGGATTATTCTGCCTAAGGTGCTGGTGGTCTTGATTTGGATAGCCGTGCACAAGCAGCATTCGGGCATTAATAATATTCACACCACCCCATTAGCGCATTGTTTCTCCAAGATAGATTTTGGCCAATGTCGCGCGCTATTTCGTTTTGGTACTCAGGTGTCGCTTGGGGATCTTTGCCTCGCCCTGAGACAAAATATTGATTATTTATTAGTGGGTTACTTTTTAGGTGTCGAAGCGCTTGGGATCTATTTCTTCGCGGTCAATACCAGCCTTGGCATGAGTCTTGGTCTTATTCAAAGCTTTGGCACCGCTTTTTACTCCCATCTTTGTCAGAGTGATGGTGAAGATCCGCTGCTAAAGTATCGCCACGCCCTGCTAAGTATCATGCTGGTAACCTTGCCTATCATAGGGTTACAGAGTGCACTCGCCCCTTGGTACTTACCCTTTGTCTACGGCCAACACTGGCTCGACGCTGGCGCATTGCCGGTCTTTATTCTGCTCTGTTTAAGTGGTTTAACTCGCCCCTTAGGCGAGGCAGCGAGCCAACTGCTGATTTCCTGCGAGCTTAGCAAACTCAACTTAGTCGCTAATGCTAGTTTTATTGGCCTACTGGCCATGAGTATCAGCCTCGGCACCCTGTGGGGGCTAGAAGGTGTCGCCATGGGCATCTTCCTCTGTTACCTGATTTATATGCCGCTGTTTGCTTATTTTGTGATGAAACCCACCGCACAAAAACTGCGTTTACCCACCTTATCCCCTTCATTAGGAGGTTCATTATGATCCCTACCGTCTCAGTGGTGATGCCGGTCTATAATGTGGAAGCTTTTGTATCAAAAGCCATTTCCTCTGTGTTAGCTCAAAGTTTTACGGATTTTGAGCTAATCATAGTCAATGACTGTGCCACCGATAATAGCCTTGCCCGCTGTAAACAATTTTGCGACAGCCGCATTCGACTCGTGCAGCACGCCGTGAATAAGGGGTTAGCCGCCGCACGTAATACCGGCATACGCCATGCAATTGGTCGCTATGTCGCCTTTATCGATTCGGACGACCTCTGGCATCCTGATAAGTTAAAGCTGCATGTGGATCACCTACAAAAATCGCCTAAGGTGGGGATAAGCTTCTCGCGCTCAAGCTTTATCGATTATCGGGGCAACCCGATCAATTTTTACCAGATGCCGCAGCTCACAGACATAGATGCGGGCCATTTGCTGTGCCGCAATCCGGTGGGCAATGGCTCTGCGCCGGTGATCCGCCGCGAGACCTTAAATGACATTCGCTTCCAAGCGCTGAACCACAGCGAACATTACACTTGTTATTTCGATGAACAATTTCGCCAATCGGAAGATATTGAGTGTTGGTTTCGCATCGTGGCGACAACCCAGTGGCAAATGGAGGGGATCCCCGAGCCATTAACTTACTACCGCTTAAACCACGGCGGCTTGTCGGCGAATTTAGTGAAACAACTGGCATCCTGGGAGCAAATGGTCACTAAAGCGCGCCGCTATGCCCCTAAGATATTGTTAAAGCATGAAAATGCCGCCAGAGCCTATCAGCTTCGCTATTTAGCCAGACAAGCCATTCGCCTAGGCGATGGCCGTATGGCGAAAAACTTAGTCAATCAAGCGCTGCTGACTTCGCCGCAGATCTTAATCAAGGAAACTAATCGCACCCTGACCACACTGGTCGCGGCCTATTTGCAATGGTTAATGCCACGCGGTTTATATCAAATGTGCGAAACCCTTGGGCAAAAGTACCTAGGCTATCGCCAACGTATGCAAATCAAACGTGATGGGGTGACGGCAAGCTTACTCACGACCCAATTAAAATGAGATAAATGGCAGTATTAACCGTGACACATTTATCATTTGCAGATTTAAGGCGGCTCACACAGCCGCCTTGCTTTTGTCGTAAGTGGCACTCTATGACTTTGATATCGATTTCGGGCGTTTGTTTTTGAGCATTGGTGATGAAGGCAATAACAACGCCTTAGATAGTCACACCCTAGCCGATACTTCCATCTCAAAAGGATTTGCAGCTTGCAAAGCAAACTGCGAAAAATCACTTAGCCTATGAAACGAAAGCGCCTTAGTTATTGTTTTTAAATGAGTTATCAATCTGGCCTGCATTATGCTATGTGACTCTTGCCAAGCGCACAACTAAGCCGTTAGCGAGCGTCCCTACTTGGCACAAGGCGTAATGCTAAGCGAAATGCATGGAGGTCATGATGAATACTCAGAACTCGACTCAAGTACGCTGGTCTATTCGACTCTTCGATAGCGCAGTAGCGGCGTTGGCCCTCTTGATCTGCTCGCCCTTTATCCTTGGCGTTTGTGTGTTTCGTAAGCTTCAGGGACAAAGCGTATTCGAACGCGTATATGTACATGGCGCTCAAGGCCAAGTGGGCTTGTGGCAATTTGCCTATCAAGGTGCGGGGTATCGCCTGCCGCAGCTGCTGAATCTACTCAAAGGAGAAATCGGCCTGTTGGGTGTTGAAGCGCAATTTGCCATCGAAGCTTCAATCCATGTTTCGCAAGAAATCCGCATCTCCCGGATCGGGATTTTCTCGATTAGTGCCATGCAGCGCCGTATGGGGATTGAGTTTGAGTCCAGCGAGCAAAGTTTAGTTAGCGCCTATAGCAGCCTCAGTCGTTACCTCCTTGCACTAGCGAGCGCAATATTGAATCGTCTTATGACCTCAGAGTCCCGATCACACGCAAGTCAAGTCACCATTTTTGGCGTGACCATGCGTAACCTCAGTATGAATCAAATGCTGGATATGCTCTTACAACAAGCGCAGCGGCCAAAGCATCACTTAACCCCGTTTGCCTTTGTGAATGCCGACTGTTTAAACAAAGCCTATTGCGATCCTCAATATCATCAAAAACTCAATGAGTGCGAGGCCGTGTTTGCCGATGGGATTGGCGTACGTATGGCTTGCCGCTGGCAAGGTGTCGATCTTAAAGGAAATTTGAATGGCACCGATATGTTGCCACTCCTATGTGAGCGCCTGATTGAGGCCAATCTGTCGCTCTATCTTCTGGGCGGTGCGCCAGAAGTAGCCCACCAAGCTGCTGAGCAGTTACAACGCCGTTTTCCCCAATTGCAAGTTGCAGGCACACATCATGGTTATTTCCATGAGGCTGATACCAAGCAAGTCATTAAAAAGATTAATCAATCTGGCGCTGCCGTGTTGTTGGTGGCCATGGGCGCACCTAAACAAGAGCTTTGGCTTAATCAATATCAAGCCAAACTCACTCCAGCCGTTGGGATAGGTGTGGGCGGGCTGTTCGATTTTTACTCCAACCGCATTAGCCGTGCCCCGCTCTGGTTAAGACAAATTGGCATGGAGTGGATTTGGCGGTTAATGCAAGAGCCCAAGAGAATGTGGCGCCGCTATATTATCGGTAACCCCCTGTTTTTATATCGGGTATACAAAGCGCTGCGTGCTAACGCCAGCCTCAAGGCGACAACTCAAGCAGAGGCACAGCCGCAAGAAACGCTACTGTATCCTAACTTGAGTGACTCAGGCTCACTCAAACGTTGCAAACGCATCCGCTTGCATCTGCTATTAAACCGCATAGTCAAACGTTGCCTCGATATATGGGTCGCGGCCATCGCCATATTGTTGCTATCGCCTCTGCTCTTGATAGTCGCATTACTTATCCGTTTAGAATCCCCCGGTGCAGTGCTGTTTTGCCAGCAGCGCGTCGGCAAATGGAATCAACCTTTTACCATGTGGAAGTTCCGCTCCATGTACCAAGACGCCGAGGCGCGGCTCGCTAGCCTACAACAGGCGAACGAAATGCAAGGCGGTGTCCTGTTTAAGATGAAACAAGACCCACGCATCACCCGTGTCGGTCAATTTATCCGTAAAACCTCCATCGATGAGCTGCCACAGTTATGGAATGTGCTCAAGGGCGAGATGTCACTGGTTGGCCCGCGCCCAGCGCTGCCAAGAGAAGTCGCGCAATACAGCCCAAGCGATCGCCGCCGTTTAGAAGTTAAACCCGGCATTACCTGTATCTGGCAAGTGTCTGGCCGCTCTGACATTCCCTTCGACCGACAGGTCGAGTTGGATGTGGATTATATCTACCAACAATCTTTAATGGCGGATCTGTACTTGCTACTCAAGACCATACCCGCCGTGATTTTCAGCCGTGGAGCCTACTAAGGGGGTTACTATGCAAGCCATTATTTTTGCCAATCGCCATGGACACGAACTGGCGCCGCTGGATAAACAATACTGTCCAGCATTGCTCCCCATGGGAAACCGTGCCCTGATTGAATACACCCTAGAAGATGTCGCCAGTGCGGGGATTGTTGAGGTAAAACTGATTATCTCAAGCCATGCCAAAGCCTTAGAGCAGCATCTTGGCGACGGTAGCCGCTGGGGCGTTAAGATTGATTACTTCCTCAGTAGAGAACAAGAACCTGTTAACTGCGTAATGTCGCGCTTAAAACTGAATTTCGACCAAAGCTACCTTGTGGTAAGGGGCGATATATTGCGCTCCCCCTGCATCAAACGTTTTGTCGATTACAGTGTTAACAGACCCAATCATTTAGTCCTGCCAGTGCTGGCCGATTGCAACCCTGGCATGTTGCTATTGCCAAGTGCTTGTAATCACCTATATCTGCTCGATTGGCCGTTGGAGCGAGATCCAAATATTACCAATGCCATGATGGAGCCGCTCCATGGACAATGCGCCATGTTGGACAGCTTCGAGTCCTACTTAAATGCCAACTTAGCGATCGGCGATGGTTGCTTCGATGGACTCGTGCCCTCAGGCCGTCCTATTCCAAGTGGCCGAAGCGCCAAGTTTTTTCACCTTGGGGCTAAGGCGCAAACGGGCAAATTAGACCAACAGGCAGCCTGGGGCGCAATTGGTGAGCAAACCTGGATAGCCCCCGATGTGGATATGCACGATCAACTGATGATAGGCGATCAATGTGTTATCGAGAATAACTGCCGTTTGAGTAACAGCGTGATCTTAACCAACAGTTTTGTCGGTGAAGGCTTGAATGTCGATAACTGCATTATCAGTAAAAACCTGCTGATTAATGTCGGCTTTAATACCGCCATTGAGGTTGAAGACCCTAGGCTTATCGCCTCAACCCAACCACAGTTGCAGGCCAATGTGCCATGGACAAGTCGGCTTATGGCGTTGATATTACTTGGCCTTAGTGTTCCACTCTTGGTAATACTCTGGCTGTGGAGTCTGTGCAATTTATCAACTGCTGGCGCATCAAGGCAGGCACTGAGTATTAAGCATCACCCCATTACACTCTGGCGCGTCAATCTGCCGCAATCCTGCATGGGATTAGCACTGTTGCCACAACTCTATCACGTGTGTCAGGGGCGCTTGTTCCTGCTAGGCGCGCAATCTCCCGAGGTACATTCAGCCGCCTCGATTAGCGACGCCGCGCCGCAATATGGCGTTTACGGCCCGCTGCAGCTGCTTGGCGCCGAACTACCAGAGGAAGAACAAGCGCTGATTGAGCAGGAGTTTCTGGCCAAGCCTAAGGCAGCACAATGGTCCCACATACTCAAACTGTGTTTCGCTTCGCTTTCAACTTCAGTGGCTTCAACAGGCTCAACCACGGCAACACAATCCAATGCAAATAAGCTTAGTGCAAACCAACTTACTCCAAACCAGCAAGATATCGCCAATGAATGGGGGAACGGACAATGAAAACCATCATCACTTATGGCACCTACGACTTGTTCCACTATGGCCATGTGAGACTGTTTCAGCGCTTAAAGGCCATGGGCGATAAACTGATCGTTGGCGTATCGACCGATGAGTTTAATGCGCTCAAGGGCAAAGCAGCCTTTTTCAACTATCAACAGCGCGCCGAAATGGTGGCCGCCTGTAAGTATGTCGATGTCGTGATCCCCGAGACGCACTGGCAGCAAAAACCTCAGGATATTGTGGCGTTAGATGTCGACATCTTCGGCATGGGTGATGACTGGCAAGGCAAGTTTGATTACCTCGGCACCCTTTGTCAGGTGATTTACTTAGGCCGCACCGAAGCCATTTCCACGACGGAAATCAAAACCAACTTAGCGATACCGCAAACTCGGGGCAATTTGGCAACGCCACTATTGGTCAAGTAAGCAGAACCCAGTTACAGGATCTCAATGGGTAAGCGAGGGATATCATGGGCACAAATCTAGCGTTAGCCTTAGTGAAGAAATGCATTTTCGCCCTCTCTTGGCTGGTGCCAAGAAACGCCAACAAGGCGGTATTGGGTTGCTACAAAAACCGTTTTGCCGACAATAGCAAATACCTGTTTTTGCATTGGCAGCAGACACACTTCATGCAAACCATTTGGATAAGCGGCGATAAAGCCCTTATCCATGCCCTCAGGCAACAAGGCTATACCGCCCATTCACGCTGGAGCCTGCTGGGCATTTACCATGCGCTTACGGCCAAATACTATGTGTACAATAGTTATATTGGCGATATTAATCAGTGGCTTGCAGCAGGCGCGATTCGTATCAATCTCTGGCATGGCTCGCCACTTAAAAAAATTGAGTTTGATATCACCACTGGGCCGTTAGCCGCCCAGTATCAAACCCAGTCCCTTTGGCAAGCTGGGCTACAGGCGCTGCGTTATCATCAGGAATATGTCCGTCCGAGTTTGATGCTAAGCCCAAGCCCATTGGTCGGAGAGAGTTTCCAACGCGCCTTTCGGTTAAAAGAGGATTCGCTGCTTTCCAGCACTAATCCGCGCACCGATTACTATCTGCGTTATCCAGAGCAACGCCAAACCCTGCCCTTAAAGACGGATGCGACGGCCTATCGCCGAGTGATTCTCTACGCCCCTTCTTGGCGGGATGCCCTATGGCAAAATAGTCAACATTTAACTTCACATTCGACCCCACATTTAACGAGCGGTAATAGCGATTCGCCCTACCAAGCCGCCTTTGACTGGCAAAGCCTGTCCCACCATTTAGTCGATACCGATACCTTGTTACTGTTACGCCTGCATCCCAATGAACGCCACTACGCAGCGCAGTTTTGTGCCTATCCCAATGTACTCGATATCAGCGATTGGGACGATGTTTATGGGATCTTGCATCGTGTCGACCTGCTGATCACCGATTATTCGTCGTTATTTATCGATGTACTGCCACTTGAGATCCCTGTTCTCTTCTTCCGTTTTGACCATGAGCAGTATCTCAATCAGAGCCGCGATTGCTACGATATAGGTCAAGATCCGCTCAGTATTGGCCAGGTCGCCTATCAATTCGATGACTTATTGGCATTGCTGCAGGAGATGAGTCACCTTAACGCCAAACCCCAGCCCTGCGAGGCTTACCAACAATTACAGCGTTTGTATTGGTCGCAGCACGCTACGGGTTTATCTGCGGATAACTTAGTGACTGATGGTTTGTCTATTGATGGTGTATCTATCAATGAAAGGCATGATGACAGTTTTGCACGCATAGAGCGGCATCTACGCCAAGGGCAAACTCAGTCGTTTAAGTTTGCCTTTGGCACTGATATTAAGCCTCAAATATGAAAGTTCAGATATTAAGGCTCTGGTATAAAGCCATTTATAAGAAGGTGTCTTTAAACCAATCCCAGATCCCGAGTGAGGTTTCGGGTAATAAATCGATACCGAGCGCCGATTTGAGCAGATATAACAGCAAGAGGCCGAACAAGGTACACAGCAAGATAAAAGCAATAAAGAACAGGCTAAACATAACCAAGGAGAAGCGTTTTTCTCGGCGTGTATAAGCACGTCTGTTTTTGCCTAAAAGAAAGACATAATAAAAGCGCCATTTAATAAAAGGCAGCGCAAACGTACCTCGGTTATCTATAAAGTGTTTACCCCAAGTTCTATCCCCCAAGGCCACACGTATCCCCATTAATTGTTCTTTTGTATAACTGTCGGCAACGTGTGGCGGTAATTTGGCCAATAACTTGAGAATGGTCGGATCCTGTTTAATCTGTTCAACCGTTTCTTGATCCCATGGCTCAAATTCATTCATGCCCTATTTCAACCCGATATTGATTGTTTCTGAACAGATTATAGTCAACAAATTAAGCCGTTTAGAGATATCCCCATCAATCATTCGGTGGATATTCCCGCGCTATTCAGCTCAGGTTAACCGCGACGAAGCTATCATAACGCTAGAAATTTACGCATAGATTAAGTTTTAAAAGCTATTATTTTCATAAGGTTGTAGAAAATACCGATCTTTTTTGAAATTTTTTTTCAAAAAGATTAACCCTTTTTTGCTGCAACTGCGTTTACAAAGATAGGAATACAGCAAATGATGATACAACCATCTGTGCTAGGCCTTATCAACATCACTAGGAGACTATTATGAAATTGACTCACGTATTTAACACTGCGGCACTTCCCCTTGCCTTCGCATTACTGTCTTTTAATGCCGCAGCAGTGAGCCCACCACATCCAACGGGATTAAATGCACCTATGATCAGTGTCGCAAGTTTTAACCATAAAAATTATGCCGAGCAAGAAGCCACGAAAATGTTTCCTGCGCCTGAGGCGGGTATGGTGCAACATATTTTGACCTTACCTAAACTCGAAAATGAAGACGATTACATGGTTGAAATCCAAATTGGCCAGACCCAATTAGTCGACTGTAATAAGCATGGTCTGAACGGCGAGTTAAAAGAACTCTCGGTTAAGGGCTGGGGTTATAGCTATTATCAAGTGTCTGAAGTATCAGAAGGCCCAAGCACTATGATGGCCTGTTTAGATATGGCGAAAAAAGAAGCCTTTGTCCGCATTCCAGGTGAACTTAAAATGCGTTACGACAGCCGTTTGCCTAAGGTATTTTATCTACCAGAAGGCACAGAGCTGCGCTTTAGAACCTGGAAAGTCGATTCAACATATCACTACGCTAAATAAACGCGAATCAATATAAGTTGTTTATTTAATGGTATTACTGCGGTGATATAAAGGGCATATCTCACAAGATATGCCCTTTATATCAGCAAGCTGCGTCAGCTAACTGCGCTAATTTAGCTTTAATTTCTGCATATCTGAGGTGTTCGCAGCGACCAAAACCCGATAATTTCCGTACTTGCAGACGAGTAAATAGCGGTAATGCCATGCCGGCCAAAAACCGGCATTGAGTATCTAAGGATAATGAAGCTAAACCTTTCGACTCCGCCGTACGCGCCAGCTCATGCAAATCGGCCTTAAGCTGCGCATCATCAGGCCACTTTGGCACTTCGGAATACGCCAATTTAGCCAATTGGCCACGGCATACACTGCAATGACCACAGGATTGAGGCGCGGCGTTATCATCAAAATAGCGGGCCAAATTGTAATTTAAGCAAGTCGTTAGCTCAAAAAATCGGACTAACTGGGCAATACGGGCGACTTCTTTCGCCTCTTTGTCGGTAAAGTACTGATGGAGTTCGTCGGCTAAATGCCCCTGTGCTAACACCTCAGTATTTACTTGATAGACATCCGTCACTCGCTTAGCTTCCAATTCGATAAGTTGTTGACTGGCAAGATATTCTAACGCCGCTAATACTCGAGTACGTTCCGCACCTGTGGCTTGGTAGAGCGCGGAAAAATCTAAACTGCCCCATACTCGCTTCATCTGTGTATGGGTAAAAATGTCATTTAAAAATGCCTGACGCTCGGGGGAAAACTGGCTCAAGATCTGCGCCTGTGGCTCAATAAAACGGTAACTGATATCGGCGTAATAAGCATATAGCGGCTTAATCACGCCCATCATTTCAAGCTGAACTAGCAAGGTTTTAAGGGGAAGCTGCCTGATATTACTCACATTTGATAGCTGATGAAGTTGCAGCTCCCAACGTCCGTTATGGGTTTCTTCGCGAATGTTATCAATCACGGCAGTAATACTGGCCAGTTCCGGCGTATCGCCGTAAACAAAATTTTCGACCGTGTTTATGCCATCTAAATTGGCCAAGGTCACGCAATGGGAGAGCTGGCCATCCCTTCCTGCACGGCCAATTTCTTGGCAATAATTCTCAATGGATTTAGGCAAATCGTAGTGGACCACAAAGCGAATATTGCTTTTGTCTATGCCCATACCAAAGGCGATAGTCGCAACCACGATGCGGATCTTACCTTGCATAAAATCCTGCTGAATTTGCTGACGTTTTTCATCCTCAAACCCCGCATGATAGGCACTCGCATCAAAGCCCATTTGGCACAGTTTCGCCGCAACATCCTCCGCAGTATGCTGCAAAGTCACATACACAATCCCCGCACCAGTAAAGAGATTAAGTTGTTCTTGCAGTGCTGTCAGTTTGTGTTGGCTCGCTACAGGTAAGACGGTCAAGTCAAGGTTTGAACGATAAAAGCCTGTTTGAACAATATGTTGTGGCTTGATATCGAAACGCGCCGCCATATCCAGTTTCACTTTACGTGTCGCGGTCGCCGTGAGTAACAACACCAATGGAATTGCTAATTCACGGCGATAATCGGGAAGCTTTAAATAGTCGGGGCGAAAATTATGTCCCCATTCCGAGATGCAGTGCGCCTCATCGACAACCAGCATAGAGATAGGAATTGATTGAATAAATTGCCTAAAGCGCTCATTTTTAAAACGTTCAACCGATACCATCAGGAGTTTTAACTCGCCAGAGCGAGCATCACGCATGACCTGTTGGGTTAATTCAGGCGTTAAGGTTGAGTCGATACTTGCCGCTTTAATGCCCTTCCCATGCAGGAAACTCAGTTGATCTTTGATCAACGCCAGCAAGGGTGACACCACTAAGGTTAAATGGGGAAGTTGCAGAGCGGTAAATTGATAACAGAGTGATTTTCCTGAGCCGGTGGGAAAAATAGCAAGGCTCGAATGGCCCGACAACAACTGCGAGACAACCTCATGTTGCCCTTGCCTGAACCCATCAAAACCAAACTGTTGCTGTAATAAAGAAGCATAATCCGCGGCGTTCGCTGACGGCGTTATTGAATAAGACATAAACAAATCCTTATGCCACCACAAGTGTGGCGGCGGTGGCGACCACGCAAACAGATGAATGGGCGAGTGAATGCGAGTAAGCGTGCCGCTATGATTTTCTAGCTAAATATAAATTGATAAAGGCGGTGAGTTTGTCGTTGAAGGCTTCTTCAAAGGTATCAACATCTTGACCTAAGGTATTGAAATACTGTGTCACTTGCACGCGAGATAAACTTTTGTTGGCGATACTGTATTCCATTTCTGGCAGTGTTTTATCGTAACGGGGCACTAGCGTCCAAGTCACCATATCGGCGGCAAAAAGCTTCATAGCTTGCTGTGCTAAGGCACAAAAAGCTTCAATATGCTCACGTCCATCGGGCCCCAAACACCCTGGCTCCACGCGGCAAAGGACGGCAACAGTTCTATGCTGTGACATGCTATTCCCTGTATAAAACTCATCAAAAATAGAAAGTTACTAAGAGGTGGCAGCAGCGAATTAGCTATATTCACGCTTAAGCTTCCTCTCTTTGAGTGTATGTGACACCCGCAAGAAGTCACGTACGCTAAGGTTAAAAACACACACGAATATTTTAAACCTGACTCTCGTCTTCAGCCATGGCAGCTACGGCCGCGGCATGTTCCGATAATAACGTATCGAGCGCTTGATCAAAACTGTCCAAACGTTCGAGTTCCATATAACGCTTCAAACGTAAAATAATATCTTTACTGACTTCGATGTGGGATTTCTTTTGGCGCTTTTTAATTTGTGAAAGTTCTTTTCGCACCATGCGCCAGCCCAAATCACTGAAATATTGATTCAGCATTCGATTTACAGATTGTAGTTGTTGGTCAACGGGCTGATTTTTTTTGCGCAGTTGAACCAGTAAATTTAAATTAGCAATTAATTCGGTATAACTGGATTGAGACTGATTTAACTGAAACCACTCTGCCCGCTCAGTGACACTTTCGGGATGAACCATGCGATAAATTAACGGCAAGGCAAACACTAATTCAGATTTATCTAACAGTAATAATTTTCGGCCCGCGGTAGGCGCGGCATGATGATATTCCCATAGCGTGTTTGTCGTCATTGGTATCGTTTTATACTTTCTAATAATGGTTTATGAATAGAGTTATGATAGCGACAAACAACATAGATTAAAAGAATGGTTACACCATTTTATAGGTTCATTTTTACAGCACAAGGTTAAACGCTCCACTCCACAAACAAACGAGATGGAGCTCGTAGTTCTCTTGTCCTCTAATCCCCTGTTTTAGCATGGCTAAATCGATATCAGTTTTACATCAGCAAATCATAAGTTAAATTTTTCTGCTACTTTTCAACCTTATAAAATGGTTAAACCATCTTTTAAAAATATAGCTACTAACCTACACAGTTAGCCAACTAGCAAAATAAATGCAGGTTGTTTTCTCGCCAAATTTAACTAGCACAGCTGTAATTGACGAAATAACAACCAATTAACCAAGTTCATCTTTATCGCTTATTAATCTGTTATCTGAGTCCACCTTATACATTTAATTCGTATTGAGCCCGCCTTGCCTACCCCTCCATCTTAAATAATGCTTTCTTTTTGACCGATACGATTAATTAAAATACAAATAACTGCTCTACCAGTGATAATAACGATTATCACTGGTAGATAAAGGCTGCTTTTACGTATAATTGCGCCAGTTTTATCGGCCATAAAATACTTCCATGTCTAAATCGATTATCCATTATTCCACAGGTGGAAGTGCTCCTAGCCGTTCCTCTGGCATAGCATCGAATTTCACAGCAAGCGATAAAAAAATGGATACGCCATTTTTTGAGGAAAGCTCACTGCCCCAATCGGTTCACAGTGATTTTTTTAACGCGGCCGCTGAAACTGAATACGAAATCTCCATCAATACCCGTCGGGTTTATCGGACCAGCTTTGGCCTATTTGAACAATATTGCGTGGCGCATCAGCTGCAGTCCTTACCCGCCGATCCGCGCAGTATTATTTCTTTTATCGGTCATCAAAAAGAATTGCTCCAAGCAAGCAGTGGGACTCAGCTTTCAAAGCAAACCTTAACGACTCGGCTAGCCGCGATCCGTTACTATCATATTCAAGCAGGATTTCCATCCCCCACCGAACACCCGTTGGTGATCCGTGTGATGCGCGGCCTTAGTCGTAATCACCATAGGCAAGTCCAAGATTATGATCAGCAACCAATCATGTACGATGAGGTCGAGTTATTGATCCAAGCGATAGAGCAACAACCCCATCCACTGCTGCGCTCAAGGGATAAAGCCATTATTCAACTTGGACTACAGGGCGGATTTCGCCGCTCAGAATTGGCCAATTTAAAAGTACAATATTTAAGTTTTATGCGGGACAAATTAAAAGTACGGCTGCCATTTTCTAAAAGCAATCAACAGGGACTAAGGGAATGGAAGAATTTACCCGACTCAGAACCTTTTGCTGCATATAATGCCGTTAAGGACTGGCTAAAGGAGAGTCAAATTACAGACGGGCATCTATTTCGTTCCATTTCCCGTGACGGTAAAACATTAAGACCCTATCAGATAAGTGATAAAGTCACTTGCAAATCATCATTAGTCAGAAATAGTGGGTTCTTAAATGGTGATGATATTTATCGGATCATTAAACAATATTGTGTAAAAGCGGGATTACCTTCGCAATATTATGGCGCCCACAGTTTGCGTAGCGGTTGTGTTACACAACTACATGAAAATAATAAAGATACATTATATATCATGGCTAGAACTGGACATACGGATCCCCGTTCACTGCGTCATTACTTAAAACCGAAAGAAGATTAACCGCAATATTATCTCTTAATTAACAACTCTCTTTTTATCTATTGATTAAAAAACACTGTAATTTTTAAGATAAAATTAATAAACAATAAGTTTTACATATTGCAGTATTACTGTCATATAAACTCAGCTTTAGTGTCATATTGCTACTTTAGGCTTAGGTTCGAAATTTAATTCATCGAACTAGCCGGAATAAAATATGAGCAAGGCCACCTTTGACCCGACACTTTATAATAAAAGTAATAACGAACCTTTTAATCAAGTGTTGGATAAACATTTATCCCGCCGTAATTTTGTTAAAAGCGGATTAGGCCTAGGTGCGATGACCGCCTTCGCAGGCATGGGATTAGTGGGTTGTGGTTCGGACAATTCCCCTGCCCCAACACCTATCGATCCCGTGCCGCCACTGCCACCGACTCAAAGTAGCGCCAAATTAAACTTCACATCCGTCGCTGGTGCTCGCTTGGATGCGGTTGTGGTACCCGAAGGTTACAGCGCACAAGTACTCGCCCCTTGGGGAACACCATTAAATTCTAAGGCCGCGCCTTGGAAAGCCGATGGCAGCAATACCGCCGATGACCAAGCAAACTCCGTCGGTATGCACCATGATGGTATGCATTTCTTCCCATTGAATGACGCAGGCGATGACGGTTTACTCTGTATCAACCATGAATATATCGATGAGATAGCCCTGCATCCAAATGGCCCAACCGTGGATGAAACCACTGGATTACGGACCATTATCGATGAGATCCGTAAGGAAATTAATGCCCACGGCGTGTCGGTGGTTAGAATTAAACTCGTTAATAATCAATGGGAAGTTGTTTACAACGACAGCCATAACCGCCGCTTTACCGGCGCAACAGTGATGGATATCGCCGGCCCCCTCGCCTATTCACCGTTACTCGAAACCCGCTACTCGCCCGATGGCAGTCAGGCTCGTGGCACCTTAAATAACTGTGGTAATGGTTACACGCCTTGGGGCACCTATTTGACCTGCGAAGAAAACTGGCCTGGTTACTTTGCCAACCGTGGCACTTTAGCCGCCGATCAAGCGCGTATCGGGATCAGCAAAAGCAGCACTCGCTATGGCTGGGATGATTTAGCGGGTCATGCCGAGGAACGTCTCGATGAATTCGCGCGTTTTGATGTCACGCCTAAGGGCAATAGTGCACAAGATGATTATCGCAACGAGGCCAATGGCCACGGCTATATCGTTGAAATTGACCCCTACAATCCAAGTTCACGCGCCATCAAACGGACTGCCCTTGGCCGCTTCCGCCACGAGGGTTGTACCTTCGGAAAATTAGCCGAAGGTAAACCTGTGGTGTTCTACTCTGGCCACGATTCTCAATTCGAATACTTATATAAATTTGTGTCGAATGCGGTGTGGGATCCACAGGATGCCAACAGCTCAAATCGCCTGCAAATGGGTGATAAGTATATGAATGAAGGAACATTATATGCCGCTAAGTTTAACGAAAATGGCGGTGGTGTCTGGTTACCTTTGACCTTAGATAGCCAAACGACTGATGGCAAAACCCTAGGTGATAGTTTTGCCAGTCTGGCCGAGATTATCTTAAATACCGCGGGGGCGGCGGATTTAGTCGGCGCAACGCCTATGGATCGCCCAGAGTGGTGTGCGGTAGACCCCTTCACAGGTTCAGCCTATTTAACCCTGACCAACAACTCTAAACGTACCGAAGCCAACCCAGCCAACCCCAGACTTAAAAACACCTTTGGACATATTATTCGTTGGGATGAAGGTGATAAAGACACTGAATTCACATGGGATATTTTTGTCTTTGGCTCACCGAGTGATGGCAATGCCGAGACCAACCTGTCGGGCTTAACGGATCTAAACCAATTCGCCAGCCCCGATGGATTGGCCTTCGACGCCCGCGGGATTTTATGGGTGCAAACCGATAATGGTGCCAAAGAAGTCGCCGAAGAAACTAACGATCAAATGCTGGCAATTGTGCCATCAACCTTAGTCGACAGTGCTAACAAGCAAGCGAGTGTGACGGCCGAAAACCAAATGGAATTGAAGCGTTTCTTTGTCGGACCAAACGATTGCGAAGTCACAGGCTTTGCTATTAGCCCCGATTACACTTCGGTTTTTGCCAACATTCAGCATCCAGGTAACTGGCCGTATTCGAATAATGCCGCCGAAATAACGCCTGCTGGTACCGTGCTACGCCCACGTGCGGCAACGGTAGTGATCCGCAAACTCGATGGTAAAGAAGTGGCGGTCTAATTCCCCCCACCGAACCCCGATAAAAATCCCCGCCATGCGGGGATTTTTTATTCACTGACGGCACCACCACCCAGGGCTCGGTACAGGGCAATTTTAGCCAATTGTTTATCTCTTAAGATCTCGCTGTAGGCTAATTGGGCGCTAAATAATTGCCGCTGCGCATCCATTAAATCCAACGAAGTAGCGACACCATTTTGGTAACGCAGCCGTGCAAGACGCGCATAAGCTGATGAAGATTGGACTAATTCCCTTTGCGCTTTGATGGCCTCTTGGGCACGTTTAAGATTATTCAGCGCATCGTTCACATCAAAATAAGCGGTCAACACCACATTGCGATAACTTAGCATCGACTGCTTCGCCTCTTCGGTGGCGATATCGTATTCGGCGGCAATTTTCCCACGATTAAATATCGGCGCACTAATGCCGCCAAGGAGCGACCAAGTCACTCCATTACTATCGAAAATATCCTTAAGGTGATTATTTTCCCGGCCATATTGGCCCGAAATGGTGAACTTAGGAAAAAACGCCGCCTTGGCAATACCCACTTGTGCATTGGCGGCTATCATTGCTTGTTCCGACATTTTGACATCGGGCCTTAACGTCAGTAATTCGGAGGGCACGCCTGCGCTGAGCTCATAGGGTAACCCCATATTTTCGGGTAAGCCCTGCGGGGATGGTAAAGCGTAATCGTATTCACCGAGCAAGATATGCAGCTGATTTATTTTATATTTTCTTTCATAGTCTAATGTCGGCAAGGTCACTTTCGTACTCTGCAGCTCAACTTCTGCCTGACGCACATCGAGGCCCGAAATCACGCCGTTGGCATGGCGAAGCTTAGCGATATCCAGCTCCTTCTGCCGTAAGCCCACGGTGTCGATAGACACACTATAACGCTGCTCGATATCGAGCCATTCGTAATAACGGCTGGCAATATCACTGATAAGACTGACATAGGTGAGCCTGAGCTTTTCAACCTCCGAAAGATAATCGGCCATGGCGGCCTCGCTCGCCCTGCGGTTGGCACCCCATAGATCGAGCTCCCACGACACAGTGCCCGCCAGATCCACAGCGGTAGTCGGGCTGGGATCCTTACTGGTTGCACCGCTATCGAGACTGCGCTCATAGCCTAAATTTGCCGAGACTTCTGGCCAAAGCGCACTGTCGACCACAGTCATTTTTGAACGGGCGGCGAGCAGGCGCGACTGCGCCATTTGCAGATCCAGATTGTTCGCCAGCGCATGTTCAATCAAGGAAATCAGCACGGGATCTTGGTAAAAATGCCGCCAAGAGAGGGCCGAGACGTCCTTTACATTTCCCTGCTCGGCAGTGGTTTGCGACAATATTTGCGCTTGGTACTGACTCGGTAACGCCAGCTCTGGTCGCTGGTAATCTGGCCCCATGGCGCAACCCGCAACACTGAATGCCGTCACTAGCCCTAGATAAAGCGGCTTTACGCGCAAACGAAAAACAAACGAAATGGGCTGTATCCAAGGCTGAGTCGCCGTTGATTGAGAGTCGGATAGAGTTAGGCGATTAACCACGGCTCACCTCCTCAACGGTTTCTTGATCTAGGAGTAATTCCTCTTTTGTTTTAATAGGTTGTTTAACGGTTTTCTTTTTTACCCAGCCAGCAGTCGTCACGAAGAACAGCGGCACAAACACTATACCTATGGTGGTTGCCAACACCATGCCACCAAGGATGGGCAACGAAATTGATTGTCGACTCACGGCCCCTGGTCCTTCGGATAACACCAGCGGTAACACCCCAAGAATAAACGCCATTGAAGTCATTAAAATCGGCCTAAAACGCATGGTCGCCGCTTCGAGCGCCGCAGAAATACGCGTCCGCCCCTGCTGGTGCAACTGATTGGCAAACTCGACAATTAAAATCGCATTCTTCGCCGCCATGCCGATTAAGGCGATAAAGGCCACTTGGAAGAATAAGTTACTCTGCATACCACTGATTAAGGTCGTGACCGCCGCACCTAAGAGTGCGATGGGCGCGATCAGCAATACCGCCACCGGGATACTCCAACTCTCATAGAGCGCAGCTAAAAACAGGAATACAAATAACAGGGCTAACCCAATGGCAATGCCAGTTTGGTTTGCCGACTGCACCTCTTGGTAGGTAATGCCTGTCCATTCGAATTTAAACTCATCGGGCAGGATTGGCGTTGCGACCCGCTCGATGGCTTGGATAACATCGCCAGTGGCGTAGCCCGTTGCGGGTGTCACATTGATGGAGGCGCTGGAGAATAAATTGTAGTGGGTCACCGAAGATGGCCCCACCGTGTAGTCATACTTAGCCAGCACACCAATCGGCACCATAGCGCCGCTCGATGAGCGCACATAATAATCTTTGATTTGGTGCGGGAATTGACGGTAACTCTCTTCCGCTTGGATCTTCACTCGATACACTCGGCCAAAGAGGTTAAAGTCATTCACGGTTGAGGAGTCGGTTAAGGTTTTGATTGTGCTGTAGATATCACCCACATTCACCCCAATCGCCATCGCCTTTGCCTCATCGACCGTTAAATGCAATTGCGGGATTGCGCTCTGCAGCGACACGCTGGCACTGGCAACCTCAGGCTGCAGCTTTAGCTGCTCGACTAATTCGTTGGCGGTTTCAATCAAGCCATCAAAATGGGTGCCTGAGGTATCTTGGAGCTGCATTTCCACCCCAGAGCCATTGCCTAAACCGGGGACGGCCGATGGCAGATACAGGTTAAACTCAGCTTCTAAGACGTTTTTCAGATCCTTATCTATCGCCTTCATCACAGATTGTACCGTGGCATGACTGGCTTCGCGCTCGGCCCAAGGCTTAAGCACCACTTCAAATTGGCCGTTGGCCTGATTCGCCCCCGAGCGGCGGTTTTCCCCTGCCAGTGTAAATGAATAGGCCACGGCGGGATTGGCGCGCACATATTGCTCGGCTTTCTTTAAAATCGCCTCGGTACGATTCACCGTAGAACCATCGGGTAATGTCATATCGATAAAGAATCGACCTTGGTCCTCATCGGGCATAAAGCTGCTCGGTAAATGGGACATGATGAAATAGGTGCCACCAAACATAATCGCAAAAGCTAAGTAACTGCGTTTGGCGTATTTATTGGTTAAAGCGACTAAGCCAACATATTGATTGGTCCCCAAGTCGAGTTTGCGATTCAACCAATGGAAGAATCCCCGCTGAGGTGCCTTGCTGGGTTTTAATAATAAGGCGCAGAGTGCGGGGCTTAAGGTCAACGCCACGAGGGTCGAAATCAACACAGCGACGGTAATCGCCACCGCAAACTCGCGGTACATGATGCCGGTGATCCCCGCTAAGAATGATACGGGCACGAATACCGCGCAGAGCACTAAACTGGTGGCAACCAATGCGCCCGACAATTCTTTCATCGCAATCCGAGTCGCATCGATTGCACTCATGCCCTTCTCATGGATTAACCGTTCCACGTTTTCGACCACCACAATGGCATCATCGACCACGATCCCGATGGCGAGAACCAGCGCGAGTAAACTCACGGTATTAATAGTAAAACCAAAGGCCAACATGGCCGCTAAGGTTCCAATCAAGGAAACCGGTACCGCAATGGCGGGGATCAAAGTGGCGCGCACATTCTGCAGGAACAAATACACCACCAATACCACCAGTACCAAGGCCTCGATGAGGGTGTGGATCACCTCATCGATAGATTCTTGGATAAAGATGGACGCGTCATAAAACACTTCCCATTTCATCCCTTGGGGAAACTTTTGCGACAGTTCGGCCATCGCCTGTTTCACCTTATGGGTCACCTCGAGGGCATTGGCACCGGGAAGCAAATACACCTGTAAGATGGTGGCATTTTCACCGTTTAACTGGGATTGCAACGTATAGGCGGATGAGCCGAGTTCTACGCCAGCAATATCCCGCAGCCGGATAATGGAGCCGTCGGGATTAGCGCGCACTATGATCTCGTTAAATGCTTGCACCGAGCTTAATCTGCCCGCCACACTGATGGGCAAGGTTAAACTGATATCGTCATTATTGGGTTGAGTACCAATGGTGCCTGCGGGGGATTCTTTATTTTGTGCCTTGATGGCGTTGATCACATCTGTGGTGGTTAAGCTGTACCCCGCCATGGCATCGGGTTTTAACCAAATCCGCATCGCATAACTGCGTGAACCCGTGTTACGGGTGCGGCCCACGCCGGGGATCCGCCTAAGCGCCGATTCGATATTAATGGTGGCGTAATTACTCAGGTAAATCTCATCGAACCTTTCATCATTCGAGGTTAACGCCAGTTTTAGTAATTCCACCGACGCATCTTTAGAGACAGTCACCCCTTCGGTTTGCACATCGATTGGCAATCCACCCGAAGCTTGCTGAGCGGAGTTTTGCACATCCACCGCCGCCAAGTCCGCATTGGTGCCCACATCGAAGGTGATAGTCACACTGGTACTGCCCGAGTTGGTGCTCTTAGAACTCATGTAAATCATATTGGGCACACCATTCACTTCCTGCTCAAGTGGTGTGGCGACGGATTCGGCGGCGGTGGTAGAGCTCGCACCGGGGTATGAGGCAGAAATGGTCACCTGTGGCGGCGTGATGTAAGGATACTGATCGACGGGCAGCTTAAACATCGCAATCACCCCGAGCAGCACGATAACGATAGAGATGACGCTGGCAAAAATCGGCCGATTAATAAAAAACTGCGCCATTATTTTTGCTCCTGCTTTTGCTGCTCCAAGGCTTGGCGCTTAAGTGCCTCGGCTTTTGACATCTCATCTTCCTTCTCGGCGTATTCCTTCGCGCTTAACGGCTCGGCAATTTGCCCGTGGCGTACGCGGTGCATGCCTTCGGTGATCACCATTTCCCCCGCCTTGAGGCCACTTTTAACCACCACACCTTCAATCCCTTGATGATCGATCACGATAAAGCGCCGCTCGACCGTGTTATTGGGCAATACCACCATCACGTATACCCCGCCCTGATCCACTTGGGTGGCCTTTTGCGGGATGACTATCGCATTGGGGATTTCGGACAGTTTAATCCGCACATTGGTATATTGGCCGGGCAACAGCTCCTTCTCAGGGTTGGGCAGAATGGCGCGCACCTCAAAGGTGCCTGTGTTAGGGTTTACCTGAGGATCGGTAAAACTCACATCCCCGAGGTAGCGATATTCACTGCTATCGGGGAGCGTTATCCGCACAAATCCCGCGAGCGCCTTACCTTCAACCTCGGCTTCCTTTTTCGCCGAGTAACTGGTGAGGCGGCGCTGGGCATTCAAATAATCAAGCGCCGACATATTAAAGCTGACATAAATCGGGTCGACTTGTTTGACGCGTGTTAGGAGCGATTGACCCTTACTGCCCACGAGTGCGCCAATATCGACCTCGGAGCGGCTCACCAGTCCGGCTATCGGCGCCTTAATTTCGGTATAACTCAGTTCTAATTCGGCTTCTTCCACCTCGGCGCGGCTCGCGGTGAGGTTAGAACGCGCCTGCGCCAAAGTGGAGAGCGCATTATCGTAATCGAGTTGACTGGCGGCATCCTGCTCATACAGCGGCTTTAAGCGTTTCACATCTCGCTCGGCCTTATCGAGAATCGCCTGCTGTGAGGACAGTTTGGCTTTTAAACGATTCACCACTGCTACATAGGGTTTATTATCAATCTGATACAGCAGTTCACCCGCCTTCACCGCACTGCCTTCGACAAAACGTTTTTCCTCCACAAAGCCATCGACCCGAGCCCGAACTTCTACGTCTAAGGAAGCTTGGGTCACCCCAATATAATTGCCATAGAGTGGCACGGTTGCCGTGGTGACTTTTTCCACCACTACCATTTTGGGGGAGATTTTGATGTCGGGTTCTTGGCAGCCACTCACAGAGATACAGAGCAAAACACCACTCAGATAAAGGGGAAATGAGCTTAAGCGTGGAACAAAAAAACGAGCTGTAACAGATGGTTGAGGCATATGCGAATCCCGCACTCTAAAGACAGTGGAACCACTCGCATAGGCAAAGTGGTCTGAACAATTTTAGTCGGTTCTAGGTAACGTCCTGTGACCAATGCAAAACCAGTGTAAGGCAAACGGGATAAAATTGAAATTTTAAAATCAATAAGTTCAATGATTTGTGACGGGAATGCTAAAGCGAGAATTTAAAGGCGTTTACAAG
Organism: Shewanella sp. BC20; assembly: GCF_003129585.1. Lineage (NCBI taxonomy): Bacteria > Pseudomonadati > Pseudomonadota > Gammaproteobacteria > Alteromonadales > Shewanellaceae > Shewanella > Shewanella sp. BC20. The sequence goes on along the minus strand of NZ_NHRI01000003.1, from coordinate 280,747 downwards.
GAAAGCACCCTCCCCAAACGAGCGAGTACGCTTGGGGCGAATGAATAAAGGTTTACAGCTTGACAGGGTTTGCGGCACTGTACGCCGCTTCGAAGGCATCGGTAAACTCGCTGATAGGCAGAATATCCTCGCGGCAGCGGCGGTTACGCCCGAGCAATGAGGACTCCACAAACAGATCAAACCAAGCCGTTAATGCCCTACTATTGGCCTCCTCGCCCATTGCCGCCAGCGCCAGCGAGGCAACTTCCGCTGTACCTAATTGAAAGTCATGGCTGCCCTTACGTAAGGCATAGGTGGCTAAGGTGTCGGGGTCGAAGGACAGCATAGGCAAGCCCTGCAGATAAGTACTCTTGTGAAACATCTTAATCGCCTCACGCCAGCTGCCGTCGAGCATGATCAGCAAAGGCCGTTTCCCCTCGGCAAGACTGGCCATGGGCACCTCAGTCAATACGGTTTGCCCTTGGTCGGCATATTGTGCCGGAAAGACTAAAAAGGGTTGATAGTCGCTTGAAGCCAATAGTGCCAACAACTCAGGGGCGGGTTCGGTGCGCGACCAGAGAAAGGCATGGGTATCCGGGATAAGATCGGCAATTAAGCGACCGCTGTTGGTCGGCTTTAAAACCTCATCGTTATACATCAGTAGCAGAAAACTGGCCTGAGTGGTCAACTGTTTACGCAGTGAACAGGTACAAAATTGCTCGCCCAATAGGCAAAAATGACAGCGGATCAGTTTTTTACCGCGGGCGCCAAAGGGCTTAGTCGATATTGATTTACGGTATTCATATAAGCGATGTACAGCGTGGGGGGCTAGAGCCATGGCAGCCAATTCTCAGTCTATTTCGGTCGAACGGGTTATTAACAGTGGTACTCAGTGCACACCGGTTTTACGCTGCATAAGTGCAATCTGTATAAGTGCATACCTGCACGCGGTGGCGCAGTGTATCCTTTGGCCGAGGAAGGTGCAATTAACCTTATTGAAAAGCGCTATTTTCTACGTTTATGAAAAATTAAAGCCTTATCGCGCTGCCCCACATTAGAATAGTCTGCAACATCAATCCACCTAGTCCGTAACGCTTTTGCACCTCAGTATTCACCGCTTGCTAAACTGTGGCTCAAACTTCAGCAGCTTGGGCTAAATCTAATAGTCAGTCGGGGTTGTCTTATGCTAAACCTTTCATCGGTCTCTGATTTTAAACGTTACGATTAAACAGAGCCTATTTTTCATTTGCACGCTTTTGAATCCCAGCATTGTAGCCCATTGTCATTGAAGGAATTGTATGCCCTTTTCACTTACGAAAATCGCAAAAAATACGCGCAGCGCATCAGGCTCATTGGGAGTAAACCATTTTGCTCCTCTTAGTTTAGTACTGCTCGCAACGATGCCATTGATGGCCCATGCAGCACCGACTGCGCAAGACGCGACACAGGTAAAAGCGCAGGCCATTCAATCCCTCGTCGATTCGGCGATCAATCCCTTAATGACAGAGCATGGGATCCCAGGTGCAATCGTTGGGATCAGCCTCAATGGGCAAACGTATTTCTTCCCCTATGGTGTCAGCTCTAAGACCAGCAACCAAAAAGTCAGTACAAACACATTGTTTGAGATAGGGTCTATCAGTAAAACCTTTACCGCGACACTCGCAAGTTATGCTCAAGTTGAAGGCAAGCTCACACTCACGGATAAGGTGAGCGAGTATGTACCCGAATTAAGGGGCAGTGCCTTTGACCAGATTAATCTTATCAATCTCGCGACCCATACTGCGGGCGATTTGCCCATGCAAGTACCTGAAAACATCACCAACAATGCCGAACTAATGGGTTACTTTAAAACTTGGCAACCCGCTTATGGGGCAGGCACCCATCGTAATTATGCCAATCCCAGCATTGGGTTACTGGGTTTGATTACCGCAAAACAGTTAGGCAAAAGCTTTGCCAACGCCATGGAACACACCTTATTTCCGCAACTGGGGTTAAGCCACAGTTATATCGAAGTACCAGCTAACAACATGGCCGAGTACGCCCAAGGTTATAATAAACAAGACCAGCCCGTGCGCCTCAATCCTGGCGTGTTAGCCGATGAGGCCTATGGGATAAAAACAACTGCGGTGGATTTGCTACGTTTTGCTGAAATCAACATGCAGCAGCACGCGATAACTCCTGCATTGCAACAGGCCATCGATGCCACACATGTCGGCTACTTTGATGTGGGTATGATGACCCAAGCACTGATTTGGGAAGATTATCCCTATCCAATTGCACTCGATAAGCTGCTTGCGGGACATACTCAAGAAGTGGTGTTTGGCAGCGTGCCTGTGCGCGCTATGATGCCACCTCAATCACCACAAGCCGATCAATGGGTGAATAAGACAGGCTCAACCGGTGGTTTTGCCGCCTACGTGGCTTATATTCCAGCAAAGAAACTGGCCATGGTGTTACTCAGCAATAAAAATTATCCCGTGCCACCACGCGTGACTGTGGGCTATCAAATACTCACAGGCTTAGAAACCCTGTCGAACTAAAACACTGTCAAACTAAGTCACCATCTAACCGTTTATTCCTGCCTAAATCCGACAATTTTCTTTGAGCTTTGGATGGAGAGCAAGCTCGCTCTTCGTCCGTACGCTTTAGGCATCAAATATCTTGTTAATAAAAATCGGCCAATCATTAACTTAGGCTCCGTCCGACGATCAATAATTAAACCTGATTAACAGCATAAACACTAAGTGTAAACCCCGTTTTACAGCCGTAAAACGATAGAAAAACTTATGGGTAAGATTAAAAAATATTCCTGTAAATCAATATGATTGCCACTTGAACTGAAATGTTTTGGGGGTAAGATGCGCGCCATTGTTCAACTCTGCTTTTTTTAATGGAATTATGATGTCAGACGATGCACCGTCTTTAATCTCACAAAAAGCGCCGACACCCGCCGCAGGAAGCGCCACACAGTTACTCTTTATGCTGGTTTTTATGGTGGCCTGTGGGCAGATGGCACAAACTATTTTTGTCCCCGCACTCCCCCTTATCGCCCAAGGCTTAGCCGTGGATGCCAGCCAATTACAGGCGGTCATGGCTTGCTATTTGCTCGCCTACGGCCTATGTCAGTTTATCTATGGCCCATTATCCGACCGCGTTGGGCGTAAAATTCCGCTGCTCATTGGTATTGGTATTTTTATCCTTGGCGCGTTTATGGCGGCAGAAGCCACAAGTTTTAGCCAACTGATTTTCGCAAGCCTACTACAGGGGCTGGGAACTGCGAGTGCAGGCGCCCTGTGTCGCAGTATTCCGAGGGATCATTACTTTGGCGATAACTTAGTTAGATTTAACAGTTATGTGTCTATGGCAGTGGTATTTTTGCCCTTAGTCGCGCCCTTCTTAGGCAGCTTTGCCTCAGCTTACTGGGGGTGGCAGGCTGTGTATTGGGTGCTGTTTGGATTTGGCAGTTTGGTTTGGCTACTCCTTTGCTTTGGTTTTAAGGAATCCTTACCCAAGCATAAGCGAGAGCAACAACCCATATTGGCATCCTATCGACATGTACTGCGCCACCGAAGTTTTCGAGCCTATTTGCTTTCGCTTATCGCGACCTTCGCAGGCATTGCCGCCTTCGAAGCCATTGCAGGCGTACTCTATGGCCAATATTTGCAGCTCTCGCCGTTTATGGTGAGCTGTTATTTTGTCGCGCCCATCCCTGGATATTTACTCGGCGCCCTGATTGCGGGTAGACAAAAACAGGCGCAGCGTACGGTTTTACAAGGCGTTGCACTGCTAGGCGCCGGCGCACTGTTTATGTTGATCCCCGGTATTTTTCAACTAGTTGTAGGTTGGAGTTTATTGATAGGCTCAATGTTGTTTTTCAGTGGCGCTGGCATGTTATTTCCGACATTAACCTCGGCCGCACTAGAGCCGTTTCCACGCCAAGCAGGTATTGCGGGCGCCCTACTCGGTGGCTTACAAAATTTCGGCGCGGGACTCGCGGCCCTAACCATGTCGCTCGTACCTACGGGCGGCCAATTAAGCATTGGTTTGCTGAGCGCACTGATGGTGCTGTTAGTTATTGTCGCCTTGCATTATGCAAGGGATCAAAACGATACCCACCACACCCTGTTACCGCAAAATCCATAATTGGCAAGACACCCAATAAAAAGCCCACATTCGTGGGCTTTTTATTGGGTGCAATTAGAGAATGCGTCTGAGCAGGAAATCTGCTTTTAGCCTTCTAATACGATTCATAATCTTCTTCACTGGGGCGGGATAGCTTTGCAAGGTATCCACTTGACTGTAGTGATACAGCCGTTGCGTGTGTTCAAGGATATGGCTTTGCTCGGCCTCGAATTGCGCCTTCCAGCTACCGCTTTCATCGTGAATGAGTAACCCATTCTCTAAATCCAGCGCCCATGCTCTCGGGTTTAAGTTTGAGCCCGTGATCAAATGTTTACGACCATCGGCGCTGATCCCCTTGAGGTGATAGCTATTGATACCGTGTTTCCACAGGTGAATATTGAGCTGGCCATTATCGATTGCCCATTGCTGACGCTTAGCAAATTTTCGCAGCGATTGCTCATACAGATACGGCAAGGCCCCTATGGTAGAAAAATCCTGCTCGGGGGGAATGTAAAAGTCATTCGCCGTTTTATCCCCTACGACTATGTCGATACGTTTGCCTTTACGCAGGTGCTTAGCCAAGGCACGCACCAAAATATAGGGAGGATTAAAATAAGGCGTGCAGATAAACAGCCTATCTTTTGACTCTTCCACCATGGCAATCACGGCTTTATTCAGCAGGTTATGTTTGCGGCCTAATCCCAGTAAAGGGGTGACACGGTTGCCACTGCGGGTCGCGTTAAACTCGTACTGTGCCTGTGATAATCGCAGTTTGAAGCTGCGCACATCGGTTTTAGGCGGCAAGACTTCTTGCTGCGCATCTTGAGTGAGCGAGGCAACGGCAGGATCGGCAATAATGTAGCGCTGGATCATAGTGCGCATACTGCGCGCTAACTCGGCCGACTCAATTACATGGTAACGGTCAAAACGGTATTTATCGTTTTGCTGCAGATAAATGTTATTCAGGCTGGCACCGCTGTAAATCACAGCATCATCAATCACAAAGCCCTTAAGGTGCAGCACGCCCATAAACTCACGAGATTTGACCGGCACGCCCATAATGTCGATAGGATGCTCTGCCTCGGCCATGACTTTGCGGTACATCAGATAGTTACCGCTGTCGCCCTTGTGACCAATCAAGCCGCGTCTAGCACGGTGAAAATCGACCAAAATCTTGACATCTAACGCGGGGTTATTCGCCTTAGCCGTCATCAGGGCCTGTAAAATTTCGCGCCCCGCCTCATCGTCTTCAAGATAGAGTGCGGCGATATAAATGCTGTCCTTGGCATTTTCGATACGGCTAAGCAATTCTGCCTTAAATCGGCATGGCGTAAGCAACCACGTTAAAGCCTCGGGTTGAACGGCTATTCCACCAAGCTTATCTAGCAAGGCATCCTCCTTTAAACATGCTGACCACCCCGATAGGAAGCGCTTGGGGTCAGTGACAAAAACATCACAGCAATTTGGGTTAATTCTGGATAGGCTTCTGTCACTGCCAGCCTGATCGTTTGTTCTACTTTAAGATGGATATCAGGGTCAACCGGAAACCAAAGCAATTCGATTTGGACAAAGCGTTGATCAATTCTGCCATTACGGTAGCTGATGCTTGGGATCCAATCTAATGTAAAACTCTCTGCATTACCTTTACATATAGCCGCCAAAGACTGCAGTAATGTTTGGCTAAGCTCTGCAACAACTGCCTGTGGCAAGCCGCGCATACTAATATGAGGCATGGTTTTAGTGGTTACCTGAGATCCTAAAATCGTAAGGGGTAGAAATTACCGACTTCACTGCAACTCGGCAAGACTTTTCGGCGAAAAGCACGCGGGATAGCGCCTATTTTGCTGGTAATTTGACCTGAAACGACGCATTCCTCACCAGCAGGACTAAAATGCAGCAATTTAGCCCACAAACGGCAGGCTTCTATGCCTGCATTAACGGCTAACTAAATGCTTTTACTGTTTTTCCCCTGAACCTTTTGTCCACAACGGCTAATCGACGCTAGGCAGACCATAAGCAAAATGGTGTGTGAGTCACAAAACGGGGCTTCTGCCGCAGGCAAGCGTGCCTGTGATCGTTGTTTTAGCGTAAACTAAAACATCTTAAGACCCTATTGCCTAACACCATGAACAAAAAAATCCTACTGACCCTCGCCCTCACCTTAGCCTTAGCTTGGGGCATATTTCATTTTAAAGCGCAGCTCGGCTTGCTCATTTTGCCGCTTTTTATCGGATTGGTTTTATTTGTCACCCTAAGGCTGTATCGTCTAATGGAAAAAGACGATGGCAGCAATGACCGCTAATGGTAAAAAGGACATTCAGGACACCTATGACGCACTCGATAAACAAGGATAAGTTGCAGGCATCATTCACTCGCCCCAAGCTTAAGGGGTTACTCTTAGGCAGCATGTTAAGTATTCTGCTGCCAACTCAAGCGATTGCAGCAATTCATCCGCTGGATGAGTCGACATTTGCCAAGCAAATCACCGACATTGCCCCGCGCCATTCGCAAGTCGCTTTGCTGGCCCGAGATTTAAGTACCAACACACTGTTATACAGCCAGCAAGCCGATACCTTATTTATCCCCGCCAGCACGCAAAAAGTGCTGACCGCCGTGACCGCAATGGCCAACCTTGGCCCAGATTTTCGCTATGTCACTGAGCTGTGGAGTGATGCACCCATTCGCCAAGGTCATATTGCGGGCAGTGTTTATCTACGTTTTAGCGGCGATCCAACACTGACTCAGGACGATCTTAAGGCCTTGTTTGCCCATCTACAAAAACAAGGCATAAAAAGCGTTGAGGGACATCTCTATCTAATCGGGGATAAACAAGAGCAATTACAAGCACCTGGCTGGGTGTGGGATGACCTTGGGATTTGCTTTGCCGCGCCAGTGTCGAGTTATATCATCAATCAAAACTGCGTTTACGGGCAGTTTGCCCCAAGCTCAGCCAAGCATGCTTCTGAGGTCAAATTAAGGGCATCCAGTTTTGGGGTGAAAGTGAGTAGTGACGCCATATTCTCCCCACAAGCAGGTCATGATTTTTGCCAGCTCGATTTAGTGCGCCTTGGCCAGAATCAGTATCATCTTCGGGGCTGTTATCCCGGCAGTGAAGCGATACCACTAGCGATTGCCATTAGCGATCCCGAAAAATTTGCCATGGACACCCTAACAGCGACGCTCAAAGGTGAAATCTCACTTTCGGGGAAAGTGAAAATAGGCAACACCATCCCTTCTAAGGCGAAACTGATTGCCAGCCATAGCAGCGCGCCCTTGCCTGAGCTGTTAAAAACCATGCTGCTGAAGTCGGATAATCTGATTGCCGATAGTTTGTTTAAGCGCGTGGGGCAAAGTTATTACAAAGCACAAGGCAGCTTTACCCATGGTGCTGCGGCAATGCGCCATATCCTTAGCGATTTTGGGATTGATTTAACCAATGCCAATATCGTCGATGGTTCAGGACTTTCTCGCTATAACTTGTTAAGCGCAAAACAGTTAGCCGATGTTCTGGCGCTCATTTATCAAGATGCACGCTTTCACAGCCTCATTGACAGTTTGCCCGAGGCTGGTGTCAGCGGCACACTGCAATATCGCTTGGGATATACTAAACCGCCCTTAAAACATCTAGTGTTTGCCAAGACTGGCTCGATGCAGGGCGTTGCCAATTTAGCTGGCTTTATGCGTTTAGCGCAGCAACGGGATATTCTATTTGTGGTACTTGAGAACGGCATTAGCCCCGAAACTAAAAAACAGCGTAAACCCGCCTTTAGCGCCGATTTTTTAACTCGGCTGCTGAGCGCTGTCGAAACTCAAACTCAGACCAGCCAAACAACGACCACAGAGCTGAGCACCGTCAAGTTAAGTGATTAATATCCAATAAGGTGTAGAGTCATATACACAGCAATTAAAACAAAAAGCACTGAATATCAGTGCTTTTTTATTAGGTTAATGCGAACGTTTAACGCGATTAAGCTGGTTAGAACAGCTCTGCAGGCATCGCCATAGTGCTGGTATCTCCCGCGCGCACTTGTGCTAAGTGATAGTCAGCCTTAGGCAGCAATTTGTCGAAATAGAATTTAGCGAGATATGATTTTTGCTCGGCAAACTGTTTATCTTCAGCCCCCACCGCTTTATCCAACATGGCTAACCAATAGAACCCATAGAGAGTGAAGCCGAAGGCATCCAAAAAGTCGACCGCACTGGCGTTAATGAGCGCTGGTTGAGTCAGCTTTTGTTCATTAATGGATTCGGCAACATTGACTAAGGCATCCAAACGGGCACAAACGGCGGAAACTTTCACCGCATCAACCTGAGTAAACTCACGCATTTGCGCCTTTAACTCGGCGACAAACTCCTTAAGGGTCGCGAGATTATCGCCTGTGACTTTTCGGCCGAGGAAGTCGATGGCCTGAATACCGTTAGTGCCTTCGTAAATCTGCGCAATACGAGTATCACGTACTAACTGCTCAATACCGGTTTCACGAATATAGCCATGACCACCAAACACTTGCTGCGCCATGATAGTGGCATCTAAACCGCGGTCAGTTAAAAATGCTTTCGCGACTGGTGTTAACAAGCCCACATAACGAGCAGCCTTGGCTTTGACTTCATCCTCGGCATATTTTGCTAAATCGAGTTGTTTACCGGTAAATACTGAGAGTGCGCGCCCCGCTTCAGTCATCGCACGGATAGTCAACAGCATACGACGCACGTCACCATGCACAATGATAGGATCGGAATCGCTGCCCGTAGGCGAGCCGCCAGCGGCAACGCCTTGGTTGCGCTCTTTGGCATAATCGGCGGCCATTTGATAAGCGGCCTGCGCACTGCCAAGCCCTTGAATACCGATGGCTAAACGCTCGTAGTTCATCATAGTGAACATACACACTAAACCACGATTTGGCTCACCAATCAGGTAACCTTTTGCCTCATCAAAGTTCATCACACAGGTGGCTGAGCCCTTAAGCCCCATTTTATGTTCGATGGAACCCACGCTCACGCCGTTCGCCTGACCTAAACTGCCATCAGCATTAACCGTGGTTTTAGGCACGAGGAACAGCGAAATACCTTTGCTTTCAGGAAGCTTTGCCAGCACTAAGTGAATGACGTTCTCGGTCAAATCATGATCGCCACCCGTGATAAAGATTTTGCTGCCACTAATGGCATAACTGCCGTCATCCTGTGGGATAGCACGGGTACGGATATTACGTAGATCTGAGCCTGCCTGAGGTTCAGTCATATCCATGGCACCTGCCCATTCACCGCTGTAAAGTTTCGGCAAATAGGTTTCTTTAATCTCTTCACTGCCGTGGGCATTAATACACAGTGCCGCCCCCGCCGTGAGTGAACCATACAGAGTAAATGCATTACAGGCGCTGTAAGCCATTTCATCGACTAACACACCCAGCATTTTCGGCATACCCATACCGCCAAACTCGGGCTCACCACACAGGCCCACCCAGCCGCCTTGGGAATATTGATCGTAAACGGCTTTATAACCATCGGGCGTAATCACTCGATTATCCTGATGAAGAACACCTTGCTCATCGCCAGCACGGTTAAGCGGATGGATTAATTCAGCACTGATTTTCGCGGCTTCTTCGAGAATCGCGCCGGCCGTATCCATATCGACCATTTCAGCAATATCAGGGAGTTGTGCCCAAGTATTTGGCGCATCAAAAACCTGTTCCAATAAGAAACGCATATCCGCTAACGGAGCTTGGTAAGGATTCATGGGTAGACTCTTAAACGTAGGATTTAAACAGTTGTTTTAATTTATACCAGTTCAATACAGAAAACAATCTCATTACAAATTCACTTTGTAACTCAGAACCAGTAAAACCGTTAATGTGAAATACGGGCAATAAAAAACCCTTAAGTTGCCTTAAGGGTTTTAGTGTAGCCAGAGATAAGCGATGCGTCGTCGGCTTAGCTCACGATTAACGCATTGATTACCACATTAAATCGTCTGGGATCGCATAATCTGCATAGGGATCATCTTCGACCTCTATCGCCTTCCCTTCATCCTGTTGCCATAGATAACCGCACCATTGTGGCACCAACAAATTAACGCGCTCAGCCAATTTATGGGGGACTAGGTAGCTCTTATCCTCATATCGAACAATCCCTAACAGTCCTTTAAGCAGTTCCGATTGGATTTTCTCATCGATATAAACTGAATAGATTTTATTATCGAGGGTATAGTTAAATTTAACCTCGGCATGGCTTGGGATCTTAATCGCAAATTGAGTAAATTCACTCACCAAGCCACGTACCTGCCCGCGGGCAGTTGCTTCGGCAAAACGCTGCTCGTTCAATGCTTTATCTTTTTCAGCTTGGAGTCGTTTTTGCTCGGCGATCTCGTGTTTCAATGCGCTCGAACCATCATCCACCCGCGCCTTTTTATCGCGACGTTTTTGCGTCTTCACATCACGCACTTTTTGTTTACTGGCAAGGCCAGCCTTAAGCAGCTGCTCTTGTAATGCATTCGCCATGGATTTTCACCCGATTTCTCTATCAAATAAATAAGTTACAACGCTTAACTAATTCTTATCACTGCTGCGCTTTAGTCGCAAACTCGCCTAATGCGGTCATTGCAATGCTCGCTCCGCCAAGTGACCAGCCTCCATCGACGGGTAACACAACCCCCGTGATGTACGAGGCATACTCTGATCCTAAAAACATCGCGGCATTAGCAATATCCTGCCCTTCACCATTACGTCTTAACGGTACAGACTGTGCAACTTGCTGTTGCAGCGCTGCGCTCGGCGCTAAACGGTTAAATCCTTCAGTGTTAGCGATTGGTCCAGGAATAATGGAGTTTATGCGTATCCCTTCACAGCCCCATTCTATCGCCAATGTCCGAGTGAGCATGTCTACGCCCGCTTTAGCGGCGCACACATGGGCTTGCATTGGCATGGCTATCGATGCCTGCGGCGCCGAGATTTGAATAATATTCCCTTGGGGGCGACGCAGTAAAGGATAAGCCGTCTTTAGCACTTGAAAACTGCCCAGCAGATCAATGTCCATCACGGCTTTAAAGCCATTAGCAGAGAGTTTTGCCGCTGTAGCCGGAAAGTTACCTGCAGCGCCACTTACCAACACATCGATAAAGCCAAATTCGGAGGCGATGGCTTCAAAGCCCTGCTCAACCGCAGCTAAATCTCTCACATCAAAACTCACCCCGAGGTGGAACCCATCTGGATTTGACTGTTTGAGCTGCAACACGGCGGCATCAATCTTATCTTGGCTGCGACTCGCCACCGCCACATTCGCGCCAGCCTGCGCAAAGGCGTTGGCTATCGCGAGGTTAATTCCACTCGTACCACCGACAACGACAACATTCTTACCTTGATAATTCAACATCGTAGTATTCAGCATGGGCATTCTCCATGAACGGTCAAATTAACGTGCGAACAAGTGCTTAAACCGCAATGGCTTTCATCATGCCACTCAAGCGAGAGATTGATGAATCGCCTGCAGCGCCGCCAGAGGATCGGCGGCCTTAGTAATTGGTCGACCAATCACTAAATAATCAGAACCAGCGGCAAGCGCCTCCGGTGGCGTCATCACCCGATGTTGGTCACCCACGTCACTGCCCACAGGGCGGATCCCCGGGGTGATAAGTTTAAAATCTCGGCCTAAGAGCGATTTAAGTACACTCGCCTCTTGCGCCGAACAGACTACACCATCAAGGCCTGCCTGTTTGGTGAGTTTAGCGAGACGTTGCACATGCTCAAAGGCTGGCACATCGATGCCAATGAGTTTTAAATCCTCATCACTTATCGAAGTGAGAACCGTTACTGCGATGAGCAGAGGTGCATCCTTACCATAGGGCTGCAACGCTTTTTTCGCCGCTTCCATCATGGCCAAGCCACCGCTGGCATGGACGTTTGTCATCCACACGCCCAGTTCTGCCGCGGCCGAGACCGCTTTAGCGACGGTATTCGGAATATCGTGAAACTTTAAGTCGAGGAAAAGATCGAAACCACGGTCATGAATGTCTTTAACCAATTGTGGGCCAAATAGGGTAAACATTTCTTTGCCCACTTTGAGGCGGCACATGTTGGGATCGAGTTGATCTATCAGTTGTAAGGCATGGTTTTTATTATCGTAATCAAGCGCTACGAGGATAGGTTTGGTCGTCATCATCTCTCCAACTGAGTTACACTAACAAGGTATTTCTAAAGGTTATTCACCGTCTAAGCCACGGATCCGTTTAATGGTGCCCCATTTTTTACAGGAGGGGCAATGCCAATACAGGGTGTGGGATGGGAAACCGCATTCTTTACAGCGATAACTTGGACGGAATTTAATTTGTTGTTCAACTAGTTGCTCAAGCATAGTCAAACTTTGTTTGGCTTGACCTTCTTCAGCTTGACGCAGGTGCATCTGCATTAAGTGCTGAAATCCCTTCATGGTGGGATGGCGATACAGGGCATCTAACACCATGTTTTCAGCAGCTTTTATCTCATCGAGACTAATCATATGTTGAGCAAGCGCTACCACCACAGAGGCGCCCGCGCCTTCGGCCATCGCGCCCGCTAATAATTCTTGATAACCCTCTTTATCTTGGGTATCGCGATACACTTGCTTCGCCGTGGGTAAGGCATCGGCGAAGAGTTCTATGTCGGCCTTTTTCAGTGCCATCAGCATAGATTTGCACTGGTTGTAATCCTTGGCGTCGAGAAATTTTTTGGCGAGCGTGAGTAAGGCACGGCCGCACTTAGGATCTTGTTTTAATGCCTGTTGTAATAGCTTGACCTTGTCAGCATCATCACTGGTTTCGTCCGCAAGCTGGCAATAAAAATGGGCGATAATCGGTTTAAGCACCTGCTGACGCTTGCGACTTAAGCGCTTGGTGATATCGATGGCCTTTTGCCATTCCTTAATGACTTGATAAATGGCAATCAGCTGCGTCTCAGACTCTTCGCTATGGTCATCTTGACTCACTAAGTTCAGGAAAATTTCTTCCGCGCGGTCGTAAAAGCCCGCCGCAAGGTAATCTTTACCCAGTTCCATCATCGCGATATCGCGCTGTTCATTGGTGAGCGTTGGGCGTGCGATTAAGTTTTGATGGATACGAATGGAACGGTCAACTTCACCGCGTTTGCGAAATAGCGAACCGAGGGAAAGATGGGTATCGATGGTTTCATCGTCCACATCGAGCATACTGATAAATAAGTCGACCGCTTTGTCTGACTCGTTCGACAACAGGAAATTCAAGCCGGTGAAATAATCACGACTTAATTGTTTACGCTGGTTACTCTGGTTTTGCCTTATGCTCCGCCGCCCCATATACCAACCGTAACCGGCAGCAATAGGAAGCAACAGGAAGAGGATCTCAAGCATATTAGGCGTCTACACCTTGAGGAGTTTTAGCGGTTTGGACCGTTAATTTTTTTCTGGTCGCCGCTAAAGCCAATTTCAGTTTGACAATATAATAGCTGGCCACAAGCCAACTCAACATAAAGCCTGCAAAGAAAACCACGGCTAATACTACGGGTAAACGGTACTCACCCTGAGCCACAAAGTAGCTGATCGTCACTACTTGTTCATTACGCGCACCAAAAATCAATGCCACGATAAATAACAGTGCCACAAGGACTGTCGCTACAAAAGATTTCACGTCGCACTCCCTTAAACGCCTTTCAATTTTCTGATTATCCAAGAAATTTACTGAGCTGACCAGCTTTGCCTTGCATTAGATATAAAAAAGCCCCCTTACGGAGGCTTTTTGTAATGCGGTCAATTATACATTAACTGCGTCAACGCGTTCGCGCAGTTCTTTGCCTGGCTTAAAGTGCGGGACGTATTTGCCTTCCAATTCAACTGATGAACCAGTCTTTGGATTACGGCCAGTACGCGGTGCACGATAATGAAGCGAGAAACTACCAAAGCCACGGATCTCAATACGATCACCGCTTTCTAATGTTGTTGCCATTTGCTCCAACATCTCTTTGATTGCGCCTTCAACCTCTTTCGCCGACAGCTGCGACTGCCTGGTGGCGAGTTTTTCGATCAGTTCGGATTTTGTCATCCTAGCTATCCCCTATTATCAAGCCAAACACAGTCACCTAATGGGGAGAAAAACTCCCCATACAACAGGCGATTATTTGCGAGCTGCTTTAAACGCTTCAGCCATTGCATTACTAATAACAGCGTCTTCTTGTTTATTCAAGGTCGCCATTACTTCTTTTTCTTCAGCTTCGTCTTTCGCTTTGATTGACAGGCTGATAGAACGGTTCTTACGGTCAACACCCATGAACTTAGCTTCGATAGCATCACCTACTGAGTAAACAGTAGATGCATCTTCGATGCGCTCACGGCTGATGTCAGCTACACGGATGTAACCTTCAACAGTGTCAGCTAGTTCAACAGTCACACCTTTAGCATCAACAGCAGAAACAGTACCGTTTACGATAGTACCTTTCTTCTTGTCAGCTAAGTAAGCGTTGAATGGATCGTCTTCAGTTTGCTTAACACCTAAGCTGATGCGCTCGCGCTCTGGATCAACAGACAGAACCACTGCGTGGATTTCGTCGCCTTTCTTGTACTCAGATACTGCGTCTTCGCCAGTGCCGTTCCAAGAAATGTCAGACAGGTGAACTAAACCATCGATACCGCCGTCAAGACCGATGAAGATACCGAAGTCAGTGATTGACTTGATCTTACCAGAAACCTTGTCGCCTTTGTTGTAACGAGTTGCGAAGTCATCCCATGGGTTGGTCTTACATTGCTTCAGACCTAGAGAAATACGACGACGCTCTTCATCGATGTCCAGAACTAGAACTTCAACTTCGTCACCTAAGTTAACAACTTTAGATGGGTGAATGTTCTTGTTAGTCCAATCCATTTCAGAAACGTGAACTAAGCCTTCAACGCCTTCTTCGATTTCAACGAAACAGCCGTAGTCAGTCAGGTTAGTTACGCGACCAGTTAACTTAGTGTTTTCTGGGTAGCGCTTGCTGATTTCTAACCATGGATCTTCGCCAAGTTGTTTCAGACCTAGAGACACACGAGTGCGCTCACGATCGTACTTCAGAACTTTAACGTTGATTTCGTCACCAACGTTTACGATTTCAGATGGGTGCTTAACGCGTTTCCATGCCATATCAGTGATATGTAACAGACCGTCAACGCCACCTAAATCTACGAATGCACCGTAGTCAGTCAGGTTCTTAACGATACCTTTAACTGCTTGACCTTCTTGCAGGTTTTCTAACAGTGCATCACGCTCTGCGCTGCTTTCTGATTCGATAACTGCACGACGAGAAACAACTACGTTGTTACGCTTCTGGTCTAGTTTGATAACTTTGAATTCTAATTCTTTGTACTCTAAGTGAGCGGTGTCGCGAACTGGGCGCACGTCAACTAGAGAACCTGGTAAGAAGGCACGGATACCGTTTAATTCAACAGTGAAACCGCCTTTCACTTTACCATTGATGATACCGATTACAGTTTCAGCATCTTCGTAAGCTTTTTCCAGAACGATCCAAGCTTCGTGACGTTTCGCTTTTTCGCGAGACAGTTGAGTCTCACCGAAGCCGTCTTCAACAGAGTCAAGAGCTACGTCAACTTCATCACCAACAGCGATTTCTAAAACGCCTTGAGCGTTTTTGAATTGTTCAGCTGGGATTGGGCTTTCAGACTTCAGACCTGCATCAACCAGAACCATACCGTTTTCGATAGCAACTACAGTACCACGAACGATAGAGCCTGGACGGAATTCCAGAGTTTGAAGGGATTGTTCAAATAGATCAGCAAAAGATTCAGTCATGTTTAGGTTACTTTAATGTAATAAACCACAGTCAATCCTAGACGTGGAGTCAGTCAAATTATCCGTATCATCCTTAATACGAATACCTATCCAAACAAAAACTTAGTTAGTGCTGGATAATTTTTGGTTGATGTAGTTGAGCGCAAGCTCAAGCACTTCATCAATACCTTTATCGCTAGTATCGATAACGAGCGCGTCCTCGGCAGGGACCAAAGGGGCCACTGGACGATTCATATCGCGGTCGTCACGCTCGATAATTTCAGCTAAAAGGCGCTCGATATTAACATCGAAGCCCTTGTCCTGCAACTGATTATAGCGTCTTTGAGCCCGCTCCTCTGCAGAAGCAGTTAAATATAATTTAGCCGATGCTGTTGGGAAAACAACCGTGCCCATGTCGCGGCCATCGGCGATTAATCCAGGTGCCGTTCTAAAGGCACGTTGACGGCGTAATAAGGCTTCCCGCACACGGGGAAATGCCGCCACTTTAGAGGCCGCATTTGAGCATTCTTGAGTACGTATCGCAGTAGTGACGTCTTCACCTTCTAAGATCACTTGAACTGGGTCTTTCTCGTTGCCGGTTAAAAATTTCACATCAAGGTGCGCAGCAAGGAGTGTGATGGATTCTTCATTTTCCAGTTCTACATCGTGGTGAATTGCAGCTAACGCAAGCACTCGGTAAATAGCACCACTATCAAGCAGTTGCCATCCAAGATGCTTAGCCAATAATTGGCTAATTGTCCCTTTACCAGCACCACTTGGGCCGTCGATTGTGACTACAGGAGCCCGTTCAGACATACATTCCTCCGCAAAAAATAATCATCATCCGTGAGTTCTTAACTAGAGCCCCGAAAATGAGCGCGCCGCATTGTACAATACTATACAAATAAAATCCGTGGATTTTTTATGAAGTTTAGAAGCCGCTCAAATGCGGCTTCATCATCTTGATATGACCCAAAGTCAGTCTGTTACAGAAAGCGGTTAGGCTTTGAGGCTGGCAAATTGGGTAAAATAGTCAGGAAAGGTTTTCGAGGTACAATCGGGATCATTGATGGTAATCCCGCAATCAGCAAACGCCATCATGGAGAAGCACATCGCCATACGGTGGTCGTTATAAGTATCAATCTCTGCAGTATTAAGCACAGCTGGCGGCGTGATTTGAATATAATCATTCCCCTCTTCCACTAAGGCGCCCACTTTACGCAGCTCTGTAGCCATCGCCGCTAATCGGTCGGTCTCTTTAATGCGCCAGTTATAGATGTTACGAATGGTGGTCGTGCCCTTAGCAAACAAGGCCGCGGTGGCAATGGTCATCGCCGCATCGGGAATATGGTTCATGTCTAAATCAACCGCGGTTAACGGCGCGCCACGGGCAATAATGTAATCATCGCCCCACTCAATATCGGCGCCCATTTTTTCCAGCACATCGGCAAATTTCACATCGCCCTGAATGCTTAAACGGCCAACGCCAGTGACTTTTACTTCACCGCCTTTAATGGCTCCTGCGGCTAAAAAGTAAGATGCAGAAGATGCATCCCCTTCCACTAACACTTTACCCGCAGACACATACTGCTGCCCGGCTGGGATTTCAAAGCGGGCATAGTCATGGTTAATCACCTGAACGCCAAACTGCGCCATCAAGGCTAAGGTAATGTCGATATAAGGTTTTGAAACCAGTTCACCTTTGACATGAATGTTCACACTGCCCTTAGCGAGGGGGGCAACCATTAACAGCGCCGTTAAGAATTGGCTAGACAGATCGCCAGCAATTTCTACATCGCCACCGTTAAGCCCGGTTGCATTGATGGTCAGAGGCGGAAACCCTTCATTCTTAAGGAACACAATATTAGCGCCCAATTGTTTTAGGGCATCGACTAAGTCACCAATGGGACGCTCTTCCATGCGCGGTTCGCCCGTTAAGGTAAACTCGCCACGACCTAAGGTCAGCGCAGCGCACAATGGGCGCATAGCCGTGCCAGCATTGCCTAGAAACAGCGTTTGCGCAGTATCCGCCGAGATAGCGCCACCTAAACCAGTGAGCTCGCAGACAGTATTATTTTGCGATAAGCGGTATTCAATGCCCAACTGCTTTAAAGACGCCAACATATGACGAATATCATCGGAGTCGAGCAAATTGGTTAGCGTGGTGGTGCCTTTCGCTAAGGTCGCCAATAATAATGCGCGGTTAGAAATGCTTTTTGAGCCCGGAATGTTGATCTCACCGCGGACTTGCACAACAGGTTCAAGACGTAATTGCTTCATGAATAAATCTTCTTTCTCTTAGGGCGTACCATCGACGGCACGCAGACTGAAAATAGGTAAATGGCAACCTCACGCTACATGGCGTCAAGTTAAGATTACAAATTAAAGGAGATTGGGGACCTTGTTGGTGCTTCGTCGTTATAAAATTACCGATAGTGACGCAGGATTCAACCGTTTTTTACTAAAAAACGGCTTTTTAAACCGGAAAATTACTCAAGTCAGTCTAAAAATAACAAAAACACAAAATATCTGCGGTTAAATTGTGATCTAAAGCGTTTTTTGGCAGGCTTTTTTGCCAGATTAATTGGCCATAGTTCACAGTTTTTGCTTTAAATTTTTCATCTATCCACGCTATTCTAGGTTTCAAACGATAAATCACGCATATTCTTTGCAATTCATGTTGTCGCAATATAACCAAAAAGGTAGATGGAGCCATGTTTAACTCACTCGTCGCAATGCCTGCGGATCCTATCCTCGGCCTATTAACCCAGTACCGTGAAGACTCACATCCTCAAAAAGTCGACTTAGGTGTGGGCGTTTATAAGGATCCCGCTGGAAACACTCCCATCCTTAATTGCGTGAAAAAAGCCGAAAAATTCCGTTTAGACACTGAAACCACCAAAGTGTATATCGGCCCAACCGGTTCGCCTCAGTTTAATACCCTGATAACAGAATTAACCTTTGGCAGTGATCACAGCGCGATTATCGCCAACCGAATTCGTACAGTATCCACGCCTGGTGGTACAGGCGCCCTGCGCGTTGCCGGTGATTTTATTAAACGCTGCAATCCTAATGCTGTGCTATGGGTGAGCGATCCTACATGGGCTAACCATATAGGCTTGTTTGAAGCGGCGGGTCTGACCGTTAAAACCTACCCTTACTATGATTACGACACAAAATCGTTAAAGTTCGATGAGATGCTCAGCGCGCTTGCGCAGATTGGCCCGAACGATGTGGTGCTGTTCCACGCCTGTTGCCATAACCCGAGCGGGATGGATTTAACGACAGAACAATGGGATAAAGTGGTTGCCCTCACCAAGGAGCAAGGTTTTACCCCGCTTATAGACATGGCTTACCAAGGTTTTGGTGATGGTGTCGATATCGATGCCTACGGCGTGCGTAAAATGGCAGCTGCGGTCGATAATATGATCCTATGTAGCTCTTGCTCGAAAAACTTCGGACTCTACCGTGAGCGTATCGGTTCATGCTCTGTGGTTGCAAAAGATGCAAACACGGCAAACATCGCGCAATCTGTGCTGCTTTACGTAGTTCGCTGCCTCTACTCCATGCCGCCAGCCCACGGCGCGGCGATTGTTGAAACTATTCTAGGTTCGGCAGAATTAAAGCAAGAATGGTTAGATGAGCTGAAAGTAATGCGCGACCGTATCAACGGTAACCGCGCCATTTTAGTGGAAAAACTCAAAACCAATGGCGTGGACCGCGACTTTAGCTTTATCGCACGCCAAAAAGGCATGTTCTCTTTCCTAGGGGTTAATCCCGAGCAAGTCGCGCGTCTGCAGAAAGAATTCAGCATTTATATGGTGGGTTCGAGCCGCATTAGCATTGCAGGCATTAGCGAAGACAATGTGGATTACTTAGCTAAGTCGATTGCCAAAGTGCTTTAAATACAAGCGCTTTAATACAAGCGATTTAGTACTTTTTAACCATCTACTTACTCTACTGTATTCTCTATCTAGGATGCAGTAGAGTTATCTATCGCTTGTAAATATTACACTCAAGTTCTATTTAGTTTGGATTATCGAATCTTCCTTTTAGTTTCCACCCAAACACCTCATAAGCCACGCTACCTTTCTCACACTCAAGCATTTATTTTCAATCGTAAAATCTATTCGAATGATTCTGACAGTACGGCTTGATCGCAATAAGCCGCACGTTGTGATCTCGGTCGGCAGATTTCCATTTTATCAATCGGGGCTACGGTAATTTTCACTTTTTAAAGCCAAAGCTGCTGAGTAGATTAATCGTCATTATTAAGCTTGTGGGTATTCCGCCATGTTATTACAAGATAAATTAATGCAAATCGTCACGAACTCGCAGCTTTCACCTAAGCAAAAATCTAACTATTTAGCGTTGGAGGCTGAGGCAAGTTTGCCCTACATGCCGATATCGACTGAGGTAAACGCGGCGATGAATGATGGCGTGATCTGCGATATGTTTGAAGGCCATACACCGTTTAAACCGCGCTATGTATTGGCAGATTATGCCCGTTATCTTCAGCAAGGCTCTGAATATTTAGAGCTTTCACCTGCACAGGATTTAGATGAAGCCCTCAATGCCTTAACGATTCTGTATCACCATGTGCCATCGGTGACCAATATTCCCGTGTATTTGGGTCAGTTGGACAACATTTTGATGCCTTTCGTGGAAGGAATGGATGCAGATGTCCTTTATCGTAAACTAAAGCTGTTCTGGATAATGCTCGACAGAACCCTGCCCGACGCCTTTATGCACGTCAATATTGGCCCGACAGACAATATTGTTTGCCGTACCCTACTGCGCATTGATGCCGAGCTCAAACAAGTTGCCCCCAATTTGACCTTTATGTATGACCCCGCCGTCACGCCGGATGAATTATTGCAAATTGCGGCCACCAATATTTGTCAGTGCAGTAAACCGCATATCGCCAACTATCCTCTGCATGCCAGTGCATTTGACAAGCGCGGCTTTGGTATTGTGAGTTGCTACAATGCCTTACCCTTAGCAGGCGGCGCTAATACCTTGGTTAGACTCAATCTGAAAGAAGTGGCATTAAAAGCCACATCAATCAATGACTTTTTTGAGCGTGTCTTGCCCTATTACTTCTCACTCACCTTCGAACTTATCGAGGCGCGCTCAGCATTTTTACATCAAGAGTCGCACTTCTTTGATAGCTTTTTAGTTAAAGAACAATTGATTGATGAATCGCGATTTGCCCCCATGTTTGGTATTTACGGTATGGCTGAAGCGGTGAATATTCTGCAAGCTCAGATGACAAGTGAGACAGACAAATCATCTCAATCAAACAAACCCACAGGTTATGGCCATAGCATGGATGCAAACCAACTTGGCTACCGCATTTCTGCCGCCCTCGATACCATAGTAAAATCCACGCCCGTCACCTATGGCTACCATGGACGAGCGCTGCTGCATTCACAGGGCGGTATTAGCCTCGATAAAGACGTGACACCCGGCGTGCGTATTCCCTATGGCACGGAACCCAATCCCATCGCTCATATTCAAGCCCTCGCGCAGCATCACCAGTATTATACGGCGGGGATTAGCGATATTTTGACTATCGATGAAACTGTCAAATCCAATCCTCAAGCCATGTTCCAACTGTGTAAAGCGGCACTGGAGTTAGGCTTTAGGGAATTTACTGCCAATGTGGCCTCTAACGATTTAATGCGCGTCACTGGCTATATGGTAAAACGCTCAGATATTGAAGCATTTAAACAATGCGGATCGCGCCTTAATACCACGGGTTTAGGGGCTGAAGCAGCACAAAATACCGGCATATTACAGCGCCAAGCACGCGTGATTACCCATGAGCATTCTCCCTGTGTTGTTAACTAAACCGGCCATAAATAAGCAGGCAATAGTTAGTCAGCTATTGCCGTTTTCCTGCGTCGACGGGCCTGGCAGTAGGCTCGTATTATTCTTGCAGGGCTGCAACTATCAATGTAAAAACTGCCATAACCCACATACCATAGGCTTATGCGATGGCTGTGGCGATTGCATCGCCACCTGCCCTGGCAAGGCGCTGAAGTTGATAACCGCTAACAAAAAGAATCAGATCCATTGGGATAAAGATCGTTGTAGCCAGTGCGATACTTGTCTTGCTGTGTGTCCAAAACAAGCCAATCCTAAAATCACCCGATACACTGTTGAAGAGATCTTGGCGATTCTCCACCATCAGCGTCACTTTATTAATGGCATTACGGTGAGCGGCGGCGAAGCAAGTCTACAACTGCCATTTATTATTGAATTATTTAAAGCAATTAAGGCCTCAACGTCGTTATCACAGTTAACCTGTATGCTCGATACCAATGGCAGTTTGAGCCTCACAGGCTGGCATAAACTGCTGCCCTTTTTAGACGGCGCTATGGTGGATCTTAAAGCGTGGCAAAGAGAGACCCATAGATACATTACCGGACGAGATAACCATGCGGTGTTCAAATCGATTGAACTCTTAGCGCAGCAGCAAAAACTGTATGAAGTAAGATTGCTGCATATTCCGGGTATTACGGATTTTGAGCAGGAAATAGACGCGCTATCTTGCTATTTACTGACACTTGGTGCCGATATCCGGGTGAAATTAAACGCCTTTCATCACCATGGCGTGGTTGATGAGGCGTTAACTTGGCCAAGTTGCACACAGACTGATATTGAAGCCTTAGCAGCCTCCCTTGCCCAGCGAGGCTTAACAAATATCGTGTTACCGTCCATCTACCTTTAACGGCTACAAAGCAGGATCTGCTCGTACAGCCAGCGTAGCGCAGGATCCTTGATACTTTGTTTATGCCACACAAGGCTGTAAGCCACTTTGCCGTATTCGATGGGTAACGGTTTCACGGTTAAGCCTTTGGCTTGGCTGGCGATAGATGCCCAGCGGCGCGAGCAGGTAAACAGCAGCTCACTGTGGTGACACATTAACGCCGCGCTGCCAAAGTCTGGCACCGAAATCGGGACGGCACGTTTTTGAGATTGCTGAGCGAGTAAAATATCAAAATAGGGCGTACTCAGATCTGTATCTGTGATGCCTATATGGCTGAAGCTGAGATAATCATCAAAGCTGATATGCGATTGTTTGGCCAAGGGATGTGATGAGTTCATTAGGCAAATCATTTCATCGCTGAATAAGGTTTCCCACACTAGATCATCTTGCGAAGGATTAGGCTGACTCAAATCATGGGGTAACAATACAAAATCTAACGAGCCATTAATGAGTCCATCAAAACCGATATTGTCTTTGCTGTAAATATCGAGATGAATATGGGGCGCCAAACTCAAAATATGGGCGCTAAGTTTGGCGGCCAGCAGTTCAAAGGTGCTTTCACGCATTGCAAGCGAAAAACGGCCCTCATAGTTTATTGGGGTAAACGCATCTTGACTCATGATCTGATTCATATCATTGATCATTTGTTGCACGCTTGGGCCTAATCGTTTGGCTAAAGGTGTTGCAACCAGTGAATTACCATTACGGTAAAACAGTTCATCATTCAAACTGTCTCGAAGTTGACTTAAGGTTTTACTGACAGATGAAGGGCTTAAGCATAAGCGCTCAGCGCTGGCGGTAACGCTCAGAGTATCGAGCATCACGTGTAAAGTGATTAAGTGCTTCATACTAATACGCGAAAGCTTGACTAAATCCATCAGTGATTTCCTGGTAATTTATCTTATGGTAAAAAAACAAAATTTCAACTTTTAATGATGATAAACAATAAGATAAAACTTACCCATAGATTACTATGTATATTGGTCTGTTATGCGTGCCGGCTCACAGGCTTGCTCGGTACAAGTGCCATTGCCGCAAGCTTATCTGGGTTGCATCTAACCAAATCCAGCCAACAAAAAAGCGAATGCATATGTGCATTCGCTTTTTGCGTATAACAGCTTAAAACTTATGTGCTCTAGGGTGAGCGCGGACTAAATCTTGTGATGTTTAGCTGCAAACTCGTTCATAAATGTCACCAGCGCGGCAACACCTTCCAGTGGCATTGCATTGTAAAGGCTGGCACGCATGCCACCAACGATTCGGTGCCCTTTTAAGGCCACTAGGCCCGCCGCTTCGGCCTCTTTTAAGAAGGCGCCATCAAGGGATTCATCCGCCAGTTGGAATGTCACGTTCATTTGTGAGCGGTTTGCCGCGACGACACCATTTTTATAGAAAGGATTGGCATCGATACAGGCATACAGCATTTGCGCTTTTTGCTGATTGATTTTCGCAATACTGGCCACACCACCTAAGGATTTGAGCCAGGCAAACACTTCAGCCGCTAAGTACCAAGCAAAGGTTGGCGGCGTGTTGAACATGGAGTCATGCTCAACCGCTAAACGGTAATCCATGATGGATGATTGGGTTAAACTCGGCAGTTTCAACATATCATCACGCACGATCACAATAGATAAGCCCGAAGGACCAATGTTTTTCTGTGCACCAGCATAGATTAAACCGTAACGGCTGACATCGATTTCGCGAGACATAATGGTAGATGATAAGTCGGCGACAATCGGCCATGGACTGTCTAACTCATCAAAAATTTCGATACCATCAACTGTCTCATTTGGGCAATAGTGCACATAACGGTAATCTGCATCAATCTTATGCAGATCAGGCAGCACTACTGCATTGAGTCCATTATGTTTTTCAACAATGTTAAGGCTATCAATTTGCGCGTCGCCCGCCAGCTTTTGAGCTTCGGCTAATGCTGCAGAAGACCATTGACCACTGACTAAATACAGGGCTCTGCCTTGGTTGCCTAAAAAATTATTCACAACGGCAGAGAACTGACCGCGACCACCGCCGTGCATAAACAGCACATGATAGTTCTGTGGAATGTGCATCAGCTCGCGTAAATCCGCCTCAGCTTGCTTAGTCAGCGCGATAAATTCCTTACCTCTGTGGCTGACTTCCATCACGGAGACACCTAGCCCATTCCAATCGAGTAATTCCTGTTGTGCTTTTTTCATTACCGCTGCAGGTAACATCGCAGGACCTGCACAGAAATTATAAATCGCGCTCACTGCCACTCTCCTTATTTACAAACCATAATATTAGAATTCATAAAATAAAACGTTGCCATGAAAAAAACGAGCGTCCAATTGGACGCTCGTTTTCATACTCTCGAATTAGTCTTCGTCTTGCTCGTCGTCAAGCTCTTCGTCTTCGTCTAATTCTTCTTCCAGTTCCTCTTCTAAAGGCTCTTCTTGGACAGAGTCACCTTCAACGACAACTGGAACGATTGGCATACCGTTTTCATCCAGCTCGACTTCATCTTCGTCGCCTTGGATCTCATCGATACGTTGCAGACCAACCACTTTTTCGTCACTTGCGGTACGGATAATGGTCACACCTTGGGTGTTACGGCCGATAATAGACACACCGTTCGCAGGCGTACGGACTAAGGTACCTTTATCGCTGATCAGCATGATTTCGTCATTACCGCCAACTTGTACCGCGCCAACCACCGCACCGTTACGCTCGCTCACCTTGATCGATACCACACCTTTGGTCGCGCGGCTCTTCGATGGGTATTCAGACAGTTCAGTACGTTTACCGTAACCGTTTTCGGTCACGGTTAAGATTGCACCATCGCCCTTAGGTACGATCAGCGACACTACTCTTTGACCTTCTTCAAGCTTGATACCGCGAACACCGGTCGCGCCGCGGCCCATTGGACGCACGCCCTTGAAGTTGATTTGAGGGTTGCCTTCTTCGTCCAGCACTGGGTTACCGTTTTCATCGAGAACGGCGACTTCTTCGCCTTCTTTAAAGCGAACCACTTTACCTTCGTTCGAGAACAACATGATCTCATCATCACCGTTGGTGATATCGACACCGATCAGTTGGTCACCGTCTTTCAGGTTCACGGCGATAATGCCGTTAGCGCGTGGGTTGCTGTAGGCCGTCAGCGCAGTTTTCTTCACGGTACCGTTAGAGGTCGCCATGATGATGTACTTATCTTCCGCGTATTCACGCACTGGTAGAATCGCCGTAATGCGCTCACCATCGGACAGCGGCAGTAAGTTAACAATCGGACGACCGCGCGATGTGCGGCTCGCCAGCGGTAATTGATAAACCTTGAGCCAATACATCTTACCGAAGTCTGAGAAGCACAGAATGGTATCGTGGGTGTTCGCAACCAGCAGTTTTTCAACGAAATCTTCGTCTTTCACCTTAGTTGCAGCTTTACCCTTACCACCACGGCGCTGGGCTTGGTAATCGCTCAGCGGTTGGTACTTGGCGTAACCTAAGTGTGACAGGGTCACAACCACGTCTTCTTCGTTGATTAAGTCTTCAAGACTCATATCAATTTCATTGGCGTTGATGACAGTGCGGCGAGCATCACCATATTCAGCAAGAATTTCTTCTAGCTCTTCTTTGATCACTTCCATCAAACGCTCAGGGCTGCGCAGAATAAACAGCAGACCCGCGATGAACTCAAGCAACTCTTCGTATTCAGCGATGATCTTATCGTGCTCAAGACCAGTTAAACGATGTAAACGCAGCTCTAGAATCGCCTGAGCTTGTTGCTCAGTCAGGTAATATAAGCCATCACGGATACCGAATTCTGGCTCTAACCATTCAGGACGCGCCGCATCGTCACCCGCTTTTTCAAGCATGCCCTGTACATGGCCAAGTGCCCAGCCCTGCTCAACCAGTTTGACTTTAGCGTCTGCTGGGGTTGGCGAAGCTTTGATCAGCGCAATAATCGGGTCGATGTTGGCCAGCGCGACCGCTAATGCCTCAAGAATATGGGCGCGTTCGCGCGCTTTACGCAGTTCGAATACGGTACGACGAGTCACCACTTCACGGCGGTGCAGGATAAAGCACTCGAGCATTTCTTTTAAGTTGAACAACTTAGGCTGACCATTGGTCAATGCCACCATGTTGATACCAAAAGAACATTGCATTTGTGTCTGGGCATAGAGGTTGTTCAGGACAACTTCACCCACTTCGCCGCGTTTGATTTCGATAACGATGCGCATACCGTCTTTGTCAGACTCGTCGCGCAGGCCGCTAATGCCTTCAATCTTCTTATCTTTGACTAACTCAGCGATTTTCTCGATGAGTTTCGCTTTGTTCACCTGATAAGGGATTTCGGTAACGATAATACGTTCACGACCGTTATCTTCGGTTTCGACTTCAGCCAGCGCGCGCATCACCGCACGGCCGCGGCCCGTCTTATACGCATCGATAATGCCTTTACGGCCATTGATAATCGCAGCCGTTGGGAAGTCTGGGCCTGGAATATGTTCCATCAACTGTTCGATAGACAGCGCAGGATCGGCGATCAGCGCTAAACAGCCCTTAACGACTTCGGTTAAGTTATGAGGCGGAATGTTAGTCGCCATACCTACCGCAATACCCGAAGAACCGTTGATTAACAGGTTAGGGACACGTGTCGGTAATACAGCAGGAATTTGTTCTGTGCCATCGTAGTTAGGCACATAGTCAACGGTTTCTTTTTCAAGATCGGCGAGGAGCTGGTGCGCTAACTTGTCCATACGGATTTCGGTATAACGCATTGCCGCTGCGGAGTCACCGTCAACCGAACCGAAGTTTCCTTGACCGTCAACTAAGGTGTAACGCAGAGAGAAAGGCTGAGCCATACGTACGATAGTATCGTAAACCGCCGAATCACCATGGGGGTGATATTTACCGATCACGTCACCGACCACACGGGCAGACTTTTTGTACGGCTTGTTCCAATCGTTCTTCAATTCACTCATGGCAAACAGCACGCGGCGATGCACAGGCTTAAGGCCATCACGCACGTCTGGTAATGCACGTCCCACGATGACGCTCATGGCGTAATCAAGGTACGAATTCTTTAGTTCGTCTTCGATATTAATTGGCGAAATAGATGATGCCAGATCAGTCATAAACTGCTCGTTCCCCTGAAAATTAGCCGACAACGCATAATCCGTATCATTGAGCGGCCCAAAAACGTGATTTGGCATTCTAACACAGTTATTTAATGTCGCCAGACCTATCCTACGTGAATTGCGAAGGATGTGGCTTAATAGATGAAAACACTGTCAATTTGGCCTATTAAACTCAATAAAATCCGTTGTTAACGGCGAAATAAAGGCCAACACTTGATTAATCTCTGAGCAGAAAAACCGCTCTGCATCACAAAGTGCCGAAGAATTAATGATAATTGTTGAAATTTCACTCAACCACAAAGACTTAGAATCGCCCAATACTGTGTTTATCCCCCATTGTCGTTATAATGGCCGCACAATGACAGCCGCTATAGGTAATAGCATGCAACAGAATACCAACGTAGACCCGCAGGAAATCGCAAAGTTTGAACGTATGGCCGAAACCTGGTGGGATCTCAACGGCGAGTTTAAGCCACTGCATCTATTAAATCCCCTGCGCCTTAACTATATCGATCAAACGGCGGGCGGGATTTTTGGTAAGAAAGTGCTGGACGTCGGCTGCGGCGGCGGCATTTTATCCGAAAGCATGGCGCGCATCGGCGCGATCGTTGACGGCCTCGATATGGGTGAAGAACCATTAGAAGTCGCGCGTTTACATGCACTGGAAACTGGCGTGAGCATCAACTATGTCAAAAACACTGCCGAGGCCCATCGAGAAGATCACCGCGAATACTACGATGTGGTGACTTGTATGGAGATGCTCGAGCATGTGCCAGATCCACAATCGGTCATTCAAGCCTGCTGCGATATGGTTAAACCCGGCGGTTTTGTGTTTTTCTCAACCATCAACCGTAATATTAAGTCTTTCGTTGAGACCATTATCGGCGCCGAGTACCTATTAAAGATGTTGCCAATTGGCACCCATGACCATAATAAGTTCATCAAGCCATCTGAACTCATGGCCTTAGTCGATAACACCGATCTTCTCTGTAAAGATGCACTTGGGATCACCTATAACCCGCTAACAGGGATCTTTAAGTACACCCCAAAGGTCGATGTTAACTATATGATTGCGACGCAAAAGGTAGATTAAGATGAGCTTAGCTGAGGTTAAAGGGGTCTTATTCGACCTTGACGGTACCCTTGCCGATACCGCGCCGGATCTGGTTCAGGCCCTTAACCTCAGTTTGTCAGATGTCGGTATCACAGCAAAACCTTTAGCAGATATGCGTAGCGCCGCCTCCCATGGCAGCTTTGCCTTAGTCGATGCGGCGATTCCCGGTGCGGATGACGCACTGCGCACTCAAGTACAGCAAGGACTCCTCGCACACTATCATAGGATCAATGGCGACCATTGCCAGTTGTTTGATGGTATCGCTCCTCTGCTCGATTGGCTCGAGTTATGCCGTGTGCCATTTGGGGTGATCACGAATAAACCCGCCCGCTTTACTCGCCCTCTATTGCATAAGCTTAAGCTCAGCTCGCGTATGCCAGTGATGATCAGTGGCGATTCGACTCGTTACTCTAAGCCCCATACTGCACCTATGCTATTGGGCGCGCAGCAGCTGCAATGCCCGCCACAGCACATCCTCTATTTAGGTGATGCCGAGCGGGATTTACTCGCGGCTCAAGCGGCGGGCATGCTCGGCGGTGTGGCCTTGTGGGGATATTTAGGTGAGGCCGATACACCCGATGCATGGCCTGCCTATGCGCAGTTTAACTCGCCATCGAGTTTGCATTCGGCCTTAAGCCAAGCATTCGCAAAATAGCAGTAACGGATTGACCAAGGTAATGGCTCAACCGAATCCGATTAACGGCGAAATTATGCGCCCTTCGCTGGTAATGCAATTTAGGTTAAGGGTCAATCCTTGCGATCGCGATCGCTGCTTATTTTAGCGATCGATCACACAGTGAAATTTGCACAAAAAAACGTCATCAATGTCGCACGCTAATCTCAATTTGAGCTTCAGGGTTAGTCATCACTAACGCTTTTCTTTATCCTCAAGATATCCACAAGATACCCCCTGAATTGAGACTTGCAAATAGCGTCAAACCTCACTATCTTGTATCTCAGATTATTTAAAACACCATATCTTGTGTATAGGTAGCAATCAGACACACTAGAAGTTCCCCGTTAAATCGACTATCTCCTGCATAGTCAGCAGTATTAAGGGTTTTCAGGTTGATTGTTTTACAAGGAAACGTACGGTGACTTAGTTCACCTGAACAGATATCAGAACCAAGGCCTCTCTTCAATGAATAGCAATATGACAGTCACAAAACGCTGTGGTGCACGTGAGACAATCGATCTCGACAAAATACACCGCGTAATTACTTGGGCAGCCAAGGGATTAAAAAACGTTTCTGTTTCTGAAGTTGAACTTCGCACGCATTTACAGTTTTTCGACGGGATCCCAACCGAAGCTATCCACGAAACGATCATCAAATCTGCGGCGGATTTAATTTCCCCAGAATCACCGGATTATCAGTTTCTGGCTGCGCGCTTAGCCGTATTCCATTTACGTAAGAAGGCCTTTGGTCAGTTCGAACCGCCAAAGTTATACGACCATGTGACTAAACTGGTCGAGCTTGGCAAGTATGATATGCATATTCTGCAGGATTACACCCGCGAAGAACTCGATATCATGGATACCTATATCGACCATTGGCGCGATATGAACTTCTCCTACGCGGCGGTAAAACAGCTCGAAGGTAAATATCTGGTACAAAACCGTGTGACCCACGAGATCTACGAGAGCGCCCAGTTCCTCTATATTTTGGTGGCGGCATGCTTGTTTGCCCGTTATCCAAAAGAAACGCGCCTGCAATACGTTAAAGATTTTTACGACGCGGTATCGACCTTTAAGATTTCTCTGCCCACGCCAATCATGGCGGGTGTACGTACGCCAACACGTCAATTCAGTTCATGCGTTCTGATTGAATGTGGCGACAGCTTAGATTCTATCAACGCGACCGCCTCTTCTATCGTGAAGTATGTCAGCCAACGCGCGGGTATTGGTATCAATGCCGGTCGTATCCGTGCATTAGGTAGCCCAATCCGCGGCGGCGAAGCCTTCCACACGGGTTGCTTACCTTTCTACAAGTATTTCCAAACGGCGGTGAAGTCTTGCTCGCAAGGCGGCGTTCGTGGTGGTGCAGCGACCCTCTTCTACCCCATTTGGCACTTAGAAGTGGAATCCCTGCTGGTACTGAAAAACAACCGCGGTGTCGAAGATAACCGTATTCGCCACTTAGACTACGGCGTACAGCTCAACAAGCTGATGTATCAACGTCTTATCAAAGGCGAAAACATCAGCCTGTTCAGCCCATCAGACGTGCCAGGTCTTTACGATGCCTTCTTCGAAGATCAAGACGAATTCGAACGTCTGTACCTGCAATATGAGCAAGACAGCAGTATTCGTAAGAAGACATTGAAAGCAGTTGAACTGTTCTCATTGATGATGCAAGAGCGTGCTTCAACGGGCCGTATCTACATCCAAAACGTCGACCACTGTAACACCCACAGTCCGTTCGACTCGAAAGTTGCCCCGATCAGACAATCTAACCTTTGTCTTGAAATCGCGCTGCCGACCAAACCATTGAACAACATTGACGATCCAAACGGTGAAATCGCGCTGTGTACACTGTCAGCATTGAACTTAGGTGCGATCAAAAACTTAGCCGAGCTTGAGCCATTAGCCGATTTAGCGGTACGTGCACTGGATAACCTACTGGATTACCAAGATTATCCAATCAAAGCGGCTGAAATTTCATCGATGAACCGTCGTACCTTGGGTATTGGTGTTATCAACTTCGCTAACTACTTAGCGAAGAATGGCATGAAGTACTCCGATGGTAGCGCGAACAACCTGACTCACAAGACCTTTGAAGCGATTCAATTCTATCTGCTTAAGGCGTCAATGAATCTGGCAAAAGAGCAAGGTGCGTGCCCATTATTTAATGAGACCACTTACGCCCAAGGTATTTTACCTATCGATACCTACAAACGTGATTTAGATAAGATTTGCAGCGAGCCATTGCATTTAGACTGGGAAACACTGCGCCAAGACATCAAACAGCACGGTTTACGTAACTCGACCCTGTCTGCGCTGATGCCGTCTGAAACGTCATCACAGATCTCAAACGCGACTAACGGTATCGAACCTCCACGCGGTTTGATCAGTGTGAAAGCCAGTAAAGATGGCCAGTTAAAGCAAGTGGTGCCTGATTTTGATGAGCTGAAATACAACTACGAGCTGCTATGGCAAATGCCAAGCAACGAAGGTTACTTACAGCTCGTGGGTATCATGCAAAAATTCGTTGACCAAGCAATTTCGGCCAACACTAACTATGACCCAACGCGTTTCGAAGGCCGTAAGGTTCCGATGCAGACTCTGCTGAAAGACTTACTCAATGCCTATAAGTTAGGTGTAAAAACGCTGTACTACCATAACACTCGCGATGGTGCATCGGATCAACACGATGACATTACCAACATAGAGAAAGAAGATGACGGCTGTGCTGGCGGCGCCTGCAAAATCTAATCTTCAATGTTAACGGTTGCGGGATCCCTTTGGGATCCCGACTTATTGGAATACTCGTACCATGACCTACTCTACTTTTTGCCAAACACCCAACGATGCCACCCGTGAACCTATGTTCTTCGGACAATCGGTTAACGTCGCTCGTTATGACCAACAAAAATATGAAGTGTTTGAAAAACTGATTGAAAAGCAGTTGTCTTTCTTCTGGCGCCCAGAAGAAGTTGACGTGAGCCGCGATAAAATCGACTACAACTCACTGCCAGATCATGAAAAGCATATTTTTATTTCGAACCTGAAATACCAAACACTGCTCGACTCTATCCAAGGCCGCTCACCTAACGTGGCGTTTCTGCCCTTAGTGTCGCTGCCCGAATTAGAAACTTGGATTGAGACTTGGTCTTTCTCCGAAACCATCCACTCGCGCTCATACACTCACATTATTCGCAATATCGTGAACGATCCTTCAGTGATTTTTGACGATATCGTGGTGAATCAAGAGATCCTGCGCCGCGCGACTGACATTGCTGAATATTACGATCATTTAATCAAGCTGACTCAGGTTTACCACCTGTTAGGCGAAGGCACCCATGTGATCGATGGCGAGCCGATTGAAGTCAAC
Source organism: Shewanella sp. BC20 (assembly GCF_003129585.1). Lineage (NCBI taxonomy): Bacteria > Pseudomonadati > Pseudomonadota > Gammaproteobacteria > Alteromonadales > Shewanellaceae > Shewanella > Shewanella sp. BC20. The sequence goes on along the minus strand of NZ_NHRI01000003.1, from coordinate 247,836 downwards.
ACTCGCACGCTAAAGAAAGCGTTGTACCTGTGCATGATGTCAGTTAACGCCCTCGAAGCGATTCGCTTCTACGTCAGTTTTGCCTGCTCATTCGCCTTTGCAGAGCGTAAGCTCATGGAAGGTAACGCGAAAATTATTCGTCTTATCGCCCGCGACGAAGCCCTGCACTTAAACAGCACCCAGCATATCTTAACCATTATGCAGGGCGGCAAGGATGATCCTGAGATGGCCGAAATTGCTGCGGAATGCCAACAGGAAGCCTATAACCTGTTCCTCAAGGCCGCCGAGCAAGAAAAAGAATGGGCAAAATACCTGTTCAAAGACGGCTCGATGATCGGTCTCAACGAGCAGATCCTCTGTCAATACGTTGAGTACATCACTAACCAACGGATGAAGTCAGTTAACCTGCCACTGCCCTATGCCGAGCAGTCTAACCCACTGCCTTGGATGAAGAACTGGTTAGAGAGTGATGCCGTGCAAGTGGCGCCGCAGGAAGTCGAAGTGTCATCTTATCTTGTCGGTCAAATCGATTCGGCCGTCGACAGTGATGAATTCCTCGATTTCGATCTCTAACGGGATTTGATTGCTTATGGCTAAATCGAACCTGCTGTTAAACAACCCCTTTGCTAAGGCGCCCATTGTGCGTCTTCAAGGGCAACCTGTGCTGCTATTTACCGAGCAGCACAATTCGTTGTTGCAAGCACTCGAAGCCAAAAAAGTGACCATTTTCTCTGAGTGCCGCAGTGGTTTTTGCGGCGCTTGCAAAACCCGTATTATTAGCGGCAGCGTCAGCTATTTAACCGAGCCTTTGGCCGAGCTGAATGCCGACGAATGTCTGCCCTGCTGCTGTATTCCCAGCGAAGATTTAGAACTCGATTTATCCCCCGAAGGTGCTGCTGTGGTGACCTATGCTTACGGTAACAGTCGCGCCCACCCCCCATCGACACGTAAAACCGCCAATCTCAAAGCCGTTCCTCAGCAAGAAGTTGTAGAAGACTAATAGAGTCGTCTGCTACGGATTCGTATCGACGAATATCTTCCCTGCATAACACCTACTGTTCAGCAAAAGATAACATCTTTGCGGATTCCCAAACGCTTTATCACTCGTCCTTGTTCGCTTGCCAAAAGATCATTATGTTATTGCTTTCCACTTACTTTTACTTTGTATTAGGTGGACAAGTTTATGCCAAGGAGAGCTATGGATAAGTTAATCGCAATCATTTTGCTGCTTGTGTCAATGAGTGCATTTTCGAGTGAAGATAACCTCGTTGCCGAGATGAAAGACATGGATAGCAAGGTATTTGATTCATTTAATCGTTGTGCCGATGAGCAACAACTCAAGCTGCACGAAAGTTACTTTACAGAGAAGGTCGAGTTTTACCATGACAATGGTGGTGTCACTTGGGACCGCCAGTCGATGATCAACAACACTAAAAACTATGCCTGTGGTAAATACACCCGCTCACTGGTTGAAGAGAGCTTTCAAGCCTATCCCATCAAGGACTTTGGCGCGATAACAGAGGGTGTACATAAATTTTGCAGCCAAGAAACTGGCAGTTGTGACGGCAAAGCCAAATTTTTAATGGTCTGGCAACACGCCAATGGCCAGTGGCAAGTCACTAGAGTCGTCAGTTATGGGCATTTACCCAACTAAGCAGATGGCCCACTCATATAGATAAGCGCTTATCTTCATATCAATCAACAAAAAAGCCTGAGTCTGACTCAGGCATTTTTTGTTGGTAAACCGGTTAAAAACTACAGCCGCATGGCAAGCTCGGCGCCTTGGCGAATGGCACGTTTTGCATCGAGCTCGGCGGCCACATCGACACCGCCAATCAAGTGCACAGGAATGCCCGTTGCTTTCATCTCATCGACTAAGGTGCGGTTAGATTCTTGTCCGGCGCAGAGGATAACATTATCCACGGCCAATACTTCGGTTTGCTCGCCAACGCGGATATGCAGGCCCGCATCGTCAAACTTGTCATAGCTGACGCCGGTTTTCATCTTCACATCGTGCTGTTTTAACACTAAACGGTGGATCCAGCCGGTGGTTTTACCTAAGCCTTGACCCATCTTAGAGGTCTTACGTTGTAACAAATAGACTTGTCTATGCTCGCTATTATCGACTTCAGGCTCGGCTAAACCACCCGCATGCTGATATTGCTTGTCTATACCCCACTGCTTTAACCATTTTTCAGGATTAAGCGTGCTCGACTCAGATTCGCAGAGGTAATGCGCCATATCAAAGCCGATACCGCCGGCACCAATCAGGGCCACTTTTTTGCCAATCATGGCTTGGCCCGTCAGCACCTGTTGATAATCCACCACTTTGGGGCTATCAAAACCTGACAAGCTTAACTCGCGCGGGACCACGCCGGAAGCGATAACAATTTCATCAAACGTTTCAGTTTCCAGCACCTTAGCATCTAAACGGGTATTTAAGCGCAAATCGATTTTATGCAGCTTGATTTGATTGAGGAAATAACGAATCGTCTCGTTAAACTCTTCTTTTCCGGGGATTTTACGTGCCAGATTAAACTGACCACCCACCTCAGATTTCGCCTCAAAAAGCACCACTTCATGGCCGCGCATTGCCGCATACACCGAAAATGCCATCCCAGCGGGGCCTGCGCCCATCACTGCGATACGCTTCTTGTTATGGGTGGGTAAAAAGTTAATCTCGGTCTCATAACAGGCACGAGGGTTGACCAAGCAAGTGGCACGTTTTAGAGAGAAAGTATGATCCAAGCAGGCCTGATTGCAGCCAATACAGGTATTGATAAGCTCTGGCGTGTTGGCCGCCGCTTTATTCACAAATTCAGGATCGGCCAAAAACGGCCTCGCCATTGACACCATATCCGCTTGACCTGAGGCAATGATTTGCTCACCAATCTCAGGCGTATTGATACGGTTTGTGGCAATCAGAGGCACTGAAACCGACTGTTTAAGTTTTTCAGTCACCCAAGCAAAGGCGCCGCGGGGCACGCTGGTCGCAATGGTTGGCACACGGGCCTCATGCCAGCCAATCCCAGTATTGATAATCGACACCCCAGCATGCTCGAGCCACTTAGCCAGTTGCACGACTTCATCCCAAGTAGAGCCGTTATCGACTAAGTCGAGCATGGATAAGCGGAAGATAATGATAAAGTCTTTGCCCACTTTGGCGCGAATCGCATTCACAATCTCAATCGGGAATTGCGCACGTTTTTCAAAACTGCCGCCCCATTCATCGGTGCGCGTATTAGTTCGCGAACTGATAAATTGGTTAATCAAATACCCCTCAGAGCCCATCACTTCAACGCCATCGTATCCCGCTCTTTTCGCTAAAGCGGCTGAACTGGCGTAATCCTTAATGGTGGCGCGTACTTGGCGGCTTGACATGGCCGAAGGTGTAAAGGGAGTGATAGGCGACTTGATTTTACTCGGCGCCTGCGAAAAAGGATGGTAACCATAGCGCCCCGCATGCAGGATTTGCATACAAATTTTACCGTCAGCCTCGTGCACCGCTTGAGTCACGATGCGGTGTTTACCCACTTGCCATGGGAAACTCAGCTGACACGCATGGGGAGTCAAACGACCACGTAGGTTGGGTGAGATACCGCCGGTGACAATTAAACCGACGCCGCCTAACGCGCGCTCTTTATAAAACGCTGCCAGTTTCTCAAATCCGCCCTTTTCTTCTTCTAAACCCGTGTGCATGGAGCCCATTAACACACGATTTTTGAGCTGGGTGAAACCCAGATCTAAGGGTTCTAATAAATGGGGAAACGACATTCAAACATCCTTTTTAAACAAGTGATTTAAATGAGCATACCTTGAGTCAAATGTAAGCTCAACTGTTGCTAGGGGGTTAAAAGTTAAAATCCTTTACAATTGTGTTTAGCCAGTGAGGGGATTTTCAGTTAGCATTGGCACATTCGATAAGCAAAGGAGTGGCTAATGTCCGCTAACCCATCGTTTTTCAAGAGAATATGTTTATTTATATGGAATACCCTCAACGGGATCCGTAAATTCATACTCAACCTGATTTTTTTTGGCTTCCTGGCCATCATCCTCATTACCATTGGTAGCAGTGAAGATATTCAGGTCGAAGATAACTCAGCATTGGTGCTTAATCTGGCGGGCTCGATTGTCGATCAAAAACAGCAGGTCGACCCGATTGAAGCCGCACTTAAGCAAGGCAATAATGGCAGTAGCGATGGCGAAATCCTGCTGGCAGATATTATCTATGTGATTGATAATGCGACGCACGATAACAGGATCAGTACCATAGTCTTAGACTTAGCCGAGCTGAAACGCGCAGGGATCAGCAAATTACAATCCATTGGCGATGCCCTAAATCGTTTCAAAGAAAGCGGCAAAAAGGTGGTGGCAATTGGAAACTACTACGAGCAAAACCAATACTTTCTCGCCAGCTTTGCCGATACTATTTACCTCAATCCCCAAGGCAGCGTCTCTCTCGATGGCTTAAGTATGTATAACCAATACTTCAAGTCTGCACTTGAGAAGCTCAAGATAAAGGCCCACATTTTCCGCGTCGGCACCTTTAAATCCGCAGTAGAACCATACATGCGTGACGATATGTCGGATGCGGCCAGAGAAGCCAGTAGCGCGCTACTCGCCGATGTATGGCAGAGTTACACTCAAACTGTGGCGGAAAATCGCCAAATTGATGCCAATACCTTAGTGCTCGACTCGGCAAGTTACCTCGCGCAACTCGATAAGGCCGAAGGCGATTCCGCCACTATGGCCATCAATATGAAATGGGTCGATACCCTAGCGACCGATGAAGAGTTCCGTAAAGTCATGCTCGATACCGTGGGCAAAGAGAAGTCGGGTGACAGCTTCAAACAAGTCAGCTTTTACGACTATTTAACCCTAGTGACACCTCTGCCAAGCTTTGTTGAGCAAGACAGTGTTGGTATTATCGTTGCCAGCGGTACTATTTTAAATGGCAGCCAACCCGCCGGCCAAATCGGTGGAGATAGCACCGCAGAATTATTACGTAAGGCGCGATTTGATAAGCATATCAAAGCGCTAGTTCTTCGAGTCGACAGCCCTGGCGGTAGCGCCTTTGCCTCGGAGCAAATCCGCCAAGAATTACTCGCCCTCAAAGCGGCGGGTAAACCTGTGGTGGTGAGTATGGGTAGCCTTGCGGCGTCCGGTGGCTATTGGATTTCGGCCAGCGCCGATTATATCTTCGCAACCCCAACCACGCTGACGGGTTCTATCGGGATCTTTGGGATGATCACTACTTTCGAAGATTCACTCGCCAGCTTAGGCATCCATACCGATGGTGTATCGACCTCAGAATGGGCAGGTTTGTCAGTGACTCGTACCCTCTCGCCACAAATCGAGTCGGTTATCCAGCGCCATATCGAGCGTGGCTATTTAGACTTTATATCACTGGTCGCTAAAGAACGTAAAATGACCTTAGAACAAGTAGATAGAATCGCCCAAGGCCGTGTGTGGAGTGGTAAAAAAGCCCTAGAGTTAGGTTTAGTGGATGAGCTTGGCGATATCGACCAAGCAGTCGCCAAAGCTGCTAAACTTGCGGATTTAAGCCTGTTCGATACCCGGGTGATTGAGCAAGAGCTCACACCTGAGCAGCGTTTTGTACAGCAAATGTTTGCCTCAGTGTCGGCTTATTTACCCGCTTCACTCAGCCATTCTACACTGCTTGAACAAATGCTGGCGCAATGGACGGGCAGCTTAAAGACCATCGCGGCCTTTAACGATCCTAACCATGTGTATGTGTATTGTGACAGCTGTGCGATCAACTAACGCAGACTCAAGATGAAAGACACAAAAGCCCGATATCTCGGGCTTTTTTATTGGGTTTATGCCTGCAAAATCGTATAATTAGCTCACTTGCAGCTAAGATAACGACAAGAATGACTAAACGCTCCATTTACGTCGCCTATACGGGCGGCACCATAGGCATGCAAAAAACCTCAAATGGCTTTGCACCGGTGGCAGGTTTTTTGACCCAATGCGTCCAATCCATGCCCGAGTTTTACCATGACGAAATGCCTGAGTTTGTGATCCACGAGTACTGCCCGCTCATCGACTCATCAAACATGGCTCCGACCGACTGGCAAATGATCGCCGATGATATCAAGGCCAATTACGATAAGTATGATGGCTTTGTGATCCTCCACGGCACAGATACCATGGCCTACACTGCATCGGCCTTATCCTTTATGCTCCAAGGCCTGTCAAAGCCTGTTATTGTCACCGGCTCCCAAATTCCTTTGGCACAGCTGAGATCCGACGGTCAAACCAACCTGCTCAACTCTTTGTATATCGCCGCCAACTATCCAGTGGCGGAAGTGTGTTTATTCTTTAATAACAAACTTTTCCGTGGCAATCGCTCCACCAAAGCCCACGCCGATGGCTTCGATGCCTTTGCCTCGCCAAACTTCCCCTTACTGCTTGAAGCGGGGATCAAAATTAATCTGCGTGCAGGTAAAATTGCCACGCCAAGCGATAAACCGTTAGAAGTCGCTAATATCAGCCCGCAGCCCGTCGGTGTGGTGACTCTCTATCCTGGCATTTCAACGCAAATTTTTGAGAACATTCTGCAGCAACCCGTTAAGGCGCTCATTTTACTGACCTTTGGCGTGGGCAATGCACCGCAAGATAAAGCATTACTCGATACTCTAAAGCAAGCGGATGAGCGTGGAATTGTGTTAGTGAATCTAACTCAATGTTTCCAAGGCAAAGTGAATATGGGCGGTTACGCTACGGGCAATGCCCTCGCCAAAGCGGGGGTGATCAGTGGTGCAGACATGACCATTGAGGCTGCACTGGCTAAGTTGCATTACCTACTCTCGAAAAACCTAAAACCGAGCGAAATCAAAGCGGCTATGTTGCAAAACTTGGTTGGTGAGCTCAGCCCCGACTAAGTATCGAAACGCTGCACATGAAAAAGCCCACATTAGTGGGCTTTTTGTTGTTTAAGCATCAACTTCTGCGATTACAGTTCGTCAGCTTTAAACTCGGCAATCGACTCGCCACGGAATTGTTTCTTCAACTCCGCCTTCGACAGCTCATTTAATTTTCCACCGGCAGCTATGGTGAAATGCTCAGTTTGATCTAAGCGGCGCGCCTGATAGAGCATCACCACTTGTAGGGTCGATTCTCGCTGGGCTTCGGTCAATACTGTGCCATCTTCCCATTTGCCTAATTCAGCGGCGCTACGCAGCCTTTCATAGACTTCTTCGGGCATTTGGTCGATTACTTGATTAATGTCGGTCATACACTCTTTCGCTTATGTAATACGATTCTAACGCGGGTAATTAAATAGCCCACAAAACCAAAGACAAAACAGATGGCGCCAATGGTCGCGCGCAAGCCTTCAGCGGGCTCACCGCCCCAAAACCAAATCACAACCCCCGCAATAAACAGCGTCATGGCGACAAAGCTTTGGTTCATTAAGCTGCTGGATTTTTGGATATGACTGATCCGTGCGAGCGAGCTATTGTCACCATTGGTTTTTGCCTCACAATGCGGGCAAGCTGGCGCTTTGCTCGACATACGTTTACGGCAGATTGGACATTCGATTAATGCCATAGTCGCACCTATCTTAACTTGTCAACCACGGCGAGCATGGCAATCAATGACGCTTCGCCTAAATAAATACTGCGCTCTGGTGACCAACCCACAAATGGATCCTGCAGATTGTTGTTGTCTTTAAAAGGCATTTCTAAGGTGTTCGATAAGCAATCGAAGGTTTGCGCAACCCAATTAGAGGCCACGGTCAAGTTGGCTTGACCAGGTTCGTCTTTAGCGTAACCAAACTCGGTTTGGAAATCGGCACTGGCTAAGGTTAATGCCTGACTAAAGTCTGCTTGCAGCTGTGCCAATCGCTCATTGTAAGCTGGCACACCCTCACAACCCGCGAGGAATACATAGGGCAGACCTTCATCACCATGGACATCGTAAAATAAATCTACGCCCGTTTGCTGCATCTTATGCACTACATGGTAGACCTCAGGGCTTCTTTCTAAGCTCGGGGTTTGCCATTCACGGTTAAGGTTAACCCCAATCGCATTGGTACGCAGATGACCTCTTACGCTGCCATCCGGGTTCATGTTAGGCACAATGTAAAAATTCGCTTTATCGAGCAGCGCTTTTGCCGTTGGACAATCATTATCCAACAGACGATTCACTAAGCCTTCGACTAACCATTCCGCCATGGTTTCACCGGGATGTTGCCTCGCGGTGATCCAAATATTGCGTTTATCAGGATTACCATCGCCCACTTTCATCAGGGTGATATCACGGCCATCTAAGGTCAATCCTAAATGCTCAAGATTAACATCGGGATGCAATTGTGCGTTGCTGAGAAGATCTAAATGACGCTCATAGCTGTAGGGCGCAAAGTATGCGATTTGAATCGCATCACAATCAAGCGCTAACTGAATGCTTAGTTTGCCGTCGATATATTGGGTTGGCACACGGAACCAATGTTGGCGATCGTAACTGGCAACCGCATGATAATCTTGCCAGCCCTTAGGATAGGAAGCCGTACCCGCATTGATGATATTCAATGTGTATTGATTACCCACCTCACCTTCGAACCGGAAGTTGAACCATTGATAAAACTCACCGCCCGCATCGGGGCGGATTGCCAGTTGAATATCGTCTTTATTATCAAGATTAATGACTTGGATATTTCCGCCATCAAAATTGGCACTGATCCGCATAATGATTCCTACTTGGTTATTCATGTGAGGGTAATGATGCTAAATGCACATCTACTTTAATGCCCGTTAGAATAAACCAAATCCGTATCAGGGGAAAATGAAAGCGACTAAAATTGCCTAAGAAGCCAGCAGTCGCGCTTTAATTCATCAGTGCCAAGTTTGTTAGCCTTTCACTACACATCAAGCAGAAAAACTGTATCCTTGACCACGGACCGTGTTGATTAATGTCCGCGGTAAACGGGTATTTGCCAGTTTGCGCCGCGTGTTACTGATATGCATATCTAAATTGCGATCGAATCGGCCTAAGTCCTTCTGCAACACCGATTTTTGCAATTCCTGCTTAGTGATCACTTGCCCTTTACGCTCGAACAGATATTTAAACAGCCTAAACTCGGTTTGCGTCAGTTCCACGGCATTTTTACCTATGGTGATCCTATAGGCGGCTTCATCGAATTTGACTGGCTGAGCGGTCGCCTGATCGATTGCCATTTGTGCCATGGGACGTGGAGACAATCGCCGCTCTAGAGCATGCAGACGCACTAATAATTCTTTAATGCTAAAAGGCTTTGTCAAAAAATCATCCGCACCAAGCTCGTAACTTCTGATCCTATCTTCCTCGTTGTCACGGGCAGAGAGCATCATGATCGGCGTCATACAGTCTCTCGCCTCTAATAGGGAAAAACCATCCATTTGTGGCATCACCAGATCGAGCATAATAATGTCGGGCATAAAGCTGCGGATCCGTTTCAGCCCTTCAATGCCATTTACGGCACATTCAACCTCATGTCCCTGTGTTTTCAGCGCCTCAGTTAACCAAACTCTGAATAATGGATCATCATCGACTAACAGTATTTTACTCATCCCTAAACACCAAACGAGAATCAATATCATTTATGTTACCATAACTAAAAATATGTCTCTAGCGTTAGAAGATGATTAAAAATCAGTTTTAGCTTAATTGTGATCAAGTTGGCAGCAATAGATAACCACTTGTAACCTTTTGCACCAAAACAAAAAAGCGCCCGAAGGCGCTTTTTTAGGCTGAGTTCTAGTTAATATTAGAACTTAACAGTTACACCACCGTAAATAGTACGGCCGATAGTGTCGTAAACTTCTGGAACAGTACCGCCATCACTACCGTTAGATACGGTCAATGGTTTCTCATCGGTAAAGTTCTTCACGCCTAAGCTTACAGTTGTGCTGTCGTTAACATGGTATGTACCAGAGATATTGTGGTAAATAATTGAGTCTACATTTGCTACAGCAGTAAATGCATCTAGATTTGCATCATAGTCAGTATAGTAATCTTTCATCGAACCAATATAACGGTTGAAGTACATTACGCTCCAATCATCTTGACCTACAGAAATGCTGAAATTATTACGTACGCGAGCATAAGCTCCGAAGTTACCGTCGATAGTACCAGTATAATCTTCACCATCTTGTTCGAATTTAGCCAGATAAGTCATATCGTTGTTAACTTTCCAATCTAGACCTAACAATTCGAAATTGTAGGCCAAGTTGAAATCGATGCCGCTGGTATCTTGTGAGCCAACATTCGTTAATGCACTAGAAAGATTTGTTAAATCACCATTTGCACCAATCTTGAATGTCTCACAGGCTGTAGTGTCACCAGCAAAGCAAGCATTAAGACCGGTCTGTACATCCATACGAGCAATTGCATCAGTCAACTTGAAACGCCAGTAGTCTAATGTTAACGACATTCCATCAACATAACTAGGTGAGTATACTAAACCAAAAGTGTAAGACTCAGACTCTTCTGGTTTTAAATTATCATCAGAAATATAGTTTACTAAGATTTGAGGATCTAATTCATTACCCCATGGATCAGTTAAATAATCAAAAGATCCTGAGTTGCCACCATATAATTCGGCAACACTCGGCGCCCGGAAACCTGTTGCTGCAACAGAACGAACCATCAGCTCATCAGTTGCATTATAAGTTAAACCGATTTTCCAAGTAGTCGCTTTACCAAAGGTTGAGTAATCGTCAAAACGCAGAGCAAATTCGCCCGTCAGTTTTTCGGTAAATGGAATACTGACTTCTTGGAAGAAAGAAACCACATTATAGTTACCATCAGTAGGATCTTGCTGAGCAGAAGTACTCTCACCTGCGATAACCACTTCGTCTGGCGTATAGAAACCACTTTCACGACGGTATTCTGCACCGATAGCAAAGCCTACCGCACCAGCGCTCAGATCGAATAACTCACCATTTAATCCAGCTGATAGTGTCTGTTGTTCGTTACCACCCTTAGTGTCTTCAACAAAACTAATATCTTCTATAATGTCTGCAGTTAAAGGAACACCTGTTAACCATGCATTCGTATTAGAATAAATAGAAGCCTCTGTTGCTGCAGCATTAATTGAGTTTTCTACAGTGGTTTTCGCTTGGTTTTTACCATAGGTGTAAGATAAATCCCAATTCATCCCAGTATGGACATCTAAAGTACCCGCTAAACCAGTCGATAGGCGCCAAGTATCAGTGTCTTGTGAATAAATACGAGGACCTACATCTGTAGTACGACGACGGTAGTTCACTTTGCCTCTATCATCAGCTTCAATACCACCTGCAATCATTGCAGAATCAAGTACCAAACATTTGTCAGAAGTAGTACCTACACCACAGACATCCAGCATAATATCCGCTGGTTGTGCTGCTAGTTGCTGACTTGAACGACGATTTGTATAAATAGCGTCAGCAGTTAAGACAACATCATTACCCAGTTCTTGCGTCATGTTGGCAAATAAGCTACGACGCTCACTTGGTGTTTGGTAAAAGCTATCTTTTGTAAAATCATATCCCTGAGATAGAGGTTTCCACTCTCCATCTTGGAAAGTCTTAACTTGCTGCTTTACATTACCTTTTACATCATAGATCGGATTCCCATCAGCATCTAATCTGTTGCCGACAATGCCACCATTTCCAACGAACGAACTGTTACCTGGCTCGGTCCAGCTACGGTCACTTTGGACTACACCACGACGGTCTGAGTAAGCTGCACCAAAGGTGTAGTTACCACCATCAGTATTAAAGCCATATAATATACTGGCGTCACCGTTTTGACCGTCACCTTTGTCGGTACCACTACCGTTCATATCAAACTGGAAACCTTCAAAATCTTTTTTGGTGATGATGTTCACTACGCCGGCAATCGCATCAGAACCGTATACCGCTGAAGCGCCGTCTTTCAGGATTTCAACGCGAGCGATCATAGCAACTGGGATAGAGTTTAAATCCACTGAACTGTTAGCACCTGAACCTGAGTTCACCATGCGACGGCCGTTTAATAGTACGAGAGTACGTTGTGAGCCCATACCACGTAAGTCAACTTGTGCAACACCGTCGGCACCATTGTTCGTGGTTGAGCCTACCGCTGCACCCGCCATAGAGGTTTGAACTTGTAGCATTTGGTCTACAGAGGTAAAGCCTTCGGCTTTGATTGCAGCAGCATCAATAACGGTAACAGGAGAAGCTGTTTCCATATCTTGACGTTGAATACGTGAACCCGTGACTTCAATACGCTCAACTTTTGCAGTTTCTTCAGCTGCAAATGCGCTTGATGCTACAAAGGTACCAGCAGCAATTGAGCTAACGACAGCTAAATTAATAGCCGACGCAACTTTGGTTCTTTTGATCATGAATGAATGCTCCCTAGATCTTACTATTATTTTTATGCTTACAGCTTGTACAACAATTTGCTGTACGACTGTTGCGCTTGATACTGAGGATTCACTTTCATTCAGTCAATATTCATTTTTTTAACCTTAAAAACTATTTTGTTTATTATTTTACCCCTTATTGTAAGATATTTGTTTAATTACAACCTTGAATGCTAATTCACTTCTATTTACAGCATTAAAAACCGTATAACCCAGTAATTAACAGCGATTAAAACTGTTAAAAAAATAACATTTAATAAACATGTGACAACCTCAGAAGTGTGATATGGATCACACTTTTTCAGTGAGCAACTATCTGACGCACAGAATAATGTGTCGATTAATTATGAAGAAATATGCATATTGGTAATCATTGCAACAGAAGGAATCGTGTAAAAATCAGGGATTTCACAGCGCACACTGATACAAAATGAATAAATTGTGATTTTTATGCACCGCAAGTGTGCAATACACACAAATGCAACAATTCATCGCCAATTTGGAACAAGCATAAATATGAGGTGCTTTAGGATGAGATAAGGGTTAAAAAGCGGAAATAAACAGCATCTACGGAATAAGAAAGCGTTGAACCACCCTACTCTGAATGCTGTTTTTATAAACAATACAAATGTCATTTCGAGTTGTTTCAACTCAACATATAAATACATTTGTTTTATTATTGTTAATTCATTAGATTAAATATTATTTATAAACAAAATAAGATTATTATTTAACCGAATAAACTTAAATAAAAACAGCACTCCAATGACTAGTCTGCGTCATAGTCAATTAAGTGAAACCGCCATTCATTAAATAATATTCATCTTGATGATTTGGATGTGGTTCGTTCTAGCGGCAACATTATCTGGTGACAAAAAGGACAATAATAAAATCGGTAAAAATAAAAAGCGGCCAAGGCCGCTTTTTGTTAACAAGGTCATCCTTCTTGGATGTTACTCTGGTTTTATCATGCCAAAATGCAGATAGGCTCTGGTTGTGGCAATGCGCCCACGTGGCGTTCTTTGGATAAAGCCTTGTTGGATAAGGAAAGGCTCCAATACATCTTCAATGGTTTCACGCTCCTCACCAATAGCCGCGGCGAGGTTATCAAGCCCTACAGGGCCTCCCATAAACTTATCGATAATGGCAAGCAGCAGTTTTCGATCCATATAATCGAAACCTTCGCCATCGACATCGAGCAAATCAAGCGCCTGCTCCGCGACTTTTTGCGTTACAGCGCCGTCGTGTTTCACTTCCGCATAGTCACGCACTCGGCGCAGTAAACGGTTGGCGATCCTCGGTGTTCCCCGTGAGCGTTTGGCAATTTCGGAGGCCCCTTCACTATCAATGGCCAATCCCATCACCTGCGCCGAACGGGTCACAATGGTGCTTAAATCTTTAACATTATAAAACTCGAGCCGCAGTGGAATGCCAAAACGCGCCCTTAGCGGAGAGGTTAACGCCCCTGCCCGCGTGGTCGCACCCACTAAGGTAAAAGGCGGTAGGTCCAACTTAATTGAGCGTGCAGCAGGCCCTTCACCGATCATAATATCCAGCTGATAGTCTTCCATCGCAGGATACAGAATTTCTTCGACGACAGGACTTAAGCGGTGAATTTCATCGATAAAAAGCACATCCCCCGCCTCAAGATTGGTGAGCAGCGCCGCCAAGTCCCCAGCTTTCTCGAGCACAGGTCCCGACGTCGATTTGATGTTCACCCCCATTTCATTAGCCACGATCATGGCTAAGGTGGTTTTACCTAACCCCGGCGGGCCGTAGATCAACATATGATCTAGAGCCTCTTCGCGATTTTTAGCTGCTTGAATAAACACTTTTAATTGGGCACGCGTATCATCCTGCCCAGTATATTCATCGAGCAATTTAGGGCGCATGGCCCTGTCGATAACATCATCTTGACCTTGCAGCTGCGGCTGGATCAGTCTATCTGCTTCAATCATTTACCTATTCCTGTTACCGCATCGGCATACGGCACTTGCTATTTTGGTGCAGTTGCAACCTAACTGGCTGCAAAAATCGCGTACCGCAATATAACACTAGCCTCAATGAAAACCATGCCATTAGAGCATCGATTTTAACGCGGCCTTAATCAAGGTCTCACTGTCCATGCCTTCTTTATAGGCGGCAGAAACGGCTTTACTCGCCTGTGGTGGTTTATAGCCGAGGGAGATCAAGGCTGAAATTGCATCCTCTTCGGCACTGTTGACCGTAGGAGCCGGTGAATAGTTAGATTGCAGCACAAACTCACGCTCAGAGCCTACGGATGCTTCCATTAAACTCTTCAATTTATCGCGCATCTCAACCAATAAACGTTCGGCAGTCTTTTTACCAACACCGGGTAATTTCACCAATGTCACTATATCATCACGCTCGACACACCCCACAAACTCGCTGGCGGTCATGCCAGAAAGAATGGTTAACGCCAGTTTAGGACCCACACCGTTGGCCTTGATAAGCAAACGAAACAGTGAGCGCTCTTGTTTAGTGATAAAGCCGTAAAGCAGCTGGGCATCTTCACGCACCACAAAATGGGTATACACTGTGGTCGGTTGATTGACCTCGGGGAGTTCATAGAAGCTGGTGAGGGGCATCTGTAACTCGTACCCCACGCCATTGACATCAATCAACACCTCTGGCGCTTGCTTTTCAATTAACACGCCACGTAAACGACCTATCATCTGTACCGTCCATATGTTCTTGTTGTCGCTCGGCCGCTTAAGGCGACCAAACTTTGATTGGTGTGATAATGACATACCGCAACGCCGAGCGCATCCGCAGCGTCGGCCTGTGGCGCCGCGGGCAGCTTTAGCAATTGCTGGATCATATGTTGAACCTGTTCTTTCTTGGCTCGTCCCGTTCCGACCACCGCATTCTTAATTTGGGTGGCACTGTATTCGGCAACGGGTAAGTTGGCCACTGTCGCGGCCACGATGGCCGCACCACGGGCTTGGCCCAATTTCAAGGCCGAGTCGGCATTCTTGGCGAGAAACACCCGCTCAATCGCAAATTCATCGGGTTGGTATTGGCGAATAATTTCACTGATCCCATCAAAGATTTGCTTGAGTCTTAATGGTAAATCCTCGCCCGAGGTGCGAATGCAGCCGCTACCCAAATAAAGTTGCTGCCGCCCTTGGCATTGGATAACGCCGTAACCTGTGATCCGAGAACCTGGGTCAACCCCTAAAATAATCGCCATGCTATCCCTAATGTCTGTGCTCGACTTAATTCAACCTAGATAACGGCGGTTATAAGCCGAGCAACAGCGCAAAAAACATCAATAAATCAAAGGTAAATCTAAGGTGACCCTATAAGCAAGATGCGGTGTCTAAACGCTGGTTCAAAGCTCAGTGTTAAACGCTTGCTCTATGTAAGAACTGCTCTATGTAAAAACCAAGCTCTGGCGAGCTCAGTTCCGGCCACCTACTAAGATAAAAATCAAATGACAGCTTAGGTTTACCCTAAACTTTCCATAATCTCATCGGAGATTTCGGCATTATGATACACCTCTTGCACATCATCGTGCTCTTCGAGGGTATCGATAAGACGCATAAACTTCTCCGCCGTCTCGGCATCTAACTCCGCTTTAGTCGAGGCTATCATCGCGATTTCGGCGTTATCACTGACAAATCCCGCCGCATCGAGGGCATCTTTCACCCCATAAAACTCGGTCGGTTCGGTAAATACGTCAATTGCACCATCATCGTAACTCACCACATCTTCGGCGCCTGCTTCTAGCGCCGCGTCCATCAGGGCGTCTTCATCTGTACCCGGCGCATAAGACAGCACGCCGCGCTTAGTGAACAAATAGGCAACCGAACCATCGGTCCCTAAGTTCCCACCCGATTTACTAAAGGCATTACGCACGCCGCTCACGGTACGGTTACGGTTATCTGTCATGGTCTCGACCATCACAGCGGTGCCGCCCGGACCATAGCCTTCGTAAATAATGGTTTCGAGTTGCTGACCTTCAAGCTCACCGGCGCCACGTTTAATTGCACGCTCAATGGTGTCGCGGGTCATATTGCCGCCAAGCGCTTTATCGATAGCGATACGCAGACGCGGGTTTGAATCGGGATCCGAGCCACCTTCACGGGCAGAAACCGTTAACTCGCGGATAAATTTGGTAAAGAGTTTACCGCGTTTGGCATCTTGCGCTGCTTTGCGGTGTTTAATGTTGGCCCACTTACTATGACCTGCCATGGGAGTTCTCCTCTACACATAGCCATTGCACATCTTATCAATAGCCTAAGGTAACCTTGACGACGCCTCTTGTGAGGTTCCAACAGCCAATGTTCCTTTACACAAAGATTGACGGCAAATTCAGTGACGTCGATAACGCAGATATTGATAAGAAATGAAATGACGGGGTAAAAATAGACCGAGGCTTGCGCCTCGGTACTCGATAAATACTAAAGATTAGTCTTCAGTCTTCGCGGCTTTCACCACGGAAATACCTAGTTCAGCTAATTGTTGTGGGTTAGCAAAACCTGGGGCATTGGTTAACGGACACGCAGCTGTGGTGGTTTTCGGGAAAGCCATCACATCACGGATTGAGCTTGCGCCCGTCATCAGCATGATAATACGGTCTAAACCGAATGCCAGACCCGCATGTGGCGGCGTACCGTAGCGCAGCGCTTCGAGTAAGAAGCCGAATTTCTCTTTCGCTTCTTCATCGGTAATGCCAAGAATACGGAATACCGCAGATTGCATCTCTTGGTTGTGGATACGAACTGAACCACCACCTAATTCACAGCCGTTTAATACCATGTCGTAGGCATCTGACACACGGTTAGCCGGATTGGCTTCCAGCTCTTGTGGTGTCACGCCGCGTGGCGCAGTAAACGGATGGTGAACCGCGTGGAAGCTGCCGTTGATCTTCTCAAACATTGGGAAGTCAACCACCCACAGTGGGCGCCATTGACCTTCGAGCAGATTAAAGTCTTCACCGGCTTTTAGACGCAGTGCGCCCATAGATTCAGCAACCACAGTCGCGGTATCGGCACCAAACAGGATGATATCGCCAGTTTGTGCGCCAGTGCGGCTGATAATTTCGTTCACAATGCCTTCGTTCAAGAACTTGAGCACAGGTGATTGAATGCCTTCTAACCCTTGTGTCAGGTCGTTTAGCTTCATCCACGCTAAACCTTTAGCACCGTAAATACCGACGAACTTAGTGTAATCATCGATTTGCTTACGGGATAAGCTCGCGCCACCTGGAATACGCAGCGCCGCAACACGACCTTCTTCGTCATTAGCTGGGCCTGAGAATACCGCAAACTCCACTTCTTTGAGCAAGTCAGCGACGTCAACCAGTTCTAATGGGTTACGTAAATCTGGCTTATCTGAACCGAAACGACGCATAGCTTCGTTATAGGTCATACGTGGGAATTCGCCTAAATCGACGTTCAGCATTTCAAGGAACAGACCGCGCATCATTTCTTCGGTCTTAGCCATCACCTGCTCAGACGTCATAAATGAGGTTTCGATATCGATTTGAGTAAATTCTGGCTGACGGTCAGCACGTAAGTCTTCGTCACGGAAGCATTTTACGATTTGATAGTAACGATCAAAGCCTGACATCATCAATAACTGCTTAAACAGCTGTGGTGATTGTGGCAGCGCAAAGAATTGACCTTTGTAAGTGCGGCTTGGCACTAAATAGTCACGTGCACCTTCTGGCGTCGCCTTGGTCAGGATAGGTGTCTCGATATCTAAGAAACCGTTTGAGTCGAGGAAACGACGCACGGCACTGGTCACTTTCGCGCGGAACATTAAGCGCTGCGCCATTTCTGGGCGACGTAAATCTAAATAACGGTATTTTAGACGCTGCTCTTCACTGTTGTTTTGATAGTTATCTAAGCTCAGCGGCAGCGGCTCAGAACTGTTGATAATCGTCAGTTCTTTACCTAATACTTCAATTTCGCCGGTCTTCATTTGCGCGTTGACTTGGCTATCAGGACGGGCACGAACCACGCCTTTTACCTGCACACAAAACTCGGCGCGCAGCGTACTGGCCACATTGAACACCTCAGGTAAATCTGGATCGTAAACCACTTGGACCAGACCTTCTCTGTCTCTTAAATCTAAAAAGACCACGCCACCCAAATCACGGCTACGATTAACCCAACCTACCAAGGTAACTTCTTGTCCAACGTGAGACTTATTGACGTCTCCACAATAATGACTGCGCATCTAACTCTATCCTTTATCCGGAAACCGGTGCTTTGGAAATAATCAAAACGAGATAAAAGCGGCATTATAGTCAAATAATGCCGATTACCAAAGTACTTCACTTTTAGGCGGTGAAGTATCAAACAGTTTTACGCCCTTGACTAGAGGCGAACGCACTATCTGCGTATAAGCGTTCAAAAAACCATCAAGCTAGGCGGTAGCAACGGCCCCCCGCCGTTTTGGCTTGATACATCAGTTGGTCGGCTTTCTTCATTAACTCGATGGCCGTATCGCCATCGCGGGGATAAATGACCACGCCAATACTGATAGCCACCTCAACGGTCACCCCTTCTATGCTAAAAGGTGACGATAACGAGTGCAGAATATTATCAGCAACTTGGGTCGCGGCATCGAGATCTTGCACACGATTTAGCAGGATCACAAATTCATCGCCGCCGAATCTTGCCACTGTATCAGAATTGCGAATGGCTTTGGTCAATAATCCCGCCACTTTTAATAGCAGTGCATCCCCCACTGGATGACCGTATTGATCGTTAATTTGTTTAAAGCCATCTAAATCGATAAACAACAAGGCGAAATGGCCATGATCCCGCCGATGGGCAAGTAAGGCCTGTGACAATCTATCATCCAACAGTGCCCTATTAGGCAACTGGGTTAAGGCATCGTGACTAGCAACATGCTGCAAACGCTTTTCTGCGGCAATTCGGCGGGTGATCTCAAGATTCAAACGACGATTAACGACTAAAACCGCCACCATCACGCCAGATAACACTAACGCCCCGAGTAATAAATAACGGATCCATTGCAGATATTGACTGTTATCCGTCGTCAAAGAAAAACTCACCCAATGGGAATAAATTTGTTGCTGCGTATGTTGATCGATTTGCGCCAACACGCGATTGATTAAGGGAACCAACGGTGCATACAGCGGATTGAGTCCAAAGTGGCTGTGCTGATCGGCTAAGTCACTGAGGAGTGACATTTTCAGCAACGGATATTGGCCCGTTTTTAGCTCAGAGGCCAGCGTCACGACTTTATCGATAAACACATCCGCATGGCCATCGTTGACCGCCGAGAGTCCCGACTGGGTATCAGGCACCAGCACCAGTTTGAGCGAGGGCTGCAAGGCCATCAGTTGCGCCACCAGATGATACCCCTCCACCACCGCAACCCTTTGCCCCGCCAATTGCGCCAGATTAAATACCGAGACTTGCTCAAGCTGTGATACTAAACCCCACGGCGATGGCCAGTAGGGATCGCTAAAGGTTAAAAATTGCTGGCGCTCGGCGGTTTGAGCAATACTGCCCGCCAGTGCAATCTCGCCTGAACGCAAGGCGCCAATCAGCGAGTGCCAATCGTCAAAGGCGACGGGCTGAATATTAATCCGCAGTTGCTCGGCTAACAGCTGGCTGACATCGCTGTTAATCCCTGCAAACTGGCCTTGCTCATCGCTAAACTCCATTGGCGGCCACTGTTTCAAGTAACCGAGTTTAAGTTCACCGAGTTGCGAGAGGTAATCTTGCTCACTGCTTGAGAGTTGAACGCCGTGTAATCCCTTCTGGTTAAAAATGCGATCCTTAGGATTTAGCATCCATTTCTGCTCTACTTCGGCAAATTCCTGCATGCTAATACTGCGAAAACCATTAGCAATGCGCTGGGTTAAGCCGGGATCGTCACTTCGGGTCAGTACATACACATCGGTCGGAAACTCAAGCTCAGGATATTGATGAAATTCGGACCAAGCCTTATTTTGCAATAAATAGTGGGAAGTCCATGCACCCGCGGCAACAAAGCCAGCAATCTCGCCCGAGCGCGCCCCCGCCACCATGCTGTCCATATTTTCGTAATAACGCAGCGTGACATCGGGCAACGCTTTACGCAGCGCAACAAGATAAGGCGCTGTCGGCACAACACCGATACGTTTGCCTTTTAAACTCTGTAAATCGGTCAGTTGTTGCTGATATAAGAACAGCCGACTCTTCACCGTATAGAGTTGCCATGCGCGAGTTAAGCCGGTTTTCAATTCGTCACTTTCAGGGTAACCAATATGCGCATCGGCTAAGCCTTGGCGTACATCATTGACACTGGCATTCATGTCGCCCGAGATAAAATCCACATTAATACCGGTCTTAGCCGACCATAGTTGCCAGAGATCCACATAAAATCCATGGGGCAAGCCATCGACACCTAAATCGACAAAGGGCTCGACGCCTAGCTGCATAGCTACCACAAGACCCGCCTTTTGCCCGTGATAGCCTAACCAGCGGCGCTCGGTTTGTTGCACAAAACGTGCATCGAGTGAATGAAACCCCTGATTAATCTTCTCGACTAAAGCTTGATTACCTTTCATCACCGCGGGGACAAACTGCATGGCCTTGATTGGAATACGCGCACTGATGGGAAAACTGCCCGCAATTGCTTGGCTTGATGCGGGATCGCGTAGATAGCCATCGAGTCCTGCAAAAACGACCGTTTCGCCCTCTGCAACACCCGCCAGTAATTTTTCACGGCTTTCATAATATTTGAAGACTAAATTCGGCTCGATACGGCGAAGCTCAGCCTCATGGGATGAGCCACTCACAATCCCAATTTGGTAAGGAATAAGTTCCTTAATGGACTTTTTACCCTGCAAGGATTTATGCAGGTAAAGATAGGTACTGACATCGGCGATAGGCTCCGCGAAATCAAATAATTGCTCACGTTCGGGCGTCTGCCCCATGCCGATATGCACTTGGGCTTTGCCCTGCTGCAACTGCTGCAATGACTCATTCCAGTGGCGCGCCACAAACACTAATGGTGTATTGGTACGCTTGCCCCATTCCTTCCACAGATCCACTAATAAACCCGTGGCTTCGC
Source organism: Shewanella sp. BC20 (assembly GCF_003129585.1). Taxonomy (NCBI): domain Bacteria; kingdom Pseudomonadati; phylum Pseudomonadota; class Gammaproteobacteria; order Alteromonadales; family Shewanellaceae; genus Shewanella; species Shewanella sp. BC20. The sequence goes on along the minus strand of NZ_NHRI01000003.1, from coordinate 226,376 downwards.
CGTCGTTGTCGACAAACTGATAGGGAAAGCTGTCTTCCCCCATCACCACAATCAGTGACTCAGTCTGTCCTTGACTGGCGTTAACTGCGTTACTGGTGAATATGCAACACAGGATCACGATAAGCTGGAGCACTAACTTCAACTGGGGTCCCTAGTACTTGATGTACAATGTAAATACTTTGTTATTGATGCATATTAGACAGAAATTTCGGGCAAATTACTAGCCGAGACTTGCTGGTAGTCAACGGGATTCGTTAAAATGCATGGCTGAATTTTCGAGATATTCCCAGATGAACGCTTCCCAAGATACTATCTACGCTCAAGCGAGCGAACACATTAGCGATTTCCAGTTTGATAACCGTGTCGCGGGTGTCTTTAGTGACATGATCCGCCGCTCGGTGCCTGGCTATACGCAAATTATCAATACTATTGGCGATTTTGCGGATCGTTTCGTCAAGCCTAATACCCAAGTATATGATTTAGGCTGCTCTTTAGGCGCAGCCACCTTAAGTATTCGCCGTCAAATCCAAGGCCGCGATTGCCGCATTATCGCCGTGGACAATAGCGAATCCATGGTGACGCGCTGCCAAGAAAACCTCAATGCCTATGTGAGTGATACTGAGGTTGAGCTGATCTGCGGCGATATTCGTGATATTCACATCGAAAATGCCTCTTTAGTCGTGCTTAACTTTACCCTGCAATTTTTACCGCCAGAGGACAGAGAGTCGCTGATCGCAAAGATTTATCATGGCTTGAATCCCGGCGGTCTGTTAGTGCTGTCGGAAAAAATTCGCTTCGATGATGCGCCTATTCAAAGTGTGCTCGAAGAGCTGCACTTAGACTTTAAACGCGCCAATGGCTACAGCGAGCTCGAAATCAGTCAAAAGCGCAGCGCGCTCGAAAACGTGATGAAGCCCGATACCTTAACTCTCCACCAGCAACGTTTGACTCGCCAAGGGTTTAGCCACTTTAGCTTGTGGTTCCAATGTTTTAATTTCTCTTCCATGGTGGCCATCAAGTGATCAGTTTCAGCTCCTTTTACCAACAAATTGCCGATTCCAATTTGCAGCATTGGCTCGAGACTTTGCCAGCCATTCTCGGCAAATGGCAAAGAGAACATAAGCACGGCAACTTACCCAAGTGGGAAAAAGTGCTCAATAAGCTGCACTATCCTGCCCCAGATCGCGTTGACTTTGTCAGCAGCGTCACAGTCGGCACAGGCGAACAACTCACGCCCGGCGAAAAGGAAAAGCTTGAGAACCTACTGCGCTTGTTTATGCCTTGGCGCAAAGGCCCATTCCATATCCACGGCATTCATATCGATACCGAATGGCGCAGCGATTGGAAGTGGGATCGCGTGAGCCCGCATATTTCTCCTTTGCAAAACCGCACAGTGCTCGATGTCGGCTGTGGCAGCGGTTATCACATGTGGCGCATGCTTGGTGCGGGCGCAAAACGCGTGGTGGGCATCGACCCTTCACCGTTGTTTTTATGCCAATTCGAAGCCGTTAAGCGCCTAAGTGGTGAAAATCACCCGGTGCACTTACTGCCACTTGGCATTGAAGAGTTGCCACCACTGGATGCATTCGATACGGTTTTCTCCATGGGCGTCTTGTATCACAGACGTTCGCCTATTGATCACTTGTTGCAATTACGTGATCAGTTACGCATGGGTGGGGAATTAGTGTTAGAGACTTTGGTAATAGATGGTGATGAAAACGCCGTACTCGTCCCTCAAGATAGATATGGGAAAATGAATAATGTATGGTTTATTCCATCCGTCGCGGCCCTGATGCTCTGGCTAAAGAAGTGTGATTTCACAGACATACGTTGTGTCGACACCGATGTCACCGCCCTAGCCGAACAGCGCCGAACCGATTGGATGCCGAATGAGTCACTGGTTGAATATCTTGACCCTAACGATATCACTAAGACTATCGAGGGTTACCCCGCGCCGAAACGCGCAACGATTATTGCGGTGAAAAATCAACCCAATCAAGATTTGACCTAACGAGTTAACTCCAGTGGCCTAATACGCTTATGCCTAGGTAAACCCTAGGCATAAAACCCGTTTTAACGCCAATAGGAAGTACTATGCTAAAGCAGTTGATCGCTATCGCCGTTGCCAGCAGCTTAATCGGATGCGCAGCGACAGAACCGACCGCCCACGCCCCCAAACCACTCGATACTGATACCTTTAATACCCGTCTTAATCAGCAGCAAGATCAATTAGTGGCTGCGATTAATCAGCAATGCCAGCCTGCGGATTTAACCTCGCTTGCGACACTCAACAGCCAAGTCGAGCAGCTCAGTCTGCAAATCAATCACTTAAATCAAGCGGCGAAAAACCTCAGCGCGCAAAAGCAAGCCGCGGTGGTGACGCCAGCGCCGAGCCAATGCCCCAAATCCGCCCTTGGGGATAAGTTTTTACTCGGTGAAATCGAAAATGTGTTTATCGATGAACTCAATGCCAGTTTTGCCACCCGCATTGATACCGGCGCAGAGTCCTCCTCCATCGATGCCCGTAATATCACCCTGTTTGAGCGCGATGGCGCCCAATGGGTGCGTTTCGATGTGTTTACCCAAGGGGAAAAACAGCCCGCGACAAATTTCGAATCTAAGGTCGTGCGTTTTGTACGGATCAAGCAGGACGCGAATGAAAAGGACGATCGCCGCCCCGTGATCCACGCGCACCTAAAGATTGGCCAATATTCCGCAGAGACAGATCTTAACCTCACCGACCGTAGTCACCTCGACTATCCCTTATTGCTCGGCCGTAAATTTATCAAAGATATCGCCGTAGTCGATGTCGGCCAGCGCTATGTGCACGGTAAAGCCAAACAGCCCAAAGCCACACCTAAACAACCCGGTCCTGAACAACCCAAAGCAGAGTCAGCTATCGTCTCCAGCGGCAAAAAATAATAACCGCTTGAGCTTATTGGTCTGTCAGCTTGTGGCATCGCCGCTCAATCTGACGCAGCCTGACGTAGCTAATACCCGCCACGCGTGGATCTTACGCGTGACGACGAGTTCGAACCGCCAATGCCTAGGTTAATCCCACTTTTTTGGCCATTGGCGCAACATGGGAAACACGTATGCATTCACGTAAACCTTTTTACATTTTGGTGGCATTACTATTTATTGTCGGTTTAAGCGCCAGCATTTACCGCGGCGTTAAGCATCAGGTGCCTTTTCTCCCCGGCGAGCAAGTGCAAAGCTGGGCGGTAGACGCCAAGATAAGCTTCGATGGCACAGGGGATGCGGCCGAAGTGTCCTTCTCTTTACCACAGGATCCCGCCTATGAAGTCTTGGTCGAGAACGCCAGCTCCCCAGGCTTTGGGCTGTCCCTGAGTGATGATAAGGACGCGCGCCGTGCCAATTGGTCGATTCGCGAGGCCTATGGCAGCCAAGATCTCTATTATAAAGTGACCCTAGTGCCGACGGGTGTGACCCAAATCCACAGCGACGATATCCCAAGTCAACCAGAGCCTTACCTCTGGCCCGCGACCGAGAAGACCGCTGCGGAGCAAGTGATTAACGAAACTTGGGCGCGCAGCGCATCGAACTTGTCCTTCGCCCAGCAATTAATGAATGCAATCACGGCCACTAAGCGCAGCCAGAATATGGAGCTACTGCTGTCAAGCCAAACCGCGACGCAAGTGTTTTTGCACATGCTGCAAACCAAGGGCATTCCCGCCCGTGAAGTCAGCGGACTCTACCTTGAAGATCAGCGCCGCCGTCAATCCCTGTCCCCCTTTGTGGAAGTGTTCCATAACGGCGAGTGGGTGTTATTCGATTTAGTTAAAGGCAAGCAAGGCCGACCAGAGAACTTACTGCTGTGGGAACGTTCGGGCCATTCCGTGCTCGATGTGATGGGCGGCGTGAACTCGCAGGTGCATTTCTCGATGTTGCAAGACACCCGCTCGGCATTAGCGACATCCATCGATATGATGATGATGAATAACAATGCCTTGGATTTTTCGCTCTACCAATTACCGCTAGAAGAACAGAGTCTATTTAAGGGTATTTTATTGATCCCTATCGGGGTGCTGATGGTGGTGTTTTTACGGGTGATCATTGGGGTGAAAACCTCGGGTACCTTTATGCCAGTCCTTATCGCCCTCGCCTTTATTCAAACCAGTTTAGTCACGGGCTTAGTCGGCTTCTTACTGATCGTAGCCTGCGGCCTAATGATCCGCTCCTACTTATCCCAATTAAATCTGCTACTGATCTCGCGAATATCGGCGGTGATCATCGTCGTTATCGGCATTATCGGGGTCTTTACCTTGCTCTCCTATAAGTTCGGTTTAAGCGAAGGACTGACGATTACCTTCTTCCCGATGATTATTTTGGCGTGGACCATCGAACGTATGTCTATCCTGTGGGAAGAAGAAGGTCCGAAAGAAGTGATAGTGCAAGGCGGTGGCAGTCTAATGGTCGCCACCCTCGCCTACTTAGCCATGAGCGCCAGTTGGGTACAACACTGGGTATTTAACTTCCTTGGGATCCACTTAGTGATCTTGGCTTTAGTACTATTAATGGGCCAATACACAGGTTATCGCCTACTCGAACTCAAACGCTTTAAACCACTCGCGGGAGATGCCTAATGAATATTGCTTGGCCATGGGAGCTTCGCGCGCGCGGCGTGCTCAATATGAATAAGCGCAATATCGATTACATTGGTCGCTATAATCCGCGTAAATTTTATAAACGAGTGGACGATAAGCTGCTGACTAAACAGTTGGCATTGGCCAATGATATTGCCGTGCCCGATTTAATCGCCGTTGTGCGTGAGCAGCATGAAATCGTGCATATTCCCGAGCGCGTTAAAGGCCGCACAGGGTTTGTGATCAAACCTGCCAAGGGCTCTGGTGGTAAAGGCATTTTAGTGATCACCCATATCGAACAGGGGCGTTACTATAAACCCAGCGGGCATGAAGTCAGCCCATCGGAATTGGATAGACACGTGTCCAATATCCTCAGCGGCTTATTCTCCCTTGGCGGCAAACCCGATGTGGCGATTGTCGAGGGACTGATTGAATTCGATCCCGTGTTTGATGGTTACAGCCATGAAGGCGTGCCCGATATCCGCTTGATTGTCTTTAAAGGTTTTCCGGTAATGGGGATGCTCAGGCTCTCCACCGCCGCTTCCGATGGTAAGGCCAATTTGCACCAAGGCGCCGTGGGTGTGGGCGTTGACATTGCCACGGGAAAAGGGTTACATGCTGTGCAATTTGATGCTCCAATTGAGTTTCATCCAGATACAGGCAAAAAACTCACCGATATCGTCGTCCCCCACTGGGACAGCTTGCTGCATACCGCATCGAGCGCATATGAAATGTGTGAGATGGGTTATTTAGGCACAGATATGGTGCTTGATCAGACTAAAGGCCCGCTGTTATTGGAACTCAATGCACGCCCGGGACTGGCGATCCAGATTGCAAATGGAAAAGGCATTTTGCCTAGACTTAAGCATGTCGAAGCCATGTCATCCCATTCAATGACAGTTGCAGAACGTGTAGCCTATGCAAAAATCCATTTTAACGGCTAGCCTGTTTGGCTGGTGTTTATCCTCCCTCGGTGCAGCCTATGCTGCGCCAAGTCCTGTGCCGCTGCTGGTAGAGCAGTGTTTGCGCCAACCCAATATCCATTTGGCTGGCGCCTTCGCCAGTTACGCCAGCGCCCACCAGCTATCTGCCTTAACACTGGCGGATAAGGCCCTAGTGTTAGAGCAGCAAACCATAGGGCTGAATAATGTCAACGACAGACTCACCTACTACCGAGGTTTGCCGCTGTCGGGGGATGAGCGCCAAGGTATACTGCAGTGTCAATTGCGTTTAGCCGACACTCTGAGCGACTTACTAAACCAAGCAGAATTTAGCCAACTGGCGTTTGAGCTGACACAAGCAGCATCGATAAATCATGCTGCAGCAAGTCAGGAACAGGCCTTGCTCGGTGAGCAATTAACGGCTTTATTGCGCCAGCATTTATCCATTATGGATAAAGCCAAGCTGCACACGGCGCAGGCTAGCATTCGCCAAGGCTTAGGCAATCAGCAGTTTCAACTGGATATTCAAGCGGCTAACTGCCAGCTCACGGATGAAGGAGCGGAGGTTAATACAGCCAATAACGAGGAAGAAACGGCAAATTCAGGCACTTTTTCAGGGACTATCGCCAATTACCTGTTAAAGCAACCCGATGCAGAATGTCGGCAAACCCTGTGGCAAGCCTATCAAGGTCGAGCCAGGGAACATAATCAAGTCGCCTTACACCGTATTGCCGAGCTACGCCAACGCATTGCCAATGACGCAGGTTTTAGCGATTACGCCAGTTACAGCCTCAGCGATCAGCAACTCAATACCCCGGAATTAGTTAAAGCGTTTCTCGATAGCCAAACCGAAGCGATTCAAGTTGCCCCTTGGGATCTTGGCCGTACCTTATCGCAATTACCCAGTGCGCAAACCACCGCTCTCAATACCCGTGAGCTGCTCGACAAGGCCTTAACAAGCTTAAGCGAGTTTGGTTTACGTTTTGAGGTGATTAGCGAGCATCTAGACTCGGCAGCTACTCAAACGGCAATAGCACAAGCGCAGCAACAGATCCTCCGTGTTTACCATACGGATAGATTATTGGGAGAAGTGTATCTGGCTATCGGCGCTCAAGATAAAGTGAATAAACCTAGGAATGCCAGCCAACACACCCTCAGGCAAAATGTGATTGGACAGCAATTTGGTCAACAGGCGCTTGAGCTCCCCGCGACACTCAATAATTTCAAAGATATCGAACGCTTTACCCAAGCCCTCGCCGATGCAATGACCTCACTGGCGCGCGGCAGTCATTTTTACCTTAACAACACTTTAGGCCCGACGCTCGATACCAATCAATTACCGAGTCTTTGGCTCGCTAAGGTATTACGCCAAACGCTATTCCCCCAATTTGATACCCTATATATTCAGCCGAGGGAAACGCTCGCAAGCACCTATGCGACGCAACTTAAAGTCTTTCGCGCTAAGGTAGCACTTAACTTTTACCAGTCTTTAAACCAGCAAAGCTATCCGGATCTGCCTGCTGAATTTTGCAAAAGCTTTGGGGCGAACTGGACACAAGCGATTGATTACCCATACAGTTTCAATGCAATCGCCAACGAAGGCCCACGTTATTATCAATCCCTGTGGCAAGCCAAACTCGCAACGCTTGTCCATCAATCCACCCAAGACTGCCAAGATAAGCTTGGGCTTTTTAATCTCCTCGTGGTCAATGAGACCGCACTCACCTTGAGCGAGCAACTGCGCGCCATACTTGGCGAACCCGTGGATGCCGCTGCGCTTATCCAAAGGATTATCCATGTCTCAGGATCTGAAAATCACCCATACACCACAACCGAAACACAAACTCACACTACCCATTGCGCTTTTTAGCGGTTTAGCCTTCTTTACCGCACAGAGTGCTTTCGCCAACACCCAAAGCTCACCCCTAAGTCACGCTGGGCTTGAGTACTCACAAAACATACTCAAGCCAAACGCCGCGGATAAAACCGAATTAAGCCAAAGCGACGTTGTGCAGCTTATTCAACAGAACCTTGAAACCCATCTCTATACACTCCCACCTCGGGTGCAGGGCCATTATGGGATCCGCCTCTATCGCCTGACGGGCGATGAGCAATATGCCAACGCGGCGTTAGTCGATCTTTATGCGGTAACCGAGGCCCAAGCGTTTTATGCCTGCCAAATGGATAACCCTGAGTTTGTACGCCAAGCCTCACAGAACGCCATCGACGAACTGGGCAATGGTCCCAGAGCCAAGGCCCGTAAAAAAGCCCTCGCGCCCTTTCCTGAGTTTTTATTTTACTCCGATGTGCTATTGCGATTTGCCAGTCGAATCGATGAGTTAGGCTTTACAGGTCCTTGCCATAATCAAATGATCCAAGCCCTCAAAAAGGCCGACTTACGACAAGGTTTGACCGATCCCGCGATGATTAAAGCCTGGGCGGCGCAACTGATTAACTATGTGTATTGGGCCAAACAATTGGGTGTAGGAGATTATCTAGAGGACTATAAAACAGCGTTTACTCGGGTTTACCCCGACGTGCAGGATGCCACACTTAGCAAAGCACAGTTTAGTAATAAGCTCTACGGCATGACGCATTTTATCTTTGCCGCCAGTGAATATTATCAGCATCGAGTGGATGCCACTGAGTTTGCATGGATTTTGGACTATTTTGACGCAAACATTGAGCGAATTTTACAGGATGCGACCGACGATATTATTGCCGAAGTCGGCATTAGTTTTCTGCTAGCGGGCAAGGCAGACCATCCTGTCGTGGCTCAAACTCGGGCGTATATTGCCAACTCGTTCGACCCTGATAGTCAAATTATTCCCTCACCCAAGGGCAATCCTGACTTAGCCCTTGGCGAGCATCGCAATGTGCTTGCGATAATGTTACTTAATTGGCCAGAAACGCTCTATCCCGGCCCCTATCTGAACGAACTTAACGCGACGAAAAAGTATTTACCTATGGGCGTCACTCCCAAGGTTATCGATTAACCCATTACCCATAGTTTGTACTGATAAGAGGTTGTCACGCCGCAGCATTGCAACGCGATAACCTCTTTTTCAATTAACACGATAATAGTATTGAAAAAACGATCATAGCTCGCCACTATAAGCCTCAATCTATCGCTTTTTTAGAAACCTGTCGTTTTCGACATGAGGACAACCATGACTCGCGCGAAATCCACCCTTGAGCAATGGCGTATTTTACAGGCTGTCGTCGACTATGGCGGCTACGCGCAGGCGGCAGAAAAGCTCAATAAGAGCCAATCCTCACTCAATCATGCGGTGGCTAAGTTGCAACACCAGCTCGGTATAGAACTACTCGAAGTTCGAGGCCGCAAAGCTTACCTGACACCACAGGGCGAAGTATTATTGCGCCGTTCGCGCCATGTGACTCAAGCGGTCAATGAATTAGAACAACTCGCTAGCAACCTTGAGCAAGGTTGGGAGCCCACGCTCACCATTGCCCGCGAAATCGTTTATCCGATGGAAAGTCTAGTGTGCGCGCTAAGTGACTTTTTACCCCATAGCCGCGGCACTCGGATCATTATGTTGGACTCAGTCATCACAGGTACTCAAGAATTAATCCTTCAAAATAAGGTCGATATTGCGATTTGCGCCGGAATTCCACCGAAAGGCTATTTATCCGAGCCCCTGTGTGAACAAGAGCTGCATCTGGTTTGCCACCCGAGCCACCCCTTGGCTGAAATGGGCACCTTAGACGATGACAAGCTACTGGCGCAGCACCTGCAACTGGTGATCAAAGACACCGGCCTGCAACCCAATGTTGATATCGGTTGGTTGAAGGCCGAGCAGCGCTGGACAGTATCTAACTTCCATGAGGCGAAAGTCATTTTAAATCAGGGTATTGGTTTCTGCTGGATCCCATCTTTCCTTATCCAAGAAGAATTAGCCGCAGGCAAACTAGTGCGCTTACACCTCCAAGGCAGCCAGAAACGGCGGATTATGTTAAGTCTGGTGATCCCGAATCGTGACCAACAGGGCCCCGCTTCAAAACTGCTGGCCTCTTATCTCCTCAAACATCATGGTGTAAGTACAAGCGATTAACCACGCTCAGCTTCTTCCACCGTATGCGGCAAAACGAGCACCTGGCTAGCAGGGAATCATTGTGGGTTTATCCTTTTAATGGCGACTGAACTTGTCATGCGGAGCATGGCTTAAGCGATTGTCCTTAATAGGCAAACGCTAGTTAGTTAAAATTTGCGGGCATTTCGAGAACGAGAGACTAGACATTTACATCTAAAAAGCGTGGTCGATGCAATGCTAAGGTTTGAGGATTAAACAAGCCACGCGATTCTTGGCGGCTCGAAGACTCAAGCGCCAATCCATTAGAAATAACACTATCTGGCTCGTAGCTAGACGAATCAACTACCCGCTCAAGTGAAGCATCACCCGAACCTGATTGATTAACTTCAGTGTTTCCCTGACTTGCCAGCGTTGCCACGGCGACCGAGCCATAGAAACGCACCGCATTACTGCCGTTTGTGGTGTGACTCGATGTGCCCTTGTTATCACGAGACGACGCCAACCGCTGCATAGCAACCTCTGGCGCTTCATCCTTATTTGATACGGCGCCGAACGCTAAGGTCGCCGTTGGCGGCTCGATGGTCTCTGTCTTATCAACTTCAGAAGTATTTGCTGCATCTGAGGTTTTACTCGATGCGACCTGCGCCGCAATGGCTTGTTTAATCTTATCAATCACATCTGTTACAGGTGCCGATGGTTCCTCTTGGGGCGCAGTGATATTGCCATTAGCATCAATCTTGCCTGTGACTTGAATTTGCCGCTCCTTAAGCGGTGGTAAACCTTCAATCTGTGCCTCGGCGCCAATCAGCGTTTCCGTTGTCGGTTGATCAACAATCTGCTGCTGACGTTCCTCTGCAAGTTTTGCCTTGGCCTCATTCATTTTCTGTAGTGCTTCTGCGGCAACACGAATATCCGCCGAAGAAGGATCAACGGGTGCCATCGCCGCCGCATAGACCTGCTTCATCTTATTGATGGTCGCCAGTGGATCGCCAGGTACTATCGACACATCGATTTGCACCTCACCGTCAGTTGCATATCGCTGACCATCGGCACCTTTTTCATATTTAAAACTGGGGCTTTGGGCATATTGACCGCCCACACTGGCGTGAGCATGCTCATGTGCTTTGACTTCTGTGTCCCTTGATTTTAATGCGTCCACTTGGGCTTTTTGCTGCTCAATTGCCTTTTCTTGTGCCTGTTTAACTTGCTCCTTCGCTACATCTTGCTGACGAGTTTGCTCATCCTGTGTCTGCTGAGCTTGTTTAGTTTGCTCTGCTTTGGCAAAAACCTCGGCTAACGCTTGCTGCTTTTGTTCCTGCTCTTGTGCCGCCTGTGCCCTTGCCTGCTTGGCTTGTTCATCTCTCGCATCTTGAGCCTGAATTTGTTCTGTTTGACTCTGCTGTTGTTGCGTTTGAGCATTTGGGGTTATTCCAGCACCAACTTGGCCGCGCTCACCCGAGGGTTCACTAAAAACACGGCTTAACTGCTCACTTACACCGCTGGATTGATTGCCCTCTTGCAGCGCATTTGAACTGGCAAAAGCTGAGGCGCTGGAATCTGACGCTTTGCCTATCGCATCTGCACCAGCAAATTCAGTCGCAAAAGGAGTCACCACTGCACTTGAGGCATTAGGATTAATGCCATTTGACCCGGTTGAGCCAATATTCGTAGTGACAGCTGTAGATGTAGAGAAAATATTGGCTACCCCCACGCTCGCGGAGCCAACATTTCTGCCAGTCGTGGCAATTGTGGCCGCAAGGCTTGGGGACGTAGGAGAAAAAGGCGTAACAGCACCACTTGTGGCGCTAAAACCTACATCCGATGCCCCCAAGATTGACACTGAAGACTGAGTGGCTATAGCAGCAATTTGCCCTTCCCTCATTCCGCCAATCGAGCGAGGGCCTGTGAGTAAGCTAAAGCTACTTGAAGCATCTAAGCTTGTATTTAACGGAGGCGAAACTCTCTCTTTAGAATGGAGTTGTGCCTTGGTATTTCCACCGAGTGCGGTGAAAGCCTTCTGAACAGATCCAGTATCAACATGAGATGAAATCGGAGGACTAGCAGGTTTGACATCCGTCAATGAAGCGGGCGGTGTCGTACTGATTGGCATAGCTTGGTCCATCACAGCCCCGAGGCTGCTTAGTGATGGTGCAAGTGCCCCACTCGCTTCGAGTTTTGGCGCATTTAGGTTAAGGGTTGAAGCGGAGAACGTTGCGACCGCCTGACCATTTCCCCCTTGATAAGTCTGTCCGCCTTGAGGTTTTACGCCTTTTGCTGGCTCAATCGACTTATCCGCGCCCAAAAACGAAGTGGATGGCGCGCCAATTTGTGCTGACAGCGCCATAACCGACATAACTATACCTTGATGTTAATTATCGAACCTATGGTTTCTGACTCTCGCTCGAGTACCTCAGTCGATGCCTCACCTTGTCGCAATGATTCATTTGCCGCCAGTAACGCCGAAGTTTTATCGGGTTCATCTACCGCCTTCGCGGTTTCTGTCGGCGCAGCACTTTGCGATGGGCTAGGTTTGGCCACATCAATCGTTGCCTGCGTGAGCCCTGATTGGGCCGTTTGCAAGCCTTGCAGACCGGAAGCATAAGCAGATTGGATTTGCATAGGAGTATTCCTGCATCTGGTGATGATTGGATTAATTATTAACCAACTCGAGTGCGAAGTACAGATTTATCGCCCCTTCTAGCGGCATTTTCGAGCGCATTTATGCAGGATCTTCGCACGCCATTTAACCCGCAATCCAAGCCGATTCCCAATCCTTAAAAACCGGATTGAATCCCCGAAGGCGCATCTGAGCCATGACTTGCTCAACGGTACGTTCATCGCTTATCTCAAACTGATCTAATTGACTCTCTGGCGCCTGATAACCACCAGGTTGCGTTGAACTCCCCGCACTCATTTGTGTTATCCCAAGTGGCAGCAAATTATCCCGAAGTGATGGCGCCTCGCGTGTCGATAAACTGATATCAAGTTGCTGATTAAAAAGCCTGAAGGCACAGATCAATTGTACCAGTCCAAGATCTGTTAAATGCACTTTTGGCGTTATTCCGCCGGTACAAGGCCGTAAACGCGGTAACGAAATACTAAAGCGAGTCCGCCAGTAATGCCGTTCTAAATAGTCCAAATGATGACCCATCAGTAAGGCATCGAGTCGCCAGTCATCCAAACCCAATAACACGCCTAGGCCAATCTTATCGACACCTGCGCTGGCAACGCGGTCGGGCGTTGCCAGCCGATACGCAAAGTCCTGCTTATTGCCTCGGGTGTGATGCTTAGCATAGGTCGCCGCTTGATAAGTTTCTTGATACACCATCACAGCATCAAGCCCTAGCTCGACAAGTTGGCGATAATCAATCTCATCAAGCGGCTGAACCTCCATGGCCAAATAACTAAACTGCTGTTTTACAATGGGTAACACGCGTTTAAAGTAATCCATCCCCACTTTAGTTTCATGCTCACCCGACACTAGTAAGATGGAGTCAAAACCACGGGATTTAATAATCGCCATTTCGGCCGCAATTTCCTGCTCATTGAGCACTTTACGCTTTAGCTTATTACTCATGCTAAAGCCGCAATAGTCGCACTCGTTGGCACACAGATTAGACAGGTATAAGGGCAAATAGAGTCCGATATTGGCCCCAAAGCGTTGCCGAGTGAGCGCCGCCGAGCGCTGCGCCATTTCTTCGATATAGGGCTCTGCAGCTGGAGACAACAAGGCGAGTAAACTCTGCAGATTACCCTCGGGTTGCATCAGGGCGCGCTCAACCTCCACTGCGGTGCAGGAATATAACGCCAGCAATAACTTATCCCGTTCAATACGGGCAAATTGGTCGACAAAACTCATTGCTGCAAGAATCCCGTTAGTGGACTAGTATGCACAGCCTGAGTCTGCACTCGGCCAAGCCCCGCTTCAAAGGCGCGGCGCCCGCAATCCACCGCATCCTTAAAGCACTGCGCCATTTCAATGGGAGAAGCACTGCTCGCGATGGCGGTATTAACCAGCACGGCATCGGCTCCCAATTCCATCGCGTGCGCCGCATGGGATGGCGCGCCGATCCCCGCATCAATCACCACAGGCACTTTTGCCTGCTCAATAATCATCTTGATAAAAGGCTCGGTCACCAACCCCTGATTGGTGCCAATTGGGCTTGCCAATGGCATCACAGCGGCGCAGCCGACCTCTTCTAAGCGGCGACACAGCACAGGATCGGCATGCACGTAGGGCATCACGATAAACCCACGTTCACACAGGGTTTTGGCCGCCGCTAACGTCTCGACCGCATCGGGCATCAGGTATTTAGGATCGGGATGAATTTCAAGTTTAACCCATTGTGTTCCCAGCATTTCCCGCGCTAATTCGGCGGCAAATATCGCTTCTTTAGCATTTCGCGCCCCCGAGGTATTAGGCAAGAGTCGCACACCCGCTTGTCTAAGTGGCGATAACAAATCATCTGCCCCTGTTTTTAAATCAATTCTTTTCATCGCAACCGTCACTAACTGCGACTGAGACGCCTTAATTGACTCCAGCATCAGCTGACTTGAGCTGAATTTTCCCGTGCCCGTAAATAATCGTGACTCAAATTCCACGCCCGCAATCGTTAACATCTTAACCTCCAGCTACCACGGCAAATACATCTATTTTATCCTCATGGTGGCAGAGGATAGATGACCATCGGTGTTTTGGCACAACGGCCTCGTTAAGCACTAAGGCAACCGAGTGTTGGCAAATATTTTGTGCTTCTAACAAGGCTTGTAAACTCAGCGGTTGTTGCAGTGTTTGGGGCACATTGTTGAGATGAATTAAAATCATAACAAACCTCGCTTAGGGACAGATTTGAATGAAACGGTTGCGGTCGAATGCTGAGTGTTAGCATTCGCCTTTTCTACGCGCTCGCTTGATTGGCATTGCATGAATTCACTCGGCTTTACTGAATTCGGCTTTAATGAACTCGGTTTTAATCCGCACACTTCGCACTCGGGATCACGGGTTAATGCGGCCGAATGCCATTGCAGCAACTTGGCATCGAAGCGCCAGAATCGCCCAAGTAGCGCTCTCGTGGAGGCGATTGAATGGCTTGCCTCTTCGAAAGTCTGATTGGCTGTTTGCTTTGTTGCAGAGGTTGGCGGCGTGGCTAGGAGCAACAATTGCATTGCTAGCAGCGCCTGCATCGATGCCATCACGCCGACACTGGGCCCAAGCACACCTTGGCTGCTACAATTTTGTGGCGCGCGAGTATTCGAGGGGAAAATACAGTGATAACAACCGCCCATTGGGAAACGCTGTTGATCAACCGCAAACAGTTGACCGTTGAAAGCGGCAATGGAGGCACTCACCAGAGGTAAGGCATGCTCAATACACAGTCGATTGATACAGTGACGCGCCGCAAGATTATCGGTACAATCAAGTACTAACCTCGTCTCTTCACCATGGGCTAACAGACGAGCAAATACAGTGTTCGCAGACTCGAGAGTCAAAGGCTCGGCAAAGGCATCTATCTCACAACCTTGCGCCAACACGGCCAATTTCTGTTTAGCAATGATGGCTTTGTGATGGCCAATATCGTCGTCACTAAAGAGTAATTGCCTTGGCAGATTGGACAATTCCACCCTATCGCCGTCGACAAGCGTTATGCGCCCAACACCGGCACAAGCCAAATACTGCGCCGCCAATTGCCCAAGGCCGCCGAGGCCTACGATAAGGACATGAGCCTGTTTAAGCTGCAACTGGCCAGCCTCCCCGACCTCAGGTAAAAATATTTGCCGCGAATAACGAATAAAGTCTTTATCGGCAAGGGATTGCGCCTGCTCTTGTGTGATGCTCATAGTCTTGAGTTCCAAGCTCGCGTCAATTCGGCAAAGGCCATTATTGGATCGCTTGATTCAGTAATCGCCCGCACCACGGCAATATTGCTCACCCCAGTCGCTTTGACTTGGGCAAGATTCGAAGATCCTATGCCGCCAATTGCCACTAAGGGATAGTGCGGATTTAACAGTTCAACATAATGAGTGAGTTTGAATAATCCCTGCGGCGCCGATGGCATTTGCTTGGTGGTCGTCGGGAAGATATGCCCAAGGGCGATGTAAGATGGCGCATGTTGATGGGCACGCAGTAACTCGAAATAACCGTGGCTCGAGATGCCAAGAGCCAAGCCTGCTGCATGAATGGCGTAAAGATCCGTTACCGCCAGATCTTCTTGTCCAAGATGGACCCCAAATGCGCCATGCTTTATCGCTAACTGCCAATGATCATTGATAAAAAGCTGCGCATCATAATGCTTACCTAAGGCAATCGCGGTTTGGATTTGTGCCTCAAGTTCGTCCGACGCCAGCACATTAGACATTAGTGTATTAGACTTTATCCTGAGCTGTACCGTCTTCACGCCCGCCGCCAATAACTGTTCGAGTAACAGTAAGTTATCGACAACTGGATAAATCCCTAAGTCAGGTTCAAGGCGCTTAAACGCGCCGCATTGCAAATCACTGGATTCACTCAAGCTGTTTTGAGAATAAGCAGTGACCTGAGGATACGCCGTTAAGCTGTGCGGCCAAGCGGTACGCGCGAGTGGCCCTGGGCCTTGGCCAATCCCCTGTGCATAAGTTAAGCCTTGATTGACATAGGCTTTTGCTACCACAACTGCATCCTGCAATACAAAGCCAAAGGCTAACACCGAGGCGATGGCTGAAGACAGAGTACAACCACTGCCGTGGTTATGGCGCGTGTTTATCCGCGCACTGCTCAGCCAAAAACCGCCATTAGCGTCAAGCGGTGAGCAGCCAGTAACCTGATGACAAATCAACAAATCTTCCGCCAAACGCTGATTATCAGCGGCGATACGATGACTTGTGATATCGCTTTTGTGATCGCTTAAGAGATCACTGGTGTTAATGCCAGCACTTGCCTTAGCCGCAAAATCAATATCGCCGCCCTTGGCTAATACACTACAAGCTAATTGCGCTGAGAGTTGCATTGCCGCAGCGGCGAATTCTGCTCTTGTGTGTATTGCTGACGCTTGTTTGTCTGTGGCGACAGTAAGCCTTGCCAGCTCCTGCACATTCGGCGTTATCAGACTAATCAAGCCTTTAAAGGGAGTAAAATCCAGAGGCTTGCTCGCCGTGCTCTTATCGCCGAGTTCGTCTCCACAGCTTGCAACCATCACAGGGTCGAGAATAACGGGGACGAGTGGAAATTGGGTTTTAAAGCCAGCCAACCAGTCGGCAACTAAGTGCACTTGCTGCTGATTTGCGAGTAAGCCAATTTTAATCGCCTGAGGCGGTAAATCGGCTAACAGGGTCGAGAGCTGTGTGAGTAACATTGCCTCACTCACAGGCTCTACTAACGCCACCGCCACCGAACTTTGGGCCGTTAACGTGGTGATCACGCTGCATCCATGGCCGCCCAAATCCTTGATGGTGGCTAAGTCGGCTTGGATCCCCGCGCCGCCACCGCTGTCTGAACCGGCAATGGTCCAGACGATAGGTTTAGGCGCTACCTGGCTAATATCTTTAGCAAGGGTCATTATCAAACCTCCGAAACCTGTGCTGTTGGTTTGAGCTCTGTCCCATCCTGCTGCTTGGCCGATTCATTGGCTGTATTAGCATCGCCCAGCGGCAGATACAGTTTGGCGCCCGAGGCCGCAAACTCAGCCGATTTTTGCGCCATGGCCGCCGCTAATTCATCTTGGGTTTTGACTCTGATCTGCTGAATTGCTTCTGTGTTTGATTGCCCTTGTTGAGCAGGGTTTATCGATGCAAGCGCTTCAGCGCTCTCAACATTTTGGCTTGACGAAGCCACTGACAACGTACCCGCCGCTAAACTTGCCGCATAGTCGCGCACATCTTGGGTGATCTTCATCGAGCAGAACTTTGGGCCACACATAGAGCAAAAATGCGCAACCTTTGCCGACTTCTGTGGCAGAGATTCATCGTGATAGGCTCGGGCGGTATCAGGGTCAAGTCCCAGGTTATATTGGTCTTCCCAACGGAATTCAAAACGCGCCTTGGATAACGCATTGTCGCGGATCTGCGCGCCCGGGTGGCCTTTTGCAATATCGGCCGCATGGGCGGCAATCTTGTAGGCAATCAGCCCTTGTTTGACGTCCTGCTTATTGGGCAAACCTAAGTGTTCCTTCGGCGTCACATAGCAGAGCATGGCGCAGCCATACCACGCGATCATCGCCGCGCCGATCCCTGAGGTGAAATGATCGTAACCCGGCGCAATATCGGTAATTTGAGGCCCTAGGGTATAAAACGGCGCCTCGGCGCAGTGGATAAGCTGCTTATCCATATTCTCCTTGATAAGTTGCATCGGGATATGTCCAGGCCCTTCGATAATGGTCTGCACATCATATTCCCAAGCGATTTTGACCAGCTCGCCTAAGGTCTCAAGCTCGGCAAACTGTGCCTCATCATTGGCATCGGCAATCGAGCCTGGACGCATACCATCGCCTAATGACAGCGACACATCGTAGGCCACGCACAGCTCGCAAATCTCACGGAAATGGGTATAGAGGAAGTTTTCTTGATGGTGGCTCAAGCACCATTTGGCCATAATCGAGCCGCCGCGGGACACAATTCCAGTCACCCGTTTGGCGGTCATGGGCACATAGCGCAATAACACGCCCGCGTGGATGGTAAAGTAATCGACGCCCTGCTCCGCTTGCTCAATCAAGGTATCGCGAAATACTTCCCAGGTCAGGTGCTCGGCAACCCCATTCACTTTTTCAAGTGCTTGATAAATCGGCACTGTGCCAATAGGCACTGGCGAGTTGCGGATAATCCATTCGCGGGTTTCATGGATATAGCGCCCAGTGGACAAGTCCATCACAGTGTCCGCGCCCCAACGGGTTGACCAGACAAGCTTTTCGACTTCCTCCTCAATGGAGGACGTGACCGCCGAGTTACCGATATTGGCATTCACTTTCACTAGAAAGTTACGACCAATAATCATAGGTTCGGCTTCAGGGTGATTGATATTTAACGGAATAATGGCGCGGCCACGGGCAATTTCATCACGGACAAATTCAGGGGTAATCGGTTTACCAATCACAGCGCCAAAGGATTCACCTTGGCCGCGGCGGTTTAAGATT
Source organism: Shewanella sp. BC20 (assembly GCF_003129585.1). Classification (NCBI taxonomy): domain Bacteria; kingdom Pseudomonadati; phylum Pseudomonadota; class Gammaproteobacteria; order Alteromonadales; family Shewanellaceae; genus Shewanella; species Shewanella sp. BC20. The sequence goes on along the minus strand of NZ_NHRI01000003.1, from coordinate 207,675 downwards.
TCGTCCTGTACCTCGGCGAGCGCCATATTTTCCCGAATCGCCACATACTCCATTTCAGGAGTAATAATCCCTTGGCGGGCATAGTGTAATTGGCTCACGCGTTTACCCGATAAGGCGCGGCGAGGACGAACAATCGCACTTGAACCGGCTTCGAAGCGCAGATGATCGAGCCCATCATCCTTGAGGCGCTGCTGGGTAAAATCTGAGGTCGCACAATCAAGCACTTCGGTATCTTGGCGCTCGATAATCCAAGGTAATCTGAGCTTGGCTAAACCTTGGCGCACGTTAATTTGTGCAGCCGGATCGGAATAAGGACCGGCGCAGTCGTACACAGGAATGGGAGGATTTTTCTCGACTATGGGCGCGGTCGCAGTGCCGCCAATCCGCGTATCGGTTTGCAGAATTTGCCGCATCCCTACACGGAGATCCTCACGGCTTCCCTGCAAATACAACTTTTGCGAATTAGGGTGTTGTAATGGTTTAAGGGTATCGATAAAGGCTTGCGCCTGGGCGCGCGCCGCACGGCGGCTCGTTTGCCCTTGGGCATTAACGGCAATCGATTCTGAGGACGATTCTAAACTGGACATAAGCAATCTCACTTTAACAAATAAAAATGGGGTTGCTTGTCTGGAGACTTGAGTGTTGAAGCTGAGCCGTGCAAACCCTAAGCAGATTTGCGGACTCAATAACGACTAAATCGGTGGGTTAATACAGGGCAAAAGGTGGCCGCTGATACGATTTAATGGATGTTATTATGCTTGTTTCCTTCGCAGGTTTTAACCTGATCAGGTTCAACGGATCCCGAATAAACGGTCTCAGCCAAGAGGCACTCCGACAAGATGGGCAAAAGTATAGGCAGAAGCGCAGCGAACAAACAAGCGTAATTTCAGAATAAAAATTAAATTATCAATCAAAATAAAAGAATGAATAAAGCATTGTATTTAAACACTTTCTATTTTGATTCGTTATAAGATCGCTGATTAAAGCTATTTTTAGTGAAAAATTATCATCGTTATTTTTTAACCTTTTGACCGCTTTACCATCATTTTATCGAGCTGCGCCTTAATGGCATCGTCAATTTCTTGGTTCATTTTCTTGCCACTGCAATCGAAGGGGAAACCTAAATTCTCGGCATAGGGATTAATTTGGGTGCCCACCTTAACAACCCGATAGCAGGTATCCCCTTTACGGACAATTCGATTGGGATCCAGTTCTAAATCCAAACTGCTGGGGCCGCTAAAATCGTCGGCATTGGGCACAATCAGCACCTCCATCTCAGGGCTCATTTCAGACAAATTCGACCGTTTGCTGTAATGATTTGCCTGCTCTAACACTAAATCATCCAAGACTTGCTCACGCTGGCGCTCAAAATAGCGCTGGGTAAATAATCCCACGCTGCCTGCCGCCCCGCCGCCGCTTTGCCCACTTGCCGCTGACTGCTCTGTACTTACCGCTTGTGCCGAGCTTGATTGGATTTCTGCCTTTTGAGGCTTAACAGCTTCTTTCTCACTCTGCTGGGTTTGGCCCTGAGTTGAAGCGTTAGGTGTTGAGGCGTTAGGCACTGATGTGCTTGGTACTGGTGCTGTTGATTCTGTTACTTCTGATGCTTTTACTTTTGATAATTGGGCACTGACTTCAGGAGGTTTTGTAATCTGCTCAGTGGGTTTTGGCATCGGCTTTACCGTACTAGGCGCTGAAGTTATCGGCTCGCGAGAAACCGCAGACTCTTCCACTGAGATATCTTGAGCCGAATCCGCAGGAGCGGTTTGCGTTGGCGGCGCATAAATAAAATATGCCTTTAATGCTTTGGTTGCAGTTCGAGCATTGGCTGAAGATTCGCTAAACGACAGCCCTAACTGCTCCGACTGGGTTCGCCATAAAAAAATTAATAATAACAGCAGTAAGCCATGGCCCAAGATGACCCAAAGTAATAGCTTAAGATTGAAGTAATGCGACCACTCTCGCCAACTGAAGCCTAAGTTGGGTCTGAATGCGCTATCGCTCTCTCTTTGGTTAGCCTCACTCAAATTGAGGTTTATTGCACTCCCCAAGGGCTCTGCATGGGCGCTAAAAGAGGTAGCACAAAAAGGCATAGCGGAGAATGCTACGGTCTCGTCGTTTGTCACGCGGCTGTGCGCAACAAAACTGAGATCATCTTCTGGGGTAATAGTCGAACGAACAGGCAAAATCCATCCCTTAGTACTTTATGGACAAAGTACTTAACAAATCCATGATTACTACGGGGGATTAGAGAAAGCGTACCGCACAAAGTTCCAGGGCGTTGACATTAATCAGTCGTAAACAGGCACCATAATGTTGTACAACTAGATAAGAGCTTGCCTAAGTCTCAGTTGATAATGTGAACTTCAAAATAAATTAGCTTACACGTGTAAGCTAATTATGGCTTTCCAATTTACCAACTGATAGACTCAGTCATTATCGCCATCGAGTGGATCAACAGCATGCCAAGCCAGAGTTTGATAGAGCCGCAAATGAGTCATGATAAACCATTGAATATCAGTGGGTATAGCCTTAGTGAAGAGATAGCCAACAGCATCAGCCATTGTCTAGGGGTGATCGCGGGCGTGGTTGGCTTAATGTTTATGATCCTCAAAGGCGTCGACCACCTCACCAATATTCAGCTCACAGGTGTTATTATTTATGGCGCAAGCCTCATCCTGTTGTTTTTAAGTTCTACCCTGTATCACAGCGTGACGCATGTAGGCTGGAAACATAAGCTCAAGATTGCCGATCATTGTGCCATTTACTGCTTAATTGCAGGCACCTATACCCCGCTGATGTTAATCAGCCTGCAAGGACAGCTTTCAACCATTATCCTCACGGCGATTTGGTCTTTGGCTATTGGTGGGATTTTATTTAAAACTTTGTTTATTCATCGCTTTAAAAAAATGAGCCTAGTGCTCTATTTAGTGATGGGTTGGCTGTGTGTGACTGTGATGGGCGATTTGACGGCGGCGATGTCACCGCTAGGATTTAAGCTTCTGCTATTGGGCGGGTTGTTTTACACCTTAGGGGTGATCTTCTATGTCGGTAAACGCATTCCGTACAATCACGCGATTTGGCATTTATTTGTATTGGCGGGCGCGATGAGCCATTTCTTTTGTATTTATTTAACCGTGATCTAGCCGCTAAGACAGACTTTCCTCACAAGCCATCCTTAGGATGGCTTTTTTATGTCTGCGTGTTGAGCCAATGTGCCAATAAGACCATCGAGCATGGCTTTCTATAGCAATTCTTCAACGATTCGTTTGAGCAGAAAGGTTTCCCTGTCGATAGATTGCCCTTTATTGGCAAACGTCCGTAGGATCGCTTCATTATGGGCAATCGCTTGATGGATATTGATCCACTCTGGGCGCATCCCGTTTTTTATCTCATGGGCTTCGAGCCTTGGCTCACCCAAGCCGCGTTCGCCAAGGCTCATATCGATTTCGCAAAGATAGCAATAAGAGTCCATATGCATCACGTTTGCCCCCTCACGAAACCAAGAACGATATTCCTCATAACGGCCAAAGGGCGCTAACACTCTGGCGGCAATGGCGCCGGTTTCTTCCTGCAATTCGCGGATAAGTCCAACTTCGATACTCTCGCCCTTATCCACCCCACCGCCAGGCAAACCATAATCGCGATATTTCTGGGTATAGAGCAGCAAAATATCTTCCCCCGACAGCACTATGGCACGGGCGGCTTGGCGATAAAAAATCTTCGCCTGTTTAAGATTGAGATTGGCAGCTTGGGTGGACTTCAATAAACGCATAATAAAACTCAAGATTAACGGCCTATTAGCATAAACCAACTCGGTGGATTTACAGAGCAAAACCGTTTTAACGCCAAGATGTAGTACTCAATGGGCGCATTTGACCTATAGGGTTAACAATTCAGTTGCTGCAAAATGTGCTGATAGGCCGCCACAATTTGTGGTTTGTTGGGCATGCGATGCTCAGGAATACGCTGATAATGGCCGATCGTTTGGTCAAGATAACGCTTGGCCTGACGGGTTTTATCTGCATCTAACCCTTGCCACATGATTGAACCCGTCGCACTTAAGGGCACAACAGCTTCAGCTGTTTTTGAGCTGGCATTCGTCTTTGAGCAGGCATTGGCCTGCGTTAAATGCAGTATCTCGTAGAAACGTTGGTTTTCTTCGAGTAAATATTCATCTTTAAGGGATAAGCCCAATTCTGCCAACGTGCTGCGTACATGGTAATTATGATGCACGGGACACAAAATAAATTCGAGCTGGCGGGCGCCTTGACTAAGGTTATGATTACTCGAATCATTTCCACTGTGAGCATCACTTTGACTTTGCTGATTCGCCACAATACTGCGAACCAATTCAACCAATAACTCACCACCGACACCAGCAATAATTACTAAGTGCTTGGCTTGCTTGCCGTATTGCGCCAGTGGCAAGGCTGCCACATCGAGGCAATGCACTTGCCATTCACTTTGGGCATGGGTGGTTTGCTCAGTTGCGGTTTGCTCAGTTGCGTTTTGAGTGTTTGAGATAGGCTGCTGGGGGAAAAACCTTGCTAACTCAAGGCTGAGTTGCTGCATCAAGGGCGCGACACAATCGACAAAATGCACTTTAGGCGCGGCATTTCTTTGCAGTAACAGCATGCCGAGTAAACCATGATCGCAGCAGCAGTCCCAAATATGATCGTATCCTTGCTCTACCATCTGATTGATCTGCTGTAATCGCTGACTGATTTTCACCGCTGACGCCTCAAAAATCGCGCCCATACATGCTTGAGCGCCATAAAGCCGCGCATTCTACCCGAGTCAGCGGTTAAAACCCATCTCTTTAGGTTTGACTATCAGGCTGCCAGCCTCTAGGCCGCACCGGTGAATACGTATGCAAAGCATTGCGAGCAAAAACCCATCGCCACTAGTATGCATTGACCCATATTCACTATAAAAACAAGGATCAGGGAATGTTCAGCAATCCTCTTACCCACGCACGCCACATCAACTCGCCAACGCGAAATCGCCGCCATTGGGCCGCCAGCCTATTCACGCCTAGCTTGCTCGCACTCAGCATTGGCAGCCTGCTCAGCACCAGTGCCACAGCACAGACCCTCAACCTAAGCTCCCCCGATAAGCAAATAGTCTTGAGTCTGAGCGATGATACGGGCCGCCCCGAATACCAAGTCCATTTTCATGGCAAATCGATTATCGAACCGAGCCGCTTAGGGTTAGTCTTTGCCTCATTGGGCGAATTAGGCCAAGGTCTTCGCATCAAATCGAGCCACACCGCCAGCGCCGATGAAAAATGGCAGCAACCTTGGGGTGAACAAGAGTGGATAAAGGATCAACACAATCAACTGAGCGTGGTATTAACCGACGGTAAAATCGACTTAAACCTCGAGTTTAAAGCCTTTGACGATGGCATCGGCTTTCGTTATCACTTAGCGGCCCAAAACGCGTTGCCGAACAATACGCCGCTTGCCATTACCGATGAACTCACCGAATTTAATATTGGCCAGAGTGATAAGGCTACCGCCTGGTGGATCCCTTCTCGGGGATGGAACCGCTACGAATATCTGTATCGCACCAGCGCGCTCAATCAGGTCGACCGAGCCCACACCCCTTTTACCTTTAAACTGATCGATGGCACCCATTTGAGCATTCACGAGGCGGCGTTAGTTGATTTTGCCTCGATGACCCTAGATCAACAGCGTGATGGTAAGCTCAAGGCCGATCTCACTCCTTGGTCAGATGGTATTCGGGTTAAAACCCAAGCGGGCTTTTATACCCCATGGCGCACGATTCAAATCGCCGACAAGGCCACGGGGCTGCTTAATTCTCACCTTATACTCAACCTGAATGAACCCAATAAACTGGGGGATGTCTCTTGGGTTAAACCGGGCAAATATGTCGGTATTTGGTGGGGGATGCACCTCAATGAAAACACTTGGGGCTCGGGCCCAACACACGGCGCAACCACCAGCGAAACAGAGCGCTATATGGATTTCGCCGCCAAGTATCAGTTTGATGGCGTCTTGGTCGAAGGTTGGAACCAAGGTTGGGATGGCGATTGGTTCCATAATGGCGATCAATTCAGTTTTACCAAGGCCTACGATGATTTCGATTTACCCGCCATTACCGCCTACGGCGCCAAAAAAGGCGTGCGCCTGATTGGTCACCATGAGACCGCAGGCTCAGTGACCCATTATCGTAATCAAATGGATGATGCCTTCGCCCTGTATGAAAAACATGGCGTGACCCAAGTCAAAACTGGTTACGTGGCAGACGGCGGACAAATCAAACGCATCGATGAAAACGGCATCACCCGTCACGAATGGCACGATGGACAGTTTATGGTTGGTGAATATCTGCACAGTGTAACCGAAGCCGCAAAGCACCATATCAGCATCAACAGCCATGAGCCGATTAAAGATACCGGGCTTCGTCGTACTTATCCAAACTGGCTTGCCCGCGAAGGCGCACGCGGACAGGAATACAATGCCTGGGGCAGCCCACCAAATAGCCCAGAACACACTGCCATGCTGCCCTTTACCCGCATGCTGGCAGGGCCAATGGACTTTACACCGGGGATTTTTGATTTGGCGCCTAAAGGATTAGATGCCGAAAACCGCGTGCAAACCACCTTGATGAAGCAGCTCGCCCTGTATGTGGTGCTCTATAGCCCAATCCAAATGGCCGCCGACTTGCCGCGCAATTACCAAAAACATCTAGATGCTTTTCAGTTTATCCGCGATGTTCCTACAGACTGGTATCAAAGTATCGCATTGGCTGGCGAAGTGGGTGATTATGTGGTGTTTGCCCGTCAGGCCAAGGATCAACAGGATTGGTACTTAGGCGCGCTGACCGATGAAAATGCCCGTCAGGTTAAAGTCAAACTGGATTTCCTCGACCCAAACAAACGCTATCAAGCACAGATTTACCGTGATGGCACTAAAGCCGACTGGAAAACCAATCCCTATGATTATGTAATTGAAACTAAAGAGGTTAGCGCCAAGGATAGCCTGACATTACAATTAGCCAGCAGTGGCGGCACAGCGATCCGCTTTAAAGCGCTGTAACGACAAGCACTAACATGAACGCTTAAAAAAACCGAGCAATAGTCACTATTGCGACAGTGACTATTGCAACCACAATCCTAGCGACATTAGTCATTACAATAGTCACCGAGAATCCCGTCTTGGTGACTATTTTTTTTATTGAGCCCCTTCGTTACATGTTTAAGTTACTTGCTTGAGTTGCTTAAATTTGAGTTACAGCGCCTAACAACCATTGGTGGATTGCATGTGAGCTGTACCACTGCCCTCCACTACTGAGTCACACTCAACACGGATGCAAATTGCCTTAAGTTAGCTTAAGCTAAACTCCCCCAATGCTTAATGGTGACGACCTTGCGATACACGGCTAATGAACTCGAAATGCGCAGTTTTAAGCGTTTCGAGACCCAATTTGCCCACTTAGGCTTTAATCATTTTCAAGCCATTGCCCCACTACGTCCTTGGGTGCAGCGTTATTTTCATTTGCATGTCGCAGCGGATTTACCACAGCCAATCGAACAATGCTTCTATCCTGACGGCGGCACAAGCCTGCATTTCTATTTACCATCACCCAGCACTGGCGATACGCCTTTAGTGTATTTTTACTCGGGACAGCAGCGGCATTATCACAGCTTCGCACCGGGTACCGAGCAAATTACGGTGCGTTTTCAGCCCAGTGGCGCCTTCCATTTACTGGGTGTTGAGCTTGCCGCTATTCGCGTCGATACGACAACAAACGTTATCGATGTGACCCAGTGGCCTATCGTTGGTTTAACGGCGCTCTTATACCAACTCGTCGACACACCACAGCCTAGCGAGCGTATCGCCCTCGTGGAACACTGGCTATTGCAACGAGCTAAGCAATTAGGCTTAAGCTTATCGACGCGAATGAGTCTAGTCCCCGCAACCTTACCTCGACTCATCCACACCCAAGCCAATTTAGACACGTTTTACGGGCAACTCCCCATGAGTCGGCGCCAATTTGAACGTAAATTTAAGCAGGAAACGGGTTTATCGCCCGCGCAATTATTGCAGCTGAATCGAGTCAAAATCGCCCGCAACTTATTGACCCAATCGCCATCCCTTAGTCTCGCGCAGGTGGCCTTCGATTGTGGATTTTACGATCAAGCCCATCTACACCAGCATTTTTTGCGGGTAATGCAGCAAACACCGGGGCAATATAAAAAACGCAAGATGTCGCAAATCTCCAATAAAACGCCCGATTAAGCCCTTAGATTGAAGCCTCAACTTACAGGAGGCTTTATGTCAGAACGAATTCCACGCCAACAGATTTACCAACTCCAACCCGAACTCGCCAAAGCACTTATTAGCCTAGATAAAGCGACCGCTGACTCGGCGTTTTCACCATTATTGGTACATTTAGTCAAGCTTAGGGCATCGCAGCTCAATGGCTGCGCGTTTTGTCAGCGAATGCACGCCGAGGAGGCGCGCCACGACGGTGAAACCCAGCGGCGTTTAGATTTACTGGCCGCTTGGCACGAAGTGGATGATCTCTTTGATGCACGGGAGCAAGCAGCGCTGCGCTGGACCGAAACCTTAACCCGCGTCGCCCAATCGCCGGTGCACGACAGTGAATATGCCGCACTCACCGAGCATTATTCTGAGAAAGAAATTGTCGATCTCACCAGCCTCATCATCGCCATTAATGGTTGGAACCGCATCGCGATCGCCTTCCATTTACAACCCATCTAGCGGCAGATAAATCGACAAATAAACAGGGCACCGAATCGGGTGCCCTGCTTGTTGATATCACTGTGTCGTTCGTATCGCTATGTCGTTAGTTTAAGGTCAACGCGACAATTTTAAGTGGATGATTATCATCGAATGACGGGAAATCCTCATGGGGATCGAGCCAAGTGTGCTCAGTCACACCTCGGCCTTGTTTTTCAACGCAGCGTACTAGGCTATCAAACCAATCTTGTCGGTCTACTTTGGCGACATTATTGCAACACACTATTGTGCCACCCGCCTTGGTTGATAATAACGCAGGCTTAAATAACCCTTGGTAATCATTAACTAAATCGACAATTCCGAAGGCACTCTTGGCATAACGAGGAGGATCGAGGAACACCAGATCAAACTGGGTTTGCGGCAATTTGGGGTAACTCGGCAATTTTTGATTACGACGTCCGCCCACATTTAAACCAGCTAATTGGCGCAGGGCCGGAAACGCATCGCTCTGCACAAATTCACATACCTCTGACACTTGGTTTAACTCGGCATTGGTTCGCCCTGCGGCGAGTGCAAAGGAGGAAAAGTCAACATTCACAACCCGTTCTGCGCCGCCCATGGCAGCTGCGGTTCCGATACCACAGGTATAAGAAAACAAATTCAGCACGGTTTTATCTTGGCTGTGTGCCCGCACATATTCACGACCAATACGCATATCAAGAAATAGCAGCGGATCCTGTCCTTCGTGGCGCAGCTTAGTGGTGAATTTGATCCCATTTTCCTGCATCACCAACTCCGCACAGGCAATATCATCCAGTTCAGGGCTTAATGCATTGAGCACGCGGGAATGACCAGCAGAGCGATCGTTATACACCACAGGCAGAGCCACTTCTTGGGTGAGCACTTCCACTATTTCAGCTAATTCCGCCGCAGTTAAGGTTTGGTGAAAACTCTGCACTAACCAATTATCGCCGTAGCGATCGACATTCAAGCCACTGACACCTTCGACTGTGCCATGGAACACCCGAAAACAATCGGTATGGTCTTGTTCTGCTTGTTGTAAAAAATCATGGCGCTTGGCCAGAGCCGTCGATAACAGCGTTTGAATAGACATAAAAAGCGGGACTCATACAGCGGAAACCTGCGTAAGGTTTCGAGGGCAAAACGGCATAATATCAAACTAGGCCGCAGAATATCGGATAAATTCACCCTGCCTGTGCGAAAAAATGGCCTTTAGCCTCTTGGCTCGCCGCGATTGTTAGTTCGTTTTTTAGCTTTGGTCGTTACCGCTAAATGCATGCTCAGACTAATTTATACCTTCCGTTTCGGTGCAATTCAGCGAGTCCACTTTGGATAAGGCTAACGCAGGCTGAGGGATCTTCTAATGGCAGCAGATGTCCATAGCGCTTATCTTCTAAAAACACTGTGTCTGGCGCGAGCTGTTGCCAGCGCTGCCAAGTCGCTTCAGAAAAGAAAACTGACGGTTTCCCTCTGATGGCGACGCAGGGAAGCTTTAGCTGCTGCAATATCGATAATACATTCGGCGGTTGAGTGTAATTATGCGCTTCCCACTGTTTAGGAAACTTCAACGTGAACTGTCCATCAGTGTTTTGATAAACCCCGAATTGGGCTAAGGCGGTAAACGCCTCATCATCAAAGCGTTTGTATAGCTTACTCATTTTGCAATATTCAAGAAAATGCTCACGGCTTTCCCACATATCGCGCTTCTTTAAGGTATTTTTTGCGGGCGCAGTAAAATTCATTAGTGATTTAGGCATTAACTTGGCAAACCAAGCGATAGAGCGCGATACCATTGCGGGTTCAATAAGGACCAATGCCTTAAACAAATCGGGTCTTTTGCTGGCGGCAAGAATAGTACTGGTTGCTCCCATCGAATGGCCTATGCCCACAATTGGCGCACTGCAATGTCGTTCAATATGCGAGATCAAATCATCGGCATATAGCTGCCAATCTCGGCGCTTAGGCGGCAAACCAACATCGGGCCATGTCGGTCTTAACTCGAGTGCACTCAGGCTGAATGCTGGCTGCAACTTGGCTAATAAGGGCGCATAAACACCCAATGGAAACCCATTAGCATGGTAAAAATGTGCACCTTCACCAGTGTCAGAAAAGGTTTTAAAAACCTTTGCCTGTTGTAACTCATTGCAAATTTGATCCATCAAATCCTTCTTATCGCGTTCCACTGTGCTAGTTAAGCGGGATGAAATTACCCAATCTCAGCATTTGGCACCTTTCGCTAAAGCGACGAAATCTAGCGATGAAATCTAGCCTGCCGATATCAGCCTCTATGACAAACTTAAAGGCCATTAAATCACTTCAATCAACTGCTCTAAACCAGTAGCGGCTCGAGTGGGGACAAACTCCACCACCTCAAATTCGGCCACCTCTTCGATATAGAAGGGGTCGAGTTTGACAATGGCTTCAAGCTCGGCGCGATTATCCGCTTTGGCAAGGATCACTCCACCCGTGCGGGGAACCTTACGGCCAGAGGCGATAAAGGTGCCCTTGGCATAATATTCATCGAGATAGGCAATATGGGCCGCCAAATGCAGTTCCACATCGGCCAGCGGTTTTTTGTAGGTTAAGGTGATAACAAACATAGCGTTCCTCAAAGGCGTAATACCAAGCCAGAATGAATACTCAATTGCTCTTGCCACACACTTCAATGGCGGCAAGTCGCCAATAGTCAGTAAAGTCTGGCGACATAGTGATGCATTATGCTTTCGCTATCAATAGCCTAGGGCGTGTTGATTAAGCTGAAAGATGATCCATGTACTTACCTACCGTTTTTAGTGGATTGAATGCATAGCCCCCCATCACAACGCGAGTGACCCATGGAGCAAGGTTCTGAACTCCCCCCAGCGATGTGAGAACTGGATAAATCGAGGGTTTAAACCCATCCACGCCTCACGTAAAATCCACACACTATTGGTTACAGGGCTGTTTCACCAGAGTTATCAAGGAATGATGAATACGTATGTAAGCGGTTGTGCGTCAATTGGCGCTGCGGCTACTATAAATTCGCTAGTTTCACCCTCTGCTTGTGGGGTTGAACACTGTGAGGTCGTTTCTGGTGGTTGCCTTTGAGGATAGCTGTCAGGCTTAGGTTCTTTTCTGCTATTGAGCATTTGCATCATTGAGTATGAAAATGAATTTATTGGCGAATATGCTTCTGAGGGAGAGGTATATTCGCCATTTTTTCACCCACACGGCCAAGCGGTGATGCAGGTTTGGGAAGCTAGCACAACACGCGTAAAACTGAGCAAAGGCCATTGAATAGGCCACACATTATAACGATAAATGACTCAAGGCAGCCCCGCTGCCCGCTACTGAAGGGAAGTTGCATGTCCGCGGATCAACAAACGGTTACCCCATTAGAGAATTTCTCGCCCAAGGTGGCGCAGCGCGCCGTGCATAGGGTGCAACCCGAGCTGAATTTCTGGCAAATCTTCAATATGTGCTTTGGCTTTTTAGGGATCCAATTCGGCTTTGCGCTGCAAAATGCCAACGTCAGCCGCATTTTCCAAACCCTTGGCGCCTCTATCGATGATATTCCTATCCTGTGGATTGCCGCACCGTTAACGGGTCTGCTGGTTCAACCTATTATTGGTTATCTGAGCGATAACACTTGGGGGCGTTTAGGTCGCCGCCGGCCGTATTTTTTAATCGGCGCCATTTGTACGACTCTCGCGATTTTTGTGATGCCGCATTCCCCAACATTGTGGATTGCCGCGGGCATGCTGTGGATTATGGATGCCTCAATCAATATCGCCATGGAACCCTTCCGTGCCTTTGTGGGGGATAATTTACCTCCCAAGCAGCGCACCCAAGGCTATGCCATGCAAAGCTTTTTTATTGGCATCGGCGCGGTTGTGGCCTCGGCCCTGCCCTATATTCTCAGTAACTTCTTTGCTGTCGCCAATACCGCGCCCGCGGGCGAAATTGCCGATTCGGTGCGTTATGCCTTCTATTTTGGTGGCGCCGTGCTGTTTCTTAGCGTGGCTTGGACTGTTGTGTCCACCAAAGAATATTCCCCCGACGAACTCGCCGCCTTCCATGGCAATGCTGACGCAGGCATAGATGAGCAACAACATCGCACTCGCACCCACAAGAATTATCAATTTGCCGCAATCGTTTGGATGGCCGTAGGCGCACTGCTGACGCTTGCGGTGTGGACACAGGATTTAGATAAGCAGCTGTATATTTTAACCTTAGGGATTTTTGCCTTTGGCCCATTGCAACTTTACTGCGCCCTACGTTTAGGCAAATCTACGCCCTCACAGCGCGCGCAACTGGGCATTGTCTTTAATGTGGTCGATGATTTATTCCATATGCCTAAGGCCATGCATCAGTTGGCTATAGTGCAGTTTTTCTCTTGGTTCGCGCTCTTTGCGATGTGGATTTACACCACCTCAGCGGTGACGTCCTACCATTTTGGCAGCAGCGATGTGTTATCTAAGGCCTATAACGATGGCGCCGATTGGGTGGGCGTACTGTTCGCCTCCTACAATGGATTTTCGGCCATTGCGGCTCTGTTTATCCCACTGCTTGCTAAACGTATCGGCATCAAACTGACCCACACCTTTAATATGTTCTGCGGCGGTTTTGGGTTGATCAGTTTCTATTTTATCAAAGATCCCAGTCTGTTATGGCTACCCATGATTGGCGTGGGTATCGCCTGGGCCTCGATTCTCTCCGTGCCCTACGCCATGTTATCTGGCGCCTTACCGCCGAAAAAGATGGGCGTGTATATGGGGATTTTTAACTTCTTTATCGTGATCCCACAGCTGCTCGCAGCCAGTGTTTTAGGCTTAATTCTTAATGGATTATTTGATGGTCAGCCCATCTATGCCCTTATCACTGGCGGAGTCCTGATGCTCTGCGCCGGGGTTGCCGTGCTCTTTGTTGAGCAACCGAATACTCAGCACACTCAAGCGTAAATCGCAGATCCTACAACTCGGCACCCTTGGCGTTTGGGCAACTAAACGCCAAGACGTATGGCCACATAGCTTACAACAAGAATAAATCGCAATTAGCACCATCTATTGATTGGGGAGATTTTGAAGAATATGGCATCGACAACAGTACCTTCGCAGCAGGCTCGCAGCTTTTCAGACCGCTGTAACTTAAGCCGTAAGCCGATTGCGCTCGCAATTGCCGCAAGCCTTATCGGCGTTGCCAGTTTAACGGGCTGCTCACCCTCGGCCCCCAATGCAGATACATCAACACAAACCGTCACCAAAGCCACCGACGCACAGATTGCTCCCGGCGCCCCCGGCAAAGCCCCAACCTGGGCGTTCTCTGGCAAAACCGGTATCGGTACTTCCTATGAGCCTTATACTCAGGGGCAATACCAAGATAGTGCGCAAAATCCCATTAGCCGAGTGTGGTTCTCCGTCGCACAGGGGATTTTAACCGAGACCATGTACGGCCTTATTCACAACGCTCAGCTCAAAGAGTTGCAATTTGTGATCACAGGCAATGGCTTTGTCGATACCGAAAAAGACAACACGATCAGCAGCATTGAATACTTAGATACCGACGCTAATGGTCGCCCACAATCCTTGGCCTATAAGATTATCAATCGCGATGTTGAAGGTAAGTATCAGATAGAAAAACATATCTTTACCGATCCCGACCGCGATACGCTGATGATGCGCGTGACGTTTACCGCCTTTGAAGCAGGCATCACACCGCATTTATACGTTAACCCCCATATCGATAATGCGGGCGCGAATGATATTGGCAGAATCGATCATCAAGCCCTTATCGCTCGCACCGCCGATCCCCACAGCAGCGTAATGACGGTTAAATCGGATATCGATTTTGCGCAGGCGACTACGGGCTTTGTCGGTGTATCCGACGGTTTGGCCGATTTAGCCGATAACGGCAAGCTTGATACGCTGTATCAGGCCACCAGCAACGCCGAAAAGCCTACTCAAGGCAACATTGCTTTTACCGCCAGTTATCCTGCACTCCAAGCTAATCAACCTCTTAATGTGAATTTGGCGATTGGTTTTGGCCAGGATGAAGCCAGCAGTTTAGCCAATGCCAACGCCAGTTTAACGGCGGGGTATGACAAAGTGCTGAGCCAATACAACGCCGGTTGGCACAGTTATTTACAATCGCTACCCGCGATGCCTGATATGGCGCAAAGCACCACAGATAATGGCAAGCTGTTGTATACCAGTGCCATGGTACTCAAGGCGCAGGAAGATAAAACCTACGCGGGCGCCCTTATCGCGTCGCTTTCTAACCCTTGGGGCGATACCGTCCCTGCTGTCACACCGAGTACAGGCTACAAGGCCGTTTGGCCCCGTGACTTTTACCAGTGCGCCATGGCATTTCTCGCCATGGGCGATACCCAAACGCCTAAAGTCGCCTTTGAGTACCTTAAAAAGGTGCAAGTGAGTGACAAAACTCCAGGCTATAGCGGCACGCCCGGTTGGTTCTTACAAAAGACCCATGTGGATGGCCAAATCGAATGGGTGGGCGTACAGCTCGACCAAACGGCGATGCCGATCATGCTCGGCTGGAAACTCTGGCAGGCAGGCGTACTCAGCCAAGCGGAACTGAACCATTGGTATCAAGAGATGCTAAAAGCCGCGGCGGACTTTTTAGTCAGCGGCGGCGAGGTGAATCTTGACTGGAATCACACGCAAATTACGCCACCGAAAACCCAACAAGAACGTTGGGAAGAACAAGCCGGTTATTCGCCCTCCACCACGGCCGCAGTGATCGCAGGTTTAGTGGCTGCGAGTGATATTGCCAAGGCAGTAAACGATAGCGATGCCAGTCAGCGTTATCTCGCAACCGCCAAAACGCTTAATCAACAACTTGAAAAACACTTAGTGACGACCCAAGGTTTGCTTACCGATAGCCAAGGCATTAAGGCGCCTTATTATCTGCGATTAAGCCCCAACGGTGAGCCAAACACCGCCGAGCAACTCGCCGCTAATAATGGTCGTGCGGGATTAGATCAACGTCAGATCCTCGATGGCGGCTTTTTAGAGTTGGTGCGATACGGAGTACGTGGCGCCACCGATAAGCTGATTAATCAAAGCCTAGCGCTGGTGGATAACACTGAGCTTGAGGACAATTTACGCCTCAAATACAACTTTACTGCAAAAGATGGCAGCAGCGTTCCCGGCTTTAGACGTTACGGTAACGATGGCTACGGTGAAGATACCCTCACTGGCGCAAACTACGCCGAATCGGGCAGTAATAGCGACAACCAACGCGGCCGCGTCTGGCCCTTCTTCACCGGCGAGCGAGGCCATTTTGAATTGGCCCTCGCCAGCGCTAAGGGAGAGCTAACGGGTGCTCACGCGCAGCAAACCAAACAGCAGCTTATCAATACCTATGTGCAAGGGATGGAAACCTTTGCCAACGCGGGGCTAATGCTCCCCGAGCAAGCATGGGACGGTGTGGGTAACGCCACACGTTACCAATATCAACTCGGCCAAGGCACTAACTCCGCCACCCCGCTCGCCTGGACCCACGCTGAATACATTAAGCTGGTACGTTCAATGAGCGATGGTCGAGTCTGGGATAACTACCCTATCGTCCCAGAAGCGTTGAAATAGTTTTTAAGGCTGATACCAATGAATAAAGCCCGCAAAACCTCAGTTTTGCGGGCTTTATGATCACAAGCGGCATTTCATTCAGCACCGAATTAATTCCTTCAATTCGCCCACATCATCCATCTGTGCACAGTTGAGGTATTCTCTGATTTTTACGTGAATACTTGTTTTTATTGCAGTTGTTTAAATAAAAAATTGACTTACAGAAGCTGGCTCAAATGTTAATCTATTTGCGATTTTGTTAATTTGTCGAGAAATGGAGTTTTGATGAAACATTTAAAAACCGCAATCAAATGGATTTTGCTCACGCTATTCTTGGTGCCAGTGAGTCTTTATCTGATCCTTGTCGCCATCAACATGAAAGATAGCCCAGCTTCAGAGCAGGCCAAAGCCTACCTAGATGAAATTCAAAAAAGTGATAAGGCATTAGCGAATAACCAAGCTCAGAATGCCTATCTCTATGCGCTGGGCTTTGATGTGAATAGTGGCGCCTCACCGATGGATGCCGGCATTTCTCGACTCAAAACCATACAACAGCTTGGCATTTTGGAGCGTTCCCCAGCGCTAAACACAACGCGTATAGATAAACCGCAAACACCATTCAACGAGTGCATTAATCGTGATGACTTTTTGTCCAGTTGTCTCCCTGTACTGACAGAACAAACACCTTTTGACGAACTCATCGCAACAAACGCCGAATTAATCGCGCGATATAAAACATTAATTCAGTTAGATACTTGGCAAGAAGGCAGCCAGTTTAATGTCTTTTTGTCTTCTCCGTCACTTTCACATCTGCTCACGGCACAAAAACTCTACTTCATCGATTTACTGGCTCACGCTCAAACCATGTCTGCGCAGCAGATTCCCGATGTGATCAATCAAGATATGTTGTTTTGGCAACGCGTAGCCGCCAACACCCATGTGCTGCTAATAAAAACCGTTAGTCAAAACGGCATCACAACAAATATGAAATTTGGCGAATTAGTCTTGAAGCAATTACCACACGCTCAACTCAACAGCGCTATTCCCGTTAGCTGGCAAATGCCTATTCCGTCAGTGGTGATGTCGTTTGATAGCACGAAAGCGGGTGAATGGTATTACTTTACAGGCATGACCAAAGCATTACAGACAATTGATGATGAAGATATCACCACAACAGTGACGAAATGGTTACTGACGCCGTTAATGCAACCTCAAGACACAGCGAATCGCTACGCGGCAATTTTAGATGGTACAACACCTCTGCAAGATTGCCCCGCCCATTTGTCTATCGCTGTCGTCGGCCAGTTTATGTATAACCCGCTAGGTAAATTTGTCCTCTGCTCTAGCATTCCACCATTAGACCGCTATCAACAAGGTTTGAATGAGCTTGAGCCACAAAGAGCCCAACTCATCACTAGACTGCTGTAGGCCTGTGGCTTAGGGTTGTGGTTGCACGCTTTTTTGGGCGTATTCCTGAGGCGTGCAACCAAATAGGGCTTTAAATGCTGCACTAAAGCTACTGACACTCAAATACCCCTGACTATGGGCTACGCTTGTTGTGCTCTCCCCTTGGGTTAACCGCTCAAGGGAGTTGAGTAATCGGTACCTCTGGCGCCATTGTCTATAGGTCTGTCCAGTTTCGGCTTTAAAGAGTCGTTCTATGGTTCTGATACTCGCCCCAGCGCCTTGGGCTAATTCGGCCAAGGTATATTCCGCCTGCGGTTTTTTGATCAACAGTTGGATCACTCGGCCAAGACGCGGATCCGAGCCCGCATTCAAATAGGTGTTCACACTGTCGAGTGCATCTAGCTCGTCAATGGCACTTAAACCCAAGCGGAAATACTTTGCGGGTTCCATCGAGGTGCTTTCACATAGCTTCAGCACCATTTCGCGCATTAGCGGCGTCATAGTAACCATCACCACCTGCGTATCCTGCACTCTAGCGCGATAACTGGGATCGATATACAAGTTGCGAAGATGGGCATGGGTTTCACAGTTAATTTGATGCTGGCAATCACTGGGGAGCCACACGGCATGGGTCGATGGCACCACCCAAACCGCATTGTCGCTCTGTACCCGTAAAATCCCTTTTGCCGCCCAAAGTAACTGCCCCCGAGGGTGAGAATGGGGTTCGACGCCCATTTCGGCCTCGAGATTGCGCGCATTACTCAATACGGGACGATTTGGGTCTAACGTGAACGCAAATTGGCTGGGCGCCAACATTGTCGCTTTAGAAATAACATCTGACACATTACCACCTTAAAACGCCATATCAACTGGGCTATCTTAGGTCGCAATATCAATGCCCGCAATATTAAGGTGATCCCTATGGGTAAGTTAAGTATTAAAAAATGGCTGATCTTTAGCGCCATGTTCGTCGCCGTTTTGTTGGCCATGTTTCCACTCAAGCAGCACCCGGCCCTTTTTTCCTACAGCGCATCGGTCGTACTCATTACCCTGCTATTTTGGAGCACGGGTTTTATTCCGCCCTTTATGGCGGGGCTGATCTTTTTTGCCTTGGCCACCATTTTCAAGCTGATCGATCCCAGTGCGTTGTTCTCGGGATTCGGTTCGGCGGCGGTGTGGTTAATTATCTCCGGCTTTGTGATTGGTAGCGCCATTTCAGAATCGGGATTGAGTCGCCGCCTCGCCGCCCTTATCGCCCCCGCGTTAACCATGAGTTATCCACGCATGATTGCAGGACTGGTCATCAGCGCGATGTTACTGGGATTTGTGATGCCATCCTCCGTTGGGCGCGCGGTTGTGATGCTGCCCATCGGCATGGCCTTGGCCGAGCAACTCGGGTTTAGCCGCGGCAGTAATGGTAGAATAGGCATAGCCATCGCCCTAGCACTCGCCTGTAATATGCCAAGCCTTGCGGTACTGCCCGCCAATATTCCCAATATGATTTTGGCTGGTGCGAGCGAAAATCTGTTTAACGTGCATTTTGGCTATGCAGAATATCTGTTTCTGCACTTTCCGATTTTGGGTCTACTCAAATCGGCCATCATAGTGGCACTCGTGGTGTATTTGTTTCCGGCCAAGATAGATAAAACCCAGATGGCAGCAGCGACGGATATCGAAGCGTATGATGTGGTCAAGCAAGTTAAACTCGGGGTGTTACTCATCATCACCCTGTTATTTTGGATAACTGACTCATGGCATGGGATCAATCCTGCATGGGTGGGGCTAACGACCGCCATTATCCTTTTGCTACCGAAATGGGGCATTATTGAACCAAAGCGTTTTAATCAGTCAGTTGATTTTTCAACGGTTATCTTTGTTGCCGCCGCACTCGGACTAGGCGTCTTAGTCAATCAATCTGGGCTTGGCAGCGAACTCGGCCAAGTATTCAGTCAATACCTTCCCTTGTCACAAGGCGCCTCCTTCCTCAACTTTATGTCCTTATCACTGATATCGACTTTAACCGGGTTAGTGGCAACCGTGCCTGGCGTGCCCACGGTATTAACCCCAATGGCTGCCGACTTAGCGAATGCGACAGGGTTTTCTCTCCCTGCAGTATTGATGACCCAAGTGATCGGCTTTTCGACGGTGATTTTCCCCTATCAAGCGCCGCCGCTGATTTTGGCGATGCAATTGTCTCAAGAGTCCCTCGCCCATCTGCTGAAAGTCACCTTACCCTTAGCGCTGATCACCTTACTAGTGCTGATGCCGCTGGACTACCTCTGGTGGCAGTTATTAGGCTGGATAAGCTAAGCCTTTGAGGTATAGGAAAATAACCCTAGTTTTATGAGCCAAACGAGACTCTAAATTGCGGCAAAGGAGTGCCGCAACCAACTTAGCGGACAACCCCATGCGTTAACATTAGTGAATTAGAAGGTTGTGACCTAAAGTCATCCCCACGTCGTGCTTACTATTCCTTTGCATCTGATTGTGCGACCTCAACGTTTGCCTGTCGTCTTACTCAACACACTTTCGACAAGTCATCAAAATACGCTATACTGTTTTTATATACAGTATTTTGATTTTCATTATGCATATGCTCACACAAACACAGTATCCACTTTTTAGCTCCTCCGTTGCGGCTGGATTTCCTTCTCCTGCCCATGATTACATTGAGCATTCACTCGATCTCAATGAACTTTGTATTAAACACCCCACAGCAACATTTTTTGTGAAGGTACAGGGAGACTCAATGGTCGATGCGGGCATTTCGAGTGGCGACATATTAGTGGTGGACAGAGCATTACAGGCTACGCACGGTGATATTGTGGTCGCATCCGTCGATGGTGAGTTTACCGTTAAACAATTGCAGTTACGTCCAATAGTGCAATTAATACCCCGTAATCCGGCATTTAAAGCCATTAACATCCACCATGATTCCGAGCTAAACCTATTTGGTGTTGTCACCTGTGTGGTGAAGAAATTCAAATGACTGCAACGCTATTTGCCCTCGTCGATTGCAATAACTTCTACGCTTCCTGCGAACGCTTGTTTCGCCCCGATCTTCAAGGCAAACCCATTGTTGTGCTTTCCAATAACGATGGTTGCGTAGTTGCACGCTCAGCAGAGGCGAAACAATTAGGCGTCAAAATGGCCGTCCCCGTGTATCAGGTGATGGACATGATCCGCGCCCATAATATAGCGGTATTTTCCTCCAACTATGCACTTTATGCCGATATTTCAAATCGAGTGATGACCACTCTCGAGCACATGGTGCCAAGGGTAGAAGTCTACTCAATTGATGAGGCTTTTTTAGATTTGTCTCGGCTCGATAGATGCCAAGATATCACTCAGTTAGCCGCGGATATTCGCCAACGGATCCAACAATGGATTGGGATCAGTGTCTGTGTTGGCATAGGTCCTAGTAAAACCTTAGCCAAACTCGCCAATTATGCCGCTAAAAAATATCCCATGACTCAAGGTGTTGTCGATTTACGCACGACGGAACGCCAACGGCGATTAATGGCCTTGACGCCAATTGATGAGGTATGGGGGATTGGCCGAAAAATTGCGCAACGTTTAAAGCTTATGGGTATACATACCGCCCTACAGCTTGCCGATGCCCCACCTAAGCTCATCCGAGACAGCTTCTCGGTCACAGTCGAACGAACGGTGCATGAGCTAAACGGTATTGCCTGTGATGATATTCAACAGGTCGTCGCAACAAAACAGCAAATCGTCAGTTCTCGCTCTTTTGGTGAACGCATTACCCAGTTCACGGCAATGCAGCAGGCCATCAATGATTACACCTGTCGAGCCTGCGAAAAACTGCGTGTTGAGGGTCAATTTGCACGTACCCTATCCGTATTTATTCGGACCAGTTATTTCACTGAACATCAACCCCAGTACAGTCAGGTGCTCACAGGCAATTTAACTTATCCCAGTGACGATACCCGCGATTTTATCGCATTAGCGCAGCGGCTCTTGTCTAGGCTTTGGCGTGAAGGATATGCCTATGCCAAGGCGGGCGTCATGCTGGGGGATTTTTATGCGCCAGGTGTGTTTCAACTAGGATTATTTGATGAAGTCAAACCACAGCCAAAAAGTAGAGCCTTAATGAACCTACTGGATAGCGTTAATCACAGCGGTAAAGCCAAGATCCAATTTGCTGGTCAAGGACTTAATGCAGATTGGAGCATGAAGCGTAACCAACTCTCCCCCCGCTACACCACACAGTGGGCACACATTCCGACAGTAAAATAAGCCATAGTATGCAAACACGCTATTTGCTTACCTGTTAAGGTTTGTTAAATCCCTAAAGCTGCGGCAATAATGCGCTATTTTTCAACAGTTAATAAGATACTTCCAATCCGCCACTTTTATCCCAACTTGATTCAGCTCACAGAATCTAAAACTCAATCAAACTAAAGACCTAGGATACAAATTGACATTGTAAAGACAATGTTTCGTTACATTGAGATACAACTGCGCCATAGCGCATAGCATGCCGCCATTCTTTATTTCCCCTACCGCTTAATTAGGCCCTTCGCCTTTACAAACGCAACACCTAGGCAGCATGCGAGCAACAATTAAGCTGTTGATATTAAAGTTGTTAATGATAATTTTCCGACTATGGAGGGCAGTTGCAAATAAATATAAGCCGTGATGAAACCCTTCCTGATCGTCATGGCATTGTTAAGGGAATGAAAATATGACTACGCAAACAACCGTGGCGCGTGCGGTTCGTTTTAGTTTACTCGCTTTGGTCTCCGCCTCGGTGACACCGCAAGTATTTGCCGCCGATGAAGCGGCCGTTATTGATGATAAAGTGGAGCGTATTGAGGTCACGGGTTCACGTATTAAACGTACCGATCTTGAAAATGCCTCGCCTATCGTGGTGGTGAGTGCCGCAGATATCGAAAAAGGCGGCTTTAACTCAGTGCAAGACGTGTTAGGCAACCTGTCGCAAAACTCCGGTGGTTCGATGACTCAGCAGGAGGTGCACGGCTTTACCCCAGCAGCATCGGCCGTCAACCTGCGTGGTGTGGGCGCCGGACGTGTACTGACGCTGATCAACGGTAAACGTGTACCTAAATATCCCTTTGGCGCCGGTGGCACCGACAGCTTTGTCGATACCGCCAACATTCCGTTAGGGGCGATTGAGCGTATTGAAATTTTAACCACGGGTGCCTCGGCCATTTACGGATCCGATGCGATGGGCGGTGTAATCAACATCATCTTGAAAAAAGACGTTGAACAAAGCACCTTCAAATACCGTCACTCAGATACCTTCGATGGCGGCCTGCAGAACAACCAGTTCTCCTTTATGACGGGCGTCAGCAGCGATAAAGCAAACCTGACTTTCTTCGCCGAATATGAAGATCGCCAAGCATTAAAAGCCTCAGATCGCCCTGAATGGGGCACAGATATTATACCGGGTAACTATTATGCTGGTTACAGCTCCTATGGCGCCAACCTTGTGGATAGCAATGGCAAATTACTCAAGAGCTTAAGCGCCGCCGAATGTGATGCGCGCGGCTATGTGATGATGTCCAATGGCAAATGTGGTTTCGATCGCTCCGCACAGCGCGACTTTTCGCCTGAGCAAAAGCGTTACTCCACCATGATTAACCTCACCAAAGACTTAAACGACAATCATCAGCTGTATTCGCGCCTCGATTACACCCATGCCTCGACCTACACAGAAATTGAATCGGCCACTGTGGGCGACGATTTTATGTTTAACGTGTCGGGCGATAACGTCACTATCGTCGATGAGCTCAATGGCTTATCCCAAGTGTTCGATAAAAATACCGCCTTCGGCGGAGATTTTGCCGGCGCGGCCGATGGGGACTATTACTACACTCGCCGTATGTCTGAGTTAGGTCCACGCACCTCTGATTTTGAGACCAATAACTTCTCCTTCTTATTAGGCAGCAAAGGTTACCTCACGGATACTATCGAGTACGACACCTCGTGGTCGATTGCGCGCCAAACGGTAGATTCCACCACCGCAGGTTCACCCACCTACCAAAGCATGTGGAATTACCTCACCGCGGGCACAAACGGCAATTCGCTACTGGATGTGATTTCACCGGACGATGCCGCAATGCTGGATTTCCAAGGTGGCAAGAAGGGGCAATCCACCCTGTCGAGCTTTAACGCGGGGATCAGTGGCGAAGCCTTTGAATTACCAGCAGGTACAGTGGCTTATGCCGTGGGCGTCGAATACGGTAAAGAATGGTTCTACGACAAGTCCGATAGCTTCACCAGCAATGGTGGCGTGATTGGTAAAGGCGGCAGCAGCGCTCAAGGTGAACGTGAGCAATATGCTGGTTATGCCGAAGTCGCCGTGCCCGTGATTGAAAACCTCACCGTCACCCTAGCGGGCCGTTACGACTACTATGACGATTTATCCGATGTCGGCGGTCAATTCAGCCCACAAGTCGCAGTCGAGTATCGCCCGATTGATAATCTGTTGTTACGCGGTCTGTATGCAGAAACCTTCCGAGCGCCAGACATGCAGCGCTTATTTGGTGAACCAACGGCAGCCTATAGTACAGTCATCGACACTCCAACCTGTGAGGCCGCGGGTGGCACGGGCCCAGCGTGTGAGAAGATTGACTCACTGCCAATTACTATCGGTGCAAACCCAGAACTTGAAGCGGAAACCGGTAAAAACTATAACCTCGGTATGGTGTGGGATTATAACGATCTCAATTTAACCTTGGACTACTGGATTGTTGAAATCGATAACCTAGTCAATAGCCCAAGCGCCCAGTATATCTTGGATCACTCTGACGCCTTCGCCGATAAGATTTTCCGCGATGCAAGCGGCAAGTTAATTCAAGTGAATACTCAGGCCATCAACATGTCATCCCAAGAAACTTCGGGTATCGACTTCTCGGTGGGCTATCGCTATGAGACTTCAGGTTATGGCGATGTCACAGCCCGCTTAGAAGGCACCTATTTGCTGAAGTGGGAGGAACAATTAACCCCAGATTCTGAGCCTTTAGATCTGATCGATGGTGACGGCTCTGCCCCGCAAATCCGCGGTAACTTAAATCTGGGTTGGAACTACGATGACTTCGCTACCAACCTGCTGATCAAGTACACCGACAGCATGAATGGCCAGCGTAAAGAGGCATTCATTAACAATGGCTTGGCGGATAAATATGCCGTCACTATCGACAGCCATGTCGAAGTAAACTGGGCCGCCAGCTATATGTTAACCGATGCGATTAAGTTCTCCGGCGGGATTAATAATATCTTCGATGCAGGCCCTGAGATTGATGAAACCCAAAACTCTTGGCCGCATTACCCACGTTCTTACTACAACGTTGTTGGACGTGAATATTATTTAGCGGTAGAGATGAACTTCTAATCAACCTCATGTTTTGATTAGCATTGCTTCCTAAAACACAAAGCCGAGCAACTGCTCGGCTTTTATCTATTGGCTTCACATACTCAGTTACGCGTAGGTATCAATCGATTCGCCTTGACTCGCCTCACGGGCGCGCTCCTTGGCGGACTCACTCACCTCCTCCACCTTGGCTGGCGCAGGCTGAGCGGGTAACGCAGTGGGTGAATACGAACGGTTGGCGGCATAGCTATGCGCTAACATTGGGCTGCTTGCACTGATGTTCATAGCGATCCCCTTGTCGATTTAGGCTCAATGCTCAGGTTCAATACTTAGGCTAGAAGCCAATACTTAAGTGACGCTTAAGCACTTGCGCTGAAAAATCCTTTGCCATTGGCTGCAATTGATGACCGCACAATACGATAACCCCCTTGTGGCATCTAACGCACAATGCCACAATGCGAGCAAAATCAATGCGTGCCAACGGCGCCCCTCGATAGGAGCATCATCTTGACCCTTTTTGGTATTAAAAATTGCGATACAGTGCGTAAAGCACGTAAATGGATTGAAACCCATCAACTTTCGGTCAACTTCCATGACTTTAGGGAGGATGGATTAGCAGAAAAGGATCTTCAGCATTGGTGTCAAATTGCAGGATGGGAAACCGTCTTTAACAAACGCAGTACCAGTTTTCGCGCCTTGAGTGATGCAGATAAGGCCAATATCGACCAAGCCAAAGCCATTCAACTGATGCTCACTCACCCGACGCTGATCAAGCGCCCAGTGCTGGTTGTGGGTGAACAAGTGCTGGTGGGCTTTAACGAAGCCGAATATAAGAAGGTCTTTACCCTATGACGCACGCTTCGAACACCCACCCTGTTACCGAACTGACTAAAGAGTTAATCGCCCGTCCTTCGGTCACCCCACTGGATGAAGGCTGCCAAACCCTGATGGCCGAACGTCTGGCCGCCATTGGCTTTAATATTGAGCCCATGGTCTTTGAAGACACCACCAATATGTGGGCGCGTCGCGGTAATGCAGGCCCAGTATTTTGTTTTGCTGGCCATACCGATGTAGTGCCCGCAGGCGATTTAAGCCGCTGGCATACCCCACCTTTTGAGCCAACCATTATTGACGGTTACCTCTATGGCCGCGGCGCCGCTGACATGAAAGGCTCGCTGGCGGCGATGATCGTCGCGACCGAACGTTTTGTGGCTAAGCACCCAAATCATCCCGGCTCGATTGCGTTTTTGATCACCAGCGATGAAGAAGGCCCCTTTATCAATGGCACCACACGGGTTATCGACACCCTAGAAGCCCGTAATGAAAAAATCACTTGGGCGCTGGTGGGCGAACCCTCATCGACCCTAAAACTCGGTGATGTGGTCAAAAATGGGCGCCGTGGCAGCCTGACCGCCAACTTGACCGTTAAGGGCATTCAGGGCCATGTGGCCTATCCACACCTTGCGGATAACCCAATCCACAAAGCCGCGCCGTTTTTAGCCGAGTTAAGCCAAACCCATTGGGATAATGGCAACGAATTCTTCCCGCCCACCAGCATGCAAATCGCCAATATTAATGGCGGCACGGGCGCATCGAACGTGATCCCAGGCACCCTTCAGGTGATGTTTAACTTCCGTTATTCGACCGAAGTGACCGCCGAGATATTAATCGAGCGCGTGGAGGCCCTATTAACCGCCCACGAACTGGATTATGACATCAGCTGGACCTTCAACGGTCTGCCATTTTTAACCGGCGAAGGCCCACTGTTAGACGCGACTCGCCATGCTATACGTCAGATCACTGGCTATGATACCGATCCGCAAACCACGGGCGGCACCTCTGATGGACGCTTTATTGCACCAACGGGCGCCAAAGTGTTGGAACTCGGTCCAGTGAACGCCACTATCCATAAAGTGAACGAGTGCGTGAAAATCGACGATCTCGAGCAGTTAGCCCTGTGCTACGAAGTGATTTTGGAACAGTTACTGTGTTAAACGCCACGCCACGCTTAACCAACACCGCCCAGCTTTATGGGATAGAGAGTGGGGTCACAAGCGGTTTAGACACGGGCTTACATACCGACTTATCCGCTGATTTTACACAAGAGTCAGCGGATAAGCTGAAGCTAGTCGAACTGCTGAGTCCCCATCACCCGAGCGAAACACGCTTCATGCTGGAGGCTCAAACTGCCCTCGCCTTTAAAGCGATGGCGGACAGCGCCGCCAAAGATGGGATAGCCCTCGCGATTTGCTCGGCCTATCGGCCTTTTGATCGGCAACTCGCCATTTGGAACGCCAAGGCCAGCGGTAAGCGTGTTGTGCTGGATATCAACGAGCAGCCCGTGGATATCAGTCCACTGAGCGATGATGCATTAGTCGATTTGATTTTGCTCTGGTCGGCACTGCCAGGCGCGTCACGCCATCACTGGGGCACGGATATCGATGTGTTTGATGCCAAGCAAATCGAGGTAAAATCCCTGCGATTAGTGGAAGCGGAATACACTGATGGCGGCCCTTGTGCCCACTTGCACCAGTGGCTACTCCAGCACGCCAAGGATTTTGGGTTTTATTTTCCTTTTCAGCGCGGTAAAAGCGCCGTCAGCGCCGAGCCTTGGCATATCAGCTATTTTCCCGTGTCTCAAACCCTGTTACCCCAATTTGAGGTGCAGGCCTTAGCGCAGGTTATCCAGCACAGCGATATGTTGCTTAAAGAAGCGGTGCTCGCCCGCTTACCTGTGCTTGTGGCGGAATATGTACATCGAATTGCAAAGCCTTAAGGTGTCGCCATTCGCACAACTTGATGGTGCCTTTTACTCGGCGCTTATCTTAAAAAGTAGGTTTTATGGATTTTTCTTCACACAGAAAACAACTCAACATCGCCGGTAGCCAACTCAGTTACCTCGATATAGGTTCAGGCCCAGCGCTGTTATTTGGTCACAGTTACCTCTGGGACAGCGCCATGTGGGCGCCGCAAATTGCCAGCTTAAGTCAACAGTATCGCTGCATCGTGCCTGATCTCTGGGGACACGGCCAATCGGGCGCAGTCCCAGAAAGCTGCAACAGCCTCTTAGACATCAGCGAGCATATGCTGACTCTGATGGATAGCCTCAATATCGAGCAATTTGCGGTTATCGGTTTGTCCGTGGGTGCCATGTGGGGCGCAGAGCTCGTGCTTAAAGCCCCCGCACGCGTCAATGCACTGGTGATGCTCGACAGTTTTATTGGGTTTGAACCCGAGATCACCCGCGCTAAATATTATGGCATGCTGGATATGATCCAAGCCGCCGGCAACATACCTGCGCCGCTTATCAGCGCCATTTCACCACTATTTTTCGCCGATAATGCCAAACAGAATAATCCCGAATTAGTGCAGCGTTTTGAGGCCTACTTGGCCGCGCAAACGCCAGAGACTATCCCGAGCATTGTTAAGCTTGGCCGAATGATTTTTGGCCGCCGCGATACCATGGAATTTGCCGAGCAATTGACTCTGCCCTGCTTAGTCATGGTCGGGGTTGAAGACAAGGCCCGCAGCGTGCTCGAAAGTTACCTGATGAGCGATGCCATCGACGGCAGTCAGTTAGTGCATATTCCTAACGCAGGGCATATTTCCAGCCTAGAGCAAGCCGAGTTTGTCACTGAGCATTTAACTCAGTTTTTAGCGAAGGTATTGTAACAGCGCCCGTATCAGCAAGGTGCCACCCAACCGTGGCACATTGGATAGACCAGCAAGCGTAAATTTACTGGTATACTCTTGCTACAAATGTGCTGCTTGCATCACTTAGGGCAATAAAGACATTTTAATATGTCAATAAAACAATAGGTTAAAATGAAACTACTCAAACCCTTATTCGATAACAACCGTCGCTGGGCCGGACGCATTCGCCAAGAGCACCCTGATTTTTTTGAGCAACTGGCGAAACAGCAGAACCCTGAATATCTTTGGATTGGTTGTTCCGACAGCCGAGTACCTTCAAACCAAATCATCGATTTAATGCCGGGCGAAGTTTTCGTTCACCGCAATATTGCCAACATGGTGATCCACACCGATCTTAACTGCCTGTCAGTACTGCAATACGCCATTGATGTGCTTAAGGTGAAGCACATTATGGTGGTAGGACACTACGGCTGTGGTGGTGTACGTGCGGCCATGGGGAATCAACGCTTAGGGCTTATCGACAATTGGCTCGGTCATTTACGTGATGTTTACCGTCTTCATCAGGATGAATTAATGCAAATGGATGATGCCAAGCGTTTCGACCGTCTGTGTGAACTCAACGTAATTGAACAAGTGGCCAACGTCACCAGCAGCACTATCGTGCAGGAAGCTTGGGCTCGCGGCCAAGAACTGGCGATCCACGGCTGGATTTACGGTATCGATAATGGTCTGTTAACCGACCTTGATGTGACTGTCGATCGCGCGCAAAAGATTTAAATCGGTTTGCGTGAAACGCGCCATAAGCGCCGCCAAAGACCTGCCCCGTGCAGGTTTTTTGTTTTAATGCATGCCAATATCTATCGCACGCCACATACAAGCTCCATCCGCCTGAATTAACTTGTTGCCAAGATAATTTCACACTCACCTTATTGGCTCTTAACGACGCAGTTCATCTCAACCAATCGGCTAAACCTCGAGCTGCACCTCGCTTAATGGACTCGCATGCCCTAATACAACGGCTCGCAAAGGCTAGCAAACACGAACACATGCAATAACACAGTGTTAAGTGAGCAAAATCTAAGCTCGAAACGTCAACATGACCTTATTTTCATCAATAAAACATCGCAAGGGATCTTTAGCCCAGTTATAATCCGCCAGTTAATTGCAGCGCGACCATGCGCCACAAATTCTAAGGAGATACCTTCCATGCCCGGTTTTGAATTATTTGGTCCAGAAGAAAAGCAAGAAGTCGCCGATGTGATGGAGCACGGCTTTACCTTCCGTTATAACTTCGACCATATGCGTAATGATCGCTGGAAGACTCGCGATATGGAGCAACTGCTCTGCGAGAAAATGAATGTTAAGCATGCTCACCTCTTATCTAGCGGTACTGCTGCGCTGCAAACAGCCTTAATGGCGGCAGGCATTGGTGCTGGCGACGAAGTTATCGTGCCACCTTTTACCTTTGTTGCTTCTGTAGAAGCGATTTTCATGGCCGGAGCTGTGCCAATTTTTGCCGAAATCGACGAGACACTGTGTCTATCACCAGAAGGTATTGAAGCGGCGATCACCCCACGTACTAAAGCGGTAAACTTAGTACACATGTGTGGCTCTATGGCCAAGATGGACGAAATCAAAGCCGTTTGCGCTAAGCACAACATCGTATTGTTAGAAGATGCTTGCCAAGCCATTGGTGGCAGCTACAAGGGCCAAGCCCTAGGTACTATCGGTGATGTAGGTTGTTACTCTTTCGACTCTGTTAAAACCATCACCTGTGGTGAAGGCGGCGCGGTGATCACCAATAACACCGAAATCTACGATCACGCCCACATGTTCTCCGATCACGGCCATGACCATATTGGTAAAGACCGTGGCGCCGAGTCACACCCAATTATGGGCCTGAACTTCCGTATCTCTGAAATGAACGCGGCCTTAGGTTTAGCCCAGTTACGTAAACTCGATACCATTATCGACATTCAACGTAAAAACAAAAAAGTCATTAAAGAAGCGATGGCGAGCATTCCTGAAGTCAGCTTCCGCGAAATCCCCGATCCAGAGGGTGATTCAGCTGGCTTCTTAAGCTTTATGTTACCAACAGAAGCGCGTACCCAAGAGATCAGCAAAAAACTGGCTGAGAATGGCGTTGACGGTTGCTTCTATTGGTACGTGAACAACTGGCATTATCTGAAAAACTGGAAACACATTCAGGAGCTTAAGGCCCCTGCTGCGTTGCCAATCACATTAATCGCCGACAGACCTGACTATACTCAAATTTCTGTGCCGAAATCTGATGCCATTATGAGCCGCACTATTTCCATGCTCATTAAATTGTCTTGGACCGATGCTCAGATTGCCGAGCGTATTGAAAACATTAAGAAAGCATTTGCCCAATAATTACACGGGAGTTTTTGCAATGAGTTTTAAAAATTTTAAAGTAGTTGAAAAGATGATCTTCGGTCGTGGCTCCTTCGCACAATTAGACGAAGTATTAGCTGCTCAGCGTAAGGCCGACGATGACTTCGTGGTATTTTTAGTCGATGACGTTCACCAAGGCAAACCACTCGAAGCACGCATCCCAGTGAAAGCCCAAGACTTACTGATTTGGGTTAACGTAGATGATGAGCCAAGCACAGTGCAAATCGACACCCTGACCGAGCAAGTTCAAGCCTTCAACGGCAAACAACCGGTTAGCGTCGTCGGTTTAGGTGGCGGTTCAACCATGGACGTGGCAAAAGCGGTATCACTGATGCTGACCAACCCAGGCGGCTCTGCCATGTACCAAGGTTGGGATTTAATCAAAAACCCAGCGGTTCACCACATTGGTATTCCAACGATTTCAGGTACGGGTGCTGAAGCATCACGCACCGCAGTATTGTGTGGTCCAGTGCGTAAACTGGGTCTGAACTCAGATTACACAGTTTTCGACCAAATCATCATGGACTCTGAGTTAATCGAAGGTGTTGAAACTGACCAATGGTTCTACACAGGTATGGATTGCTATATCCACTGCGTTGAATCATTAGAAGGTACCTTCTTAAACGAATTCTCTAAGTCATACGCCGAAAAAGCCATGGAGCTTTGCCGCCAAGTGTACTTAGAAGATCACCCAGAAAAAGACGACAAGCTGATGATGGCGTCATTTATGGGCGGTATGAGTATCGCTTACAGCCAAGTGGGTGCATGCCACGCGGTATCTTATGGTCTGTCTTACATCCTCGGCTACCACCATGGTATCGGTAACTGTATCGCCTTCGACGTGTTAGAAGAATTCTACCCAGAAGGTGTAGCT
Organism: Shewanella sp. BC20; assembly: GCF_003129585.1. Lineage (NCBI taxonomy): Bacteria > Pseudomonadati > Pseudomonadota > Gammaproteobacteria > Alteromonadales > Shewanellaceae > Shewanella > Shewanella sp. BC20. The sequence continues at coordinate 175,647 of NZ_NHRI01000003.1, read as the reverse complement.
GAATTCCGTCTGATGATGAAGAAGCACAACATCACTCTGCCGAAGAACATCTGTAAAGATCTGCCAGATGAAACCATCGCGAAAATGGTTGCCGTGACTAAGAGCATGGGTCCATTATGGGCAAACGTGTACGGCCCTACATGGGAAGAGAAAGTCACTGACGAAATGTTGACTGCTCTGTTCCGTCGCATTTAAGCTCTCAAGCAGATGACAAGGGCTCGTTGTGAGCCCTTTTGTCTATCTACACTGCATATCTTTGATAAATTAGGATAATTTAATGAATGTGACTCTGTTAATCCCGGCGCGTTACGGTTCAAGCCGCTTCCCGGGCAAGCCCTTAGCCCCGATTAACGGCAAGCCGATGATCCAACACGTGTACGAACGCGCGTCGTTAGCCAAAGGCCTCACCAATATTTATGTTGCAACCGATGATGAGCGTATCAAAAGCGCCGTAGAAGGCTTCGGTGGCAAAGTGGTCATGACCAGCCCTGATGCGGCATCGGGCACAGACCGTATCAATGATGCGATTAACCAATTAGGTTTGAAGGATGACGATTTGGTCATCAACCTTCAAGGCGACCAACCCCTAATCGACCCGACTTCCATCGAGCAAGTGATCAGCCTCTTCGAACGTCATCCAGGCGAGTTCGAAATGGCGACCCTCGGCTATGAAATTGTCAACAAAGCCGAGCTCGACGATCCTATGCATGTGAAGATGGTGTTCGATAACGACTACTACGCGCTGTATTTCTCCCGCGCACGTATTCCCTTCGGCCGCGATACCAAAGATTATCCAGTTTACAAGCACTTAGGCGTGTATGCTTACACCCGCAGATTCGTGCAAGCCTTCGCCGCCCTCCCCTTAGGTCGTCTCGAAGATCTGGAAAAATTAGAGCAGCTACGCGCCCTAGAACATGGCCATAAGATCAAAGTCGCCATCAGCGCCTTCGACTCAATCGAAGTTGACACGCCGGAAGATATTCGTAAGTGTGAGCAGCGTTTAGCCGTTGATTAATCAGGGCGTTGCTCAATAAGGAGTTGTCATGTCGAGCTTAGAAGTGTGGATCATTATTATTTTGGTGGTGGGTGTGATTGCCAGCAATCTTGCCGCACTGAAATACAGTGCCAAATTCAAACTGCCACAGTTTGGTCAGCACGATAAAGAAAAGCAGTTAAAGACCGATAATCGCGCGAATTCCTCACCCGCTGCCGATAAGTCTGCGGATACGGCGATTGAAAATCGCGATAAATCAACCCAAGTTGAGCAAGATAAACCCTAAGCGAGTCGCTTTACTCCTCTGATTTATCAATCAAAAAGGCGCAATAGCGCCTTTTTTGTGGGAGAGAAATAACGTTTCGGCCTAGCTTGGCGTATACGTCCAATCTTTCACAGCAAAGATGAAGCATTGAATAATAAAGATTTATACCCGCCACTAAAATGCGTCAGGAAAAGAACACCCTCACGTATTGAAGTTTCATACAAGCCGAAGCAAGAGCGCGTGGAAAGGCACAAAAGCGTGTCAGGACGTCAGCTGTATCAGGTGAATTTCGGGTAAAAATATCTATGGGTTAACGCCCACATTTAGCGAGTAAAGCCGCGCAGTGGGTTGACGTCACCGCCAGCACTTTTTGCTGGCGATAAAATTTGATGGTTAGGAGACGGCACGGCTCATATAGTAAAACAGAACATCTTCACTTGTTAAACCAAACCCTTGTCTCTTATACAAATGAACGGCAGGGCTATTTTTAAACACTTTAAGCTTCAAAATGTGAGAGCCATGCTCTTTAGCCAGACGTTCCGCCTCAGCAATAGCGATGGAGCCAATCCCACGATTCTGGTAACTCTGATCCACTTGTAAATCTCGTAACCAGCACTCTTCGATGTCAAAAGATAATCTAACAACACCCACAAGCTTTTCTTCAAACACTATATCAAAGTTCACAAGATCTTGTGTCATTTGCTCAATCTGAGCTTCATCCCAATCTACAGCGTATTGTGCATAATATGGCTGCATATTCGACAGAGTAAAATGTGCTGCTTTTGCTAAATCCATAGCTGGTCTAAATGTAACCACCGATCTAGTCTCCTAACGCCGTTGTAACCGGCAAAAAATTGTTGGCTAAAATTTTGTGAGGCACGAACAAAGCCAACTGTTTTTTGTTCGCGTTTACAACTTTGTTAGCTGTGCGCTGCGCGGTCATTGTAAATGCTATCGGCTCGTTCAAAAACAGCTCTGTGTTCATTTGAACATACCGCAACTTCAGCCCAAGTAATAACGGCGTCGAAATTCCTAACAGTAGTTGCTTTAGGCCTGTATTTCGATGAGCACAACGCTACAAGATAAACTTGATTCCAAGGTAGCTCACTACTCTGTATCATTTCTTTAGCAAGAACCATCTTTTCGATTTGATTAGGGCTAAATTTTTGGTTTGCTTTGGCCTCAACCAATACGATTGATTCATCAGAAAGAACAAACACATTATCGAATGTCTGTTTCTCAAACGACTTATCTTCACGACCAATATATCCCTCTTTCGCTAAATCTCTGAATAAACATATTTCATAGCCACTATCTATTATTTCAACACCACTATCCAAACCTAGCTTATTGATTAACAACGTTTGAAGCGGTTCACGATCGCTGACATACGCATGATGCAGAGATGAAGTAAAAAAAACTTCCGTTCTTGTTATTTCACTTAATTTTTTCATATACATTTGAGAAGCCATGAGATTAATTGCTATTGACACCTAACGCCCTGTTAAGGTGTGAGCAACGCAATACTGAAGCTCCCGCATACCACCTTAAACACTAAATGCAACACATAGTAAAAATGCCACGCGTTGCGAATCACTCTTAAACAGTTTGTTATATTTATGCCATCACCATTGGGTGAAGTTTTACATACTTACCATTCATATTCTTCATGAAGTCTGTCTCAGCCTGAAATTCAAGAAAGTCATTCCACGTGAAACTTTGCTTCCCTCTAGTCAATTTATGCTCAATTGAAGTGAGTAATATTGACTCATTCAAGAAACAAAACCTGTCATACATAAGATGCCGATACGAGAATAATGCATTAGCAAAGAAGTAGGATTTAAGCTCTTGAGAAAGGTCTTCATTTTTGCCAATAAGGCAAGATGAAAAAATAATAATCTTGTCGTGGTTCTTTTTAGGGAAAGCTTTTAAATTCTGCCCATTAAAGCATTCTCCATTTGATAGATAAAATCCATCTTCATTACCATGCCCAGAAAATATTATGACTTCTTCTTTTATCTTTTTAGAAAAGAAATACTCTAAATCACTAAGTGAATGTACTCTTTCATGACTGAACTTCCAGCCTGCTGATTTACAGAATGGTTTCCAGAAATCAGCTGAATTTCTGGAAACAGTATCTTTGATATTCTTGCCATCCAAAACTGTATCAAAGACTCTTATACCATTGATCATTGAAACTCCTATTAAAAAATATAACGCCCAAAGCAGCGGCGCGCGTTAGCGCGTCCAGCCCGTAGGGCGATGCTGCCTTTGCTTGTTATGAGTTTTGCTGCCACATTTCGAGAATGCAGACAGAACCATTTTCATTAAAACCAAAACTAACCCCTAAGTCTTGAAATATTACATCTTGGTTTTTATCGACCACTGCTTTAGAACCTTTCACAACCATTGAAGCTAATTCCGTTCTAGAAAGTTTAGCCAAAGCAACACCGTTAAATTTAATTCTCTCACTGGCATTGGCACGAAACTCAACCACGCGGGAATTTGGGAGAGGCTCATCACCGTCGCAATCATTAAAGCCAACTATTAAATCGGAGTAAAACAAAGTGTCGTTTAGGTTACCTCCCATCCATTCTTGATAGACGAGATCAGATCCCATTATTTCTTTCACATCTTGTGGGTTCATCCCAAACTTAATATTTCCGATTCCTTTGTTTGGATATATTTCCATACTACTCATGACTCATAACGCTTTGCTAATGGGCTGCCGCAGCGTAGCGTAGGCAGTCCCGTGGAGGCCACGCGGTTTGTGGTCGGAACGAAATTAAGCAATTTGTTATATGCCGTTACTTAATAAAGAAACTGTACCTTTGGCTATCATCCAAGGACCAGCATATAACCCAAACTCTAACCCAACGTACATTAGTGATTCGTGTAATTCAGGGTTCAGAAAACCGATTTCAATTTCTAATTTGTCGCCCGGAAATGCTTCTTCAACATCACCTAGGTTAATCGCACATGATGCGAAAGAAGAGCCTGAAACCTCCAATCCTTTGTAGGATATGGTTGGCCTAGCACCACTAGCAAATCTCGCCAAACAGTCCTTATCTTCAACTTTTAATACTTCAACTTCAGCTAAAATAGCAAAACTCATTAAGACATTTCTCTAGGCATATAACGCCCGGCTAAGCCGCCGGAATGTAGTTGATTGGTTTGCGCTAGCGTAGCGCCTTAGCGCAAAGCAAGCAACGTAATGGAGGTCGGATTAAGCCGTTTGTTATGTGAAAATCATTGCTGATTGAATGCCACATACGCCCATGCTTAGGCACTTTGCAATGCGCTAATGTTTTTTGCGCGCCTGCAAGGTTTTTTTCCGACAATGCGCTCTGTTTTTACAGTATGCGCTAGAGTGCTGAAAGCCCACCTGCTGCCCCAATTAAACACCTCACACCATGAAAAAAACATAACGCCCAATTAAGGGGTGAACAACGCCTCCACCAAACCTAAAGCATTGCGCCATAAACACTAAATTTGAAGTAGAAGCAAAAATGCCAAGCGTTGTGAATCCCTCTTAAATTGCTTGTTATGTTTTTAAACTAACGCCAGCTTTACCTCGTGGTACATTTAGAAAAGTATGGAGTTTATACACATGCTTATTACTATAAATGTCTTTGTACTCCAACGTAAGCTCCTCTTTGTACTCCCCTGATTGACTTGCTAAATTGGTATCAATACAAAATATCCAGCTCATATGCTCATTGGGAGCGATATGACCCAACGATCTAAACTCTTGGAAAACGCCAGTAGACAGATCCGCTAATGCGACCTTTTTACCTTTTGAGTTGAAGATGTTTACATCCAACGCAGGTCCTATACCAATATTCTTTAAAGCTAAGTTGATAAACCTGTCACCACGATTAGGATCACTGGTAACGTATGTTACAGGGTCAACTTTTACATCATAATTTTCAAGAAAGTAGAGACACTGTTTCGAATTTTTGTCACTTAATGAAGGCTCCGTAATCAAAAATGGTCTAACATTTTCAGCCCTTTGCTTGTGAAATATCATATAGGCAGCAAGGAATGCCAAAACCCCGCCTGAATATCCGCCAAGGAAGCCTAACCAACCATTAATGTCTCCGATCATTTCGCCAGGTGCATAAGTAACATATAGTTTGAGCAAAAATGGGGAAATCAAAGAAAACAAGATCAAAACAATAACGACTGGCACGTAATTCTCCTTAAAAACATAACGCTTTGCTAATGGGCTGCTGCAGCGTAGCGTAGGCAGTCCCGTGGAGGCCACGCTGTTTGTGGCTGGAACGAAATTAAGCAACTTGTTAAATGGCAACCAACTACAAAGCTCAAGATGGAACCCATTCATTTTTATCATATTCATAAGCCCACCAATCAGCATCACCTGGAGCAACGCCACTAATTATTTCTATCCGAAGATATTGTTCGTTTGGCATATACTTTTTGGCTGCTTCTTTTGCCAATTCGAAAGTAGCATAAGATGAAACATTTTCGCCTGCGTAAAGCCTGAAACCATCAGTGTTCATAAATGCCATTTAACGACGTGCGCATGGGCGCGAGTTTACGAGCGTCCCGCCGCCGCTTGCGGCGGCGTAATGCCGCACCTTGTTATGTGGCTGCACTGTTGTATTTAAAACGGACATTTAACCTGCCCTTACTTGCGTATTTTGAAACACTATTTGAAAGCGTACCGGAAGGCTCTGGCTGCCGGTTATTTCCTTTAAATAGAGCTAGCGACTTGTTCCCGATAACAGCTTCCCAGCTATGATCTCGACCTGCCACCGTGGCCAAGTACCGTTTACTTGCCAAGTGCTCAAAAATCTCATTTAAAGTAGCGTGAGCTGGAACTTTAAAACTATAGGAATGCGGGGCATCGATATCATCACCCATACAAACGCTATCTCTTTCTACTTCGACAAAATACTCGTTCATACGATAATCACATAACACCAAGCGCACGGGCGACAAACCGCCTGCGGTTTGCGTCCCTGTGGCGCGTTTTGTTAGCAACCCGTGCAACAAACAGCGCCAGCCGTGCAATTTAAAAACTAACGACAGCAAAACTACAAAACCAAGCTGCCGCTTCCGGGTCGTTGGCGCAAGACGCCAACGGTTTGTACTACTTTCACTTCCCTTTCAGGCCAGTTGCGCGATGAAAACCGGCTTTGAAGTAACGAACTGACAAAACCACCGAACGTACCGCAAAAGCGCAATTGAACCGACCATGCTTTTACAAGCTAACGCCCATGTAACCGGCAGTTTTTGAGGAGTAGTTTTGTGCAAAAATGGAGCGGAATGCACAAAAGTTCGGAGCAAAAGCTGTCCGGTTGACATGTTTGTTAGGCTATTGAAGGACCCTACTAGGCCCAGCCCTCGCTGAGGACTGGGCCGACAGCACCTCGCACCCTCATAGATTGGGAGGGCGTAGGGAGTTGCTCTATTTGCAACGAAACGGTGGTTGGACTTGAGCATCAGGCTCTCTTTGTTTCGTATGCGGATTAGTTATTTCGAAGTTACCATTAAACCACTGCAGGCCGAGAGGAGCAATATCTCTATCTATCAATTGTCCTGAGATATACCTTTTCTTTTCAATAACAACCCCACAATGAGAGCCTCCAGTGTTAGGCTTTCGAATAACAGAGACGATTTGTGGGATTGGACCAACAGTGTAATTTTCACTTTGACTAATAGTTTGATAGAAGGAATGAAAAACGTCACGACTGGTTGATTGGTTCGGATTTTCGATTACTTGTCGCTTTTTATATTGCGTTTTAAATTCATCTTCCCCACTACCAGCAATAACTATGGGACCTGACACACTAGGGAAATTTAATTTCGTTTTAGTTGTTTTATTAAAATTAGAATCAATACGAAAGCATTCAAAGTCGCCGACTGAACTCACTGTCGATTTTCCGCATATCACAACGGTAAAAGTTCCGGTTGACAGTTTTGCTGGGTACTGTTTGTAATTTCTTACAATAAGGCGGATGAATATATCTACTAAGTCTTCAAGAGTCGTACCCTTGTATTCAGGTATTGCTTCAATCACTGCTATCGCTTGTGAAATGAGCATTTGACTGGAAAGTGAATCTCCACAATAACCTAATATTGCTGGAAATTGTCGTAGAGCAAATGTTTTATTTGCATTGTCAAAATAGTCCTGATCACCCCAAGAAACTCTACTATCGGTAGCTATATATACCGAAGCAGGGCTTCTAGAATCGATACCAGTCCAAGCTACAAGTAATGTCATTTATTTGAATGCCTAACGTTTGGTTAAGGGGCGGGCTTTAGCCCGTCCCAGTGAGCGAAGCGAACGGTTTGAACCATTTGTTAGGGGGCAACACCACGCTCCATTCGAAGTAAATTAGGCTCAGTGCCTACAACAAGAAAGCCAAGGCGCTGGTATAGCGATTTTGCTGGGTTGTCATTGAAGACTTTTAGTCGAATGGATTGTAGGTTTCGCTTTTTTGCGATTGATGTGATTTGAGATATTACCCAGGTTCCGATACCTTGGCCGGTATATTTTTCTGTAATCTGTATTTCGCGTATGTATAGGTTGGCGCAGTGCATGTTTAAACTCAAGAATCCAACCTGAGTATTGGCTTCAAAGATAACGTAGCTTTCAAGCGCGTTCCATTCCTGTGAGAAGTCATCGCTGTTCCATTCGAGATCATAACGCTCGTAGTAATGGCGCATATTCTCTTGTGCAAGCCCATTAGCGAAAATTACATCACGCATGCTTGCAGGCGATATTCGAAGATCCATCTTTGACGCCTAACATTTTATTAGTGCGCATGCGCGTTTATCTCGTTGGACCAGTGAAAACGCGCACTGTTAACTATCTGTATGCAAAGAACTTATCAGCATTCTGTTAAATATACCATCAGTAAAAACGCGCATGCGCGTTTTCCAAACCTATTATCTCAAATCGCAAAGACATAACTTTTTGATAAACATAAACAATCTGAATTTGTTCATGTACAAACGCGCAAAATTTTTTCACTATTCTCCTTGATATCTTGGAATTTCAAATAATACTGTATAAAACAACAGTATTTAAGGACGAGGGCCATCATGAGTCTAAAAAGCCCATTTCTAAGCAGCCTTCAAGAAGAAATGCGTATGCGTGGTTACAGTATTAGAACGGAAAAAACCTATCTGTATTGGATCAAGGCCTTTATTAACTTTCACGGCAAGCGTCACCCTGAAACAATGGGAACGGAAGAAGTTACACAATTTTTAACCTTCCTTGCCAATCAACGAAATGTGGCCATCAACACACAAAAAATTGCACTTAACGCGTTAGCCTATTTGTATCAGAAACATTTGCACCATGAGCTTGGGGATTTAGGTTTTTGCTATGCCACTAAACAGAGACATTTACCGACAGTGTTATCCCCATCAGAAATCTCACTAATACTAAATGAACTTGATGGCCGCGATAAGCTAATAATAGAACTACTCTATGGTAGTGGACTAAGAGTGTCAGAATGCCTCAGGTTACGTATCCAAGATATTGATATTGAGAGAGCTTCGCTGAGCGTTAGAGACGGTAAAGGACATAAAGATAGGCAAACCATCCTCAGCCATAGATGCGCAGAAAAGCTCACTACATATATTGAAAAGGCTATTAAGACTCAACAGAATGACAACCTTCGAGGGATAGGTCCATCTCTGCCAAATGCATTAGAACGCAAGTATCCCAATGCGTTTAGGCAACACGGATGGATGTTTATTTTCCCTTCTAGTACAACCTGTATCAATCCTTATACAGGAACACTTTGCAGGCATCATTTACATCAAAGTGTTATTCGTAAAGCGCTCGGGAATGCCGTGCGTAATATTCAAATGAATAAACGCGTCACCTGCCATACGTTTAGGCATAGCTTCGCAACCCATTTGCTTCAAGCTGGTCGTGATATAAGAAGTGTTCAAGAGTTACTGGGCCACAACGACGTTAGTACCACACAAATCTATACACATGTACTTGGCCAACATTTTGCGGGGACAACTAGCCCGTTAGACACATTATAAATGTCAGAGTCCTTTCGAAACTCAGCAGTATTACTAAAATTTGGTCTACTTACAGCTTGCTGAGTTAATTGTCAGTAGCCCCGATAACGCGCCATGGTGAAACGAGCCAGAAAAGGCGATAGCGAACTAAATCCCGCCTATGCCACATACGGATTTTTCTTCGCCATAAAAAAGGCCAAGTGTGGAGAGCACTTGGCCTTTGGCTGGAGATGGAATGTGAGTCGAGTCTAGAAACCTTCAACCCCTGCCATATCGGGAAGATGGTGAGCAATCCCTTTATGGCAATCGATACAGGTTTTCTCACCACTGGCCAAGGATGTTGAGTGCATCTGGGCGGCGCGTGGCGACTGTCTGGTAAAGTCCATGTAGGTAAAGTTATGGCAGTTACGGCACTCGAGCGAGTCGTTTGCCTTTAACCGTTCCCATTCATGTTCGGCCAGCTCGCGACGTTTGTTCTCAAACTTTTCGCGGGTATTGATGGTACCAAACACTTTACCCCACACTTCTTTCGATGCCTGCATCTTACGGGCAATCTTATCGGTCCAGTTGTGCGGTACGTGGCAGTCAGGACAAGTCGCACGCACACCACTGCGGTTTGTGAAATGGATAGTCGACTGTAACTCTTGATAGACGTTATTTTCCATTTCGTGGCAACCGATACAGAAGGCTTCTTTGTTGGTGGCTTCAAGCGCGGTGTTAAAGCCCCCCCAGAAGATCACTCCCGCCACAAAGCCACCTAAGGTTAAAAACCCTAAACTGTAGTGCACACTCGGACGATTGAGAACTTGCCAGATCTTTTTGAGTTTATCTAACATGCTGACTCCTAGTGTGTTTTCTGCTCAGTGTTCGCTTTAATCAGATGATCCATATCCACAAAGTCGTTCTCGACCAGTAATTTGGCATCCAGTTGCGGCACATGGCACTGAGTGCAGAAGTAACGTCTTGGCGAAAGCTCAGCTAAGAAATTGTTATCCCTATCCATATAGTGAGTCACGCTGACCATAGGCGCTTGGGAGTCCCCCGTGCGGTGTCTGGCATGACATGACATACACTTGTTGACCTTAAGATCGAGCTGATAACCGTCGATCTTGTGCGGGATCACTGGTGGCTGCATCGGGTAGTTACGCATCTCTTTGATATCTTTGTTCAGCACCGCCTGCATCGCGGGCGGAGTTGGCTCAACGTTGATTGGCGCCTGACGCAAAGTATCTATTCTGTCCTCAGGAATGCTCGCCGCAGTCACGCTGGTCATCATCAGGGTGGAGAAGGCAAGCACACTGAATGCTGAGACTAATTTGAATGTTTTCATCCTGTACTCCTTATACCTTGACGATTTTCACGGCGCATTTCTTAAAGTCGGTTTGTTTTGACAGTGGATCTGTCGCATCCAAGGTGACTTTGTTAATGAGCTGACTGGCATCGAACCAAGGTACAAACACGAGTCCCGCAGGTGGTTTGTTACGGCCACGGGTTTCGACACGGGTTTTGATTTCACCGCGGCGAGACACTACGCGCACTTCATCCCCACGGCGTAAACCGCGTTTTTTGGCGTCCTCTGGGTGCATAAAACACACTGCATCGGGGAAGGCACGGTAAAGCTCTGGCACGCGTTGAGTCATCGAACCTGAATGCCAATGCTCAAGCACACGTCCAGTTGATAACCACATATCGTATTCATCATCTGGTGATTCTGCGGGTGGCTCGAAAGGCAAGGCGAAAATCACCGCGCGGCCATCGGGTTTACCGTAGAATTCGAAGCCAGTGCCAGCCTTGACGTAGGGATCGCTGCCCTCACGGAAACGCCACTTGGTTTCTTTACCATCGACCACGGGCCAGCGAAGACCATGAGCTTCATGGTAGGCCTCGAAAGGCGCTAAATCGTGGCCATGACCACGGCCAAAGGTCGCATATTCTTCGAACAGGCCTTTTTGAACATAGAAGCCAAAATGTTTCGCCTCGTTGTTCAAATACTTAGGATCGGTATCGGCCAGTGGGAACTTATCGACATTGCCGTTTTGGTACAGCACTTCAAATAAGGTTTTGCCCTTAAATTGTGGATTCGCCGCTAAGACTTCCTTCGACCAGACCTCGTCGGTCGTAAAGCGCTTAGAGAACTCCATCAACTGCCACAGATCCGAGTGGGATTCGCCAGGCGCTTGCACCATTTGATGCCAAAATTGAGTACGACGCTCAGCATTACCATAGGCGCCCTCTTTCTCAACCCACATGGCGGTTGGCAAAATTAAGTCCGCAGCCTGAGTCGTGACAGTGGGATACGCATCGGACACCACAATAAAGTTGGCAGGATTGCGATAGCCAGGTAAGCCTTCCTCATTGATGTTCGGCCCTGCCTGCATATTGTTGTTCACTTGCACCCAATAGCAGTTCAAGTCGCCATCTTTTAAGCGGCGGTTTTGCTCTACGGCATGATAACCGGGTTTTGGCGGAATAATGCCACTAGGGATCTTCCAAATTTCTTCGGCGTGTTTTCTATGCTCTGGGTTAGTCACCACCATGTCGGCCGGTAAACGGTGGGAGAAAGTCCCCACTTCACGAGCCGTACCACAGGCAGAAGGCTGACCGGTTAACGAGAACGGACTGTTACCAGGGGTCGAAATCTTACCAGTCAGTAAGTGGATGTTATAAATCAGGTTATTACACCACACGCCGCGGGTATGTTGGTTAAAGCCCATGGTCCAGAAAGAGGTGACCTTGGTATTAGGATCGGCATAGAGTTTGGCCAACTCGATAAGTTTAGCCTCAGGCACACCCGACATCTTGCTGACCTTCTCCACCGTATATTCGGCCACAAAGGCCTTAAAGGTATCGAAATCAATCGGAGTCGAATCCCCTGCCGTTTTCACGTTCTTGGCTTTCTGCTCCAGCGGATGGGTTGGACGTAAACCATAGCCGATATCCGTGGTACCTTGCCGGAAGTTAACGTGCTTCTTCACAAAGTCCCAGTTCACTTTATCGTTTTGAATGATGTAGTTGGCGATAAAGTTTAGGATGGCTAAGTCGGTTTGCGGCGTAAATACAATCGGTAAATCCGCGAGGTCGAAGGAGCGATGCTCAAACGTCGAGAGTACAGCCACCTTCACATGGGATGCACTTAAACGACGGTCAGTCACCCGAGTCCATAAGATCGGGTGCATTTCGGCCATGTTGGAGCCCCAAAGCACAAAGGCATCGGCCGCTTCCATATCATCGTAACAGCCCATAGGCTCATCGATACCGAAGGTGCGCATAAAGCCGACAACGGCAGACGCCATACAATGGCGCGCATTCGGGTCGATGTTGTTAGAGCCAAAGCCAGCCTTCATCAGCTTAACCGCGGCATAACCTTCCCAAACGGTCCACTGACCCGAGCCAAACATCCCAACTGCAGTCGGGCCTTTGGCTTTTAGGGTTTCTTTCCATTTCTGCGCCATGATATCGAAGGCACTGTCCCAGCTGATGGGGGTAAACTCACCGTGCTTGTCATACTTGCCGTCGGTCATTCTCAGCATTGGCGTCGTTAAACGATCGCTGCCGTACATAATTTTCGACAGGAAATAACCTTTAATACAGTTAAGGCCGCGGTTCACTTCACTATTTGCATCGCCGTGGGTAGCAACCACTTTGCCCTCGCGGGTCGCGACAATCACAGAGCAGCCCGTACCACAGAAGCGGCATGGGGCTTTGTTCCACTCTAATTTAGTTTGTTCTGAGCTGGTGATTAAATTGCTCGCCGACGCCGGCAGTGCTAAGCCTGCCGCGCCCGCTGCTGCAATCACCGCATTGGCTTTGATAAAGTCACGTCTATTCATGTTCATTCTTCACCCTCTTCGAGCTCTTCACTCTGGTGGTAAACCATAGTGGCGGACAAGACGCCAGGAATGGCATTAATCTGTTCGATACCGTCCATCAAGGCACGTTGGGAGTCACCTTCAAGTACGACGACGAGTTTCACTTCGTTATTAACAGAGAGTTCGGCATTTTCAATCGCCATAATGTGTTGCCTAACATCCGCCATTTTTTGTGGCATGACTTGCACCACTAGACTCGTGATATGAAGCTCTTTGCTCATCCGACACTCCGCTTATTCATGCTGTTGTTATTGTTCTTTAGGCCTCAACCTGCACCCGGTGGGCCGGTGAAGATTTGGCTAAACCATATGGCAAATCCCAATCCACTCACCAACAACACGGATAAGAGGGGGGCGAGAAATACGGTTAAAAAGATAAAAATTTTCAGTTCTAAGGATTTTTCTGCTGCGCTGTTAGCACTCATGCGTCCTCCAAGAGGTTCGTTCCTGTGATGGATTGCTCTGACCAATGCAGGATTTATAGGTATCTCAATTGCATCTTTGATCCACGAAATGATCATAGCGTTAAGGTGTTAACAAACTGTATACCTCCAAATCGGTAAACCCTTTGATGCTTGATCCAGATCATCAATTTGGCGATAGATTTAGTTAGATCATGGTTTTTAAGCGTTTTTTTAGATTGTAAATAGATTGATTGGTTATGTTTTTTTATTAACCAATTGCTAAAGCATGGAAAAAAGATAGGCGCTCAGCAAGTAAAGCGCACAAGATTTAAACAAAATATTCCTTAAGGAGTATTAGGGGATGGTAAAGGAAGGCGCGAATGACCGATTATCCACGGCGAAATCGGCTTAATATCTTCGTCAACGCGTTAACTCACTCAAGAAACAGCCAAATCCCCTACCGTATTGGCTAATTGACCACGCAAATTTGAGGTTCTTAATATCGCCATTAAGACCCATTCATTCGCCACCGACTTTGTCCTTTGGGGTTAGCCTGTGATAGCCCAAAGCGAAAGTCTATGCAGTAAGGGACAAGTCTGTCGTGGCTAATGGTAGTTAGGTGAAAATGATCAATAAAAAAGCCGAACCCTAAGGTTCGGCTTTTAATGCTAAAGATAACGCTACGCTCAACTCACTGAATCTACAGATTCAATCCGTAATGTATCAACATCATTAACTCAGCAGGATATGGTTTAAGATACGCTTCTCCGAGATGGGATAAGCCGTTCCCAGCGCCTGTGCAAAGCAAGACACCCGATACTCTTCAATCATCCAACGGGCTTCAATCAGTGCCGCAGGTACGGGCTGTGAGCGCGGCACCTTGGCAAGTTGCGCCGCTAAGGCCTCCTGCACTTTAGTGATACTCTGCATATGCAAACGGTCACGGGTCGGATCCACAGGCAACTTATCGATACGGGTTTCAATCGCCTTTAAGTAACGCGCCACATCCGCTAAGCGATTCCAACCACAGGCTTCGACGAATCCCTTAAACACTAATTGGTCTAATTGGCTTTGAATATCACTCATCGCAAAAGCGATATCTAAGCTAATTTTACCCTTAGTCCGCTTTTTAATGCCCTGATAGAGCGTCAAAATCTGCTCCACTTTTAGGGCGATTTGCTCAGCCGTTGGATTCAGCTCTTGGCGTACCCAATCCTTGGCCTGTTCGAACTGAGCGGCATCGCGTACATCCAGCGCCTTTTCATCAAGCAATTGCTGCACCGCTGCGGAAATGATGTCATCAATCAGAATTTGCACTTGGCCAAATGGATTGAAATACATCGCCAGTTTTGCCTTGTTCGGCAGAGCCTGTTGCAGGTGTTTTACCGGCGATGGAATATTGAGTAAAAGCAAGCGACGTAGACCTTGACGATGCGCCGACTGCGCCTCAAATTCATCATCAAATAATTTGATGGCAACTGAGTCTTTATTATCAATCAGTGCGGGGAAAGCCCGCACTTGGTAGTTACCCTTACGCTGTTCAAACTGTTTCGGTAAGTCGCCAAAGGACCACTCGGTGAGCGCTTCTTTCTCAATGCCCTTATCCGCCACTTGACGTATCGCCTTAGCGACAACGCCCTGTAACTCGGCCTTTAGGGTATCGAGTACCCGCCCCTGTGCGACTAATTTGCCCTTGTCGTCCTCAATCTTAAAGTTCATCTGCAAATGCGCGGGCATCTGCGTGACATCAAAATCTTCGGGATTGACGCGCGTGCCACTCATACGCAAAAGCTGTTTGCACATGGCGTCGAGTAAACTGGCGCTAAAGGGCTGCATCGCCTGTACGCAGGCGCGGGCATAATCGGGCGCAGGCACAAAGTTACGTCTTAGTCCCTTAGGTAAAGACTTAATCAGGGCAACGCATTTCTCCTCACGCATCCCCGCCACCAGCCAATCGAAATCCGTATCATCGATTTGATTGAGTAGCGCCACAGGAATATGCACAGAGACACCATCATCACTCGCCGCAGGATCAAAGTGATAACTCAGTTGCAAGCGAATATTGCCCTTATGCCAAGTGTCGGGGAAATCGAGCGCCGAGATGTGATCGGCGCTGCGCTGCATCAATAGTGACTTATTAAAATCGAGTAAATCGGGTTGAGTTCGGCGCGCTTCCTTCCACCAGCTAAAGAACTTAGGCGCGTTATAGATGCCTTCGGGAATGCGCGGCTCGTAAAAGTCCATCAACACTTGTTCATCGACCAAAATATCGCGGCGACGGGACTTGTGCTCGAGCGCTTCGACATCCTCTAGTAACTTTTGGTTAGCGATAAAGAAGGCTTCTTTGGTTTGTAATTGCCCTTCGGCAAGCGCGCTACGGATAAAGATCTCCCGCGCTTCAACAGGATTAATCGGCCCATATTGCACGCGGCGGCGATGCACCACGGTCAAACCGTAGAGTACTTGGTTTTCAAAGGCAATCACACTGCCCTGTTTTGCCTCAAAATGCGGCTCGAGGTGATTCTTTTTAATCAGATGCGCCGCTAACGGCTCGAGCCACTCGGGTTCAATTTTGGCGCAGCAGCGGGCAAACAGCTTAGAGGTTTCGGTCAGCTCCGCCGCCATGATCCATTTCGGGCCTTTTTTCGCCAGCGGTGAACCAGGGAACACAAAAAACTTACGATTGCGCGCGCCTAAGTACTCGTTGTTATTGTCCTTAAAGCCGATATGGCTAAGTAGACCCGATAACAACGCACGGTGCAGCGCATCGTAGTTGGCTGGCGTCTCGTTTAAGCGCCACTTTAAATCGTGAACCGCTTGTTTTAGCTGAGTATATAAATCCTGCCATTCACGCACACGCAGGTAGGCTAAGTACTCGTCGCGGCATTTTTTACGGAACTGGCTGGCGGATAATTCCTTTTGCAGCTCTTTTAAGTGCTGCCATAGGTTCACCCAACTGACAAAATCAGAATGGGGATCGGCAAAACGGCGATGGGCCTCATCGGACGCCTGCTTTTTATCCATGGGACGCTCGCGGGGATCTTGAATCGACAGACCTGCGGCGATCACTAACACCTCATTTAAGCAACCAAGTTGGTGGCTTTCGACCACCATACGCGCTAAACGTGGATCGACGGGGATTTGCGATAACTGCCGCCCCAGCGGCGTTAACACTATATTGCCCTTCTGCTGCTTAACCGCCTGTAATTCCTCAAGCAGTAAGAAGCCATCGCGAATATGGCGCGGATCGGGCGGCTCAATAAAGGGGAACGCCGCAATATCGCCAAGGCCGATGGCAAGCATCTGCAAAATCACCGAGGCTAAGTTTGTGCGTAGGATTTCAGGATCGGTAAACGCGGGACGACTGTTAAAATCCGCCTCATCGTATAAACGAATACAAATACCTGGACCAACACGGCCGCAGCGGCCTTGACGCTGATTGGCACTGGCCTGTGAAATGGGCTCGATTGGCAGGCGCTGCACCTTAGTGCGATAACTGTAACGGCTGATCCGCGCTGTGCCTGGATCAATTACATAACGAATACCAGGGACTGTCAGCGACGTTTCCGCCACGTTAGTGGCAAGCACGATGCGACGCCCAGTATGGCTGCTGAATACCTTGGACTGCTCGCCGTAAGACAGGCGCGCATATAACGGCAAAATCTCAGTATCGCGGTAATTGCGACGATTAAGCTGCTCGGCAGTATCACGAATTTCACGCTCGCCGTTCATAAAGATCAGAATATCGCCCAAGCCTTCTGCGACTAACTCATCTACGGCAGCAAAAATCCCTTCGATTTGGTCGAGATCCGCTTCGGTATCTTGCACCAGCGGGCGATAACGGGTTTCCACCGGATACGTCCGGCCAGAAACTTCGATAATAGGTGCATTATTGAAATGCTTAGAAAAACGCTCAACATCGATAGTCGCCGAGGTGATGATGATCTTAAGATCGGGGCGTTTTTTCAGAATTTGCTTGAGGTAACCCAAGATAAAATCGATGTTGAGGCTGCGCTCGTGCGCCTCGTCGATAATGATTGTATCGTATTGATCTAAATAACGATCCGAGGTGAGTTCCGCCAGTAAAATCCCGTCAGTCATCAGCTTGATATAGGATTCACTCTTTAAGGCATCGGCAAAACGCACCTTAAAGCCCACCACTTCGCCGAGCGGACTTTGTAATTCTTCGGCAACACGTGTCGCCACGCTGCGCGCCGCTAAACGGCGCGGCTGGGTATGACCAATAAAGCCGCGACTACCAAGGCCCAGTTCTAAACAGATTTTCGGGAGCTGAGTGGTTTTACCCGAACCAGTTTCACCCGCAATGATCACCACTTGGTTTTCACTGATGGCTTTAGCTATTTCTTCGCGCATGCCGCTTACGGGCAAATTATCTGGGTATTGGATTTTCGGGCGCGCCTTAAGGCGCTGCTCGACCTTTTCGAACGCTGATTGCGCCTGCTCGGCAAGTTTGGCTAACTCTTGGGTTTTCTTATCAGAATCGGCTTCTTTATTGAGCTTAAATAAACGGCGGCGGATCCGCGAGGCATCACTTTGAAAGCACTGCTTGAGAAAGTCGCTCGATAGCGGATGTTTGTCAGAGTTCAAAACCAAATTCCATTGCTAGCATCGAAAACAGCGATCCTAGCAAGGAACGTGACGTATTGGTACGACTAATTTGGCCTCAAAAGGATGAAAAATAGGCAAATTAATCACCTTTTGAAAGGCTTAGCGCTTAGAGCTTAGAGCTTAGGCGGGTGCTAAGTAACATTGCTGCATATACACATTCATGGCGCGCAGCACGTTCGTGCGGTTAATGGTGCCGACGACTTTGCCCTGCTCAACCACGGGATAAATCTTAGGTTTAGAGCCAAGCATTTGCTCTGCTAATTGCAAAATGCTGTCATCGGGACCGACATACAAGACTTCGGTGCGCATACAATCTTTTACCACTGAGGTCATATCACAGTGATAACTGCTCTTTAGCATCACGGCTAAACAATCTTGCTGGGATAAAAAGCCCACTAAATCGCCGTTATCATCCACGACGGCGGCACCCATCTTGTTATTGTCTAACAGTTTTTCAACCGCAGTGGCCAGCGACATATTGGCGCGTAGCAATACGGGTTGACGATCCATATGGTCGCGTATTTTTATTGAATCCATAGCAATCTCCCCAATCTATCCTTTACTAACTCAACTCGGCTTACGCTTTGAGTCTAGTCAAAATCTCGCAAGTGGTAAGCGATTAATATCGATTGGACTTATCTATTTACTCAGCGGGAAGGAAATTGGGCGGATAAAAGCGGTGATTTAGAGGGATAACATTGGGCCTACAAACGCCATTTTGAAAGGGATGGCTTAGAGGTATTGCCTTAGCGCATGTTAAGCACGCGCTAAGGCAATAGACTGTATCCTTATTGGTCCTGCCAAATCATCACTTGGGCAGGCTCGCCATTACTACGGGTAGCGCGGTACATGCCTTCGGTGTTAAATGGCGTAGCAATATTGCCCCTGTGGTCGACAGCTATCACACCACCAGAGCCGCCAGCGGTGATAAGGCGTTGATTAATCACTTCATCTGCCGCTTGAATAATGGATTTTTGCTGGTATTTCACCTTAGCGCAGATATCGCCCGCCACTTGGTAGCGAATAAAAAACTCGCCGTGGCCCGTGGCCGACACAGCGCAAACGCCGTTTTCGGCATAGGTGCCAGCCCCAATCACGGGCGAGTCACCAATGCGACCAAAGCGCTTGGCCGTCATACCACCAGTGGAAGTGCCCGCCGCTAAGTTGCCGTTTTTATCTAAGGCTACAGCACCAACGGTCCCAAATTTATAATCGAGATCTTTCATCTCAATACCCGCAATTTGATCTGATTTTTCAGCCGCCTGCAGTTTTTGTCTGGCATCGAGTAATTGCTGATAACGGGCATCGCTATCGAAATGGCTGTTAGGTACCAGTGTAAAACCTTGGGTTAAGGCAAACTCCTCGGCGCCTGCGCCCGACAGCATGACATGCTCAGACTTATTCATTACGGCTAAGGCCAAATCGATGGGATTAGCGATATGGCGTACACCCGCTACGGCGCCCGCATTCATGGTTTTACCATCCATAATCGAAGCATCTAACTCGTGGCCGCCATCATAGGTGTAAACCGAACCGACACCGGCGTTAAACAGCGGGCTGTTTTCTAATACATTGATAGCGGTTTGCACCGCAACTAAGCTATCACCGCCCTGCTCGAGCACTTTTGAGCCTTTATCGACGGCCTCTTTAAGCTTGTCTTTATAGGCCTGACGCAGCTCTGGTGTGAGGTTGGCCTTAGAAATCGTGCCAGCGCCACCGTGGATCGCAATGGCAAAAGGTTTTTCATTCGCTTGGGTATTTTGTGACATAAAAAGTGCACTCGAGAGAATTAAACTAAAGGTGGCTAATTTTATTTTCATTATTTACATCCCCTTAAACAGTAACGTCCTTTGTAACCATTTCAATGACTAATTTCAATCATCTCCTTGCCTGTTGCGCCTATTCTGGCGACAATGAACTCACATCACAGGGATTATAAAGTGCAGCGATACTTGCAAATAACGTCATTATCTTTTCGTCTTCATTTGCTACTTGGCCTGAGTTTAGTGACATCGGGGGCGATGGCCGCCGATAACTTGTTAACGCTTTCAGTGAACGGGGTCGACGAAGCCCTAAAGCGTAATATTCTCGCCCACTTAGGTGCTATGCCCGACTCCGAAGTGCAGCGCCGAGCCTTCTTATTTAACGTGGAAGACAATGTCTCCACCGCCCTCGAGTCCATGGGCTATTACCATGGCGAAGTGGAAGAACAGTTAGTCGAAAAAGAAAAAGGCCCGTGGGAATTAAAGCTCACGGTCAAAGCGGGTGAACCGGTAAAGATCCAATGGGTTGATATTAGTTTCTCTGGTGAGATGCTCGACGATCGCGCCTTCGATAAGTGGCTTGCGGAGGTCAATATCAAGCCTGGGGATACGCTCAACCATGGGGTGTATTCCGATGTGAAATCCCAACTGGTGACGCTTGCCCTAGCGAGGGGGTATTTCGATGGCGAATTCACCGAGTCGCAAATCAAAATCAACCGCGATTTAAACACGGCGCAAATTAGCCTGCATTTTAACTCAGGCGCACGTTACCATTTTGGACAAGTGAGCTTTGAAGGCCATACCTTAGAGCCGGATATTCTCACTAAGCTTATCCCCTTCAAGGAAGATGCCGCCTATTCGACCCGTCGGGTCAGCGCTCTAAATCGCCAATTGTTGGATACGGGCTATTTCGCCAATATCAAGGTCATACCGCAGATCGATCAGGCAAAGGATAACCAGTTGCCCGTCAAGGTGGAGCTCACCAATAAGGCCAGCCACTCGATTGAATTAGGTCTCGGTGGCGACATAGGCCAAAGCGCAGATAAAACCTTCGATCCGCGAGTACGGGTCACTTGGCGTACGCCACAAATCAATAAATACGGTCACTCCCAAGAAACCAGTTTGGAGTGGTCGCCTGACAGGCCTAAGTTTTTAACCACTTATACGATTCCGCTGACTCATCCCTTAGACGATCAATTGAAAATTCGCCTAGGCTTGCTGCGGGATAAATACGGGGTAACCCAGATTTACGAGCCCGAGAATCGCGATTTTCGTAACACAGGCCAATTGGAGTCAACTAAGTATTTGCTCGGGCTACTCAGGCAGCAACGCTTAGATAATCAATGGCTGATGACCTATTCCCTCGATGCAATTCGCGAGGAATATACTCAGTCCGATACCGATTACAGCCCCAGTTTTTATCTGGCGGGGATTAACTTTTCTAAAACGACCCGTGGGGATAACTCACTCGATCCTAAGTCTGGTTTCAGGCAAATGTATAGCCTAGATTATGCCGATCCTTATCTTGGCTCCGAGACACGCCTTGCCCGCTTACAGGCCAAGTTTAAGTGGATTGACACCTTTTTTGATAACCACAGAATCGTGGCGCGTATGGATCTCGCCGCCAACTTAGCCAATGAAAATGAGCTGGCCTTTATCCCACCATCACTGCGCTATTTTGCCGGTGGCGACCAAACCATACGTGGTTATGGCTATCAAGAACTTGGGCCTTATCTCGATTACATCGATGCCGATGGCAAAGTCAATCGTGAAGTTATCGGTGGTCGCTATCTCATGGTCGGCAGTTTGGAATATCAATATTACGTCACCCCGACTTGGCGTGTTGCCACCTTTGTGGATGCGGGTAACGCCTTTGATAACAATCAGTTTGAACCCGTAGTCTCAGTGGGTGGTGGTATCCATTGGATCTCCCCCATTGGCCCAATTAAGTTAGATTTAGGGGTTGGTTTGAAAGAGACAGACACCATTGACCGTTCATGGCGCATTCACTTAACCATGGGGACAGAGCTATGAGCAAGCCCCCTATTCATGAGTCTAATGCACTGGCTCAACAAGAGAATCAAACGCCTGAGCAATTGTCTTTGGAACAAAATCCAACGTGTGTGCAGCCCAAAACACTTAAGCTGCGCATTTGGCAAATATTTAAACTCTGCACGCGGATTATTGTTTACGTTCCCTTAAGTCTTTTGGTATTAACCGCATTACTGCTCGGGACTGAAATTGGCTCGCGGATAAGTGTGGGTTTAGCCGATAAGTTTGTGCCCGATCTGGCGCTCACCTACACCTCGGGCTCCTTAAATAAAGATCTCACCTTAGCCCACGCCAGTTGGTCTATGGATGGGATTAAGGTCGAGCTCAAGGATTTACATTTGGCATGGCAACCCACTTGTCTGCTACAAAAGCAGCTGTGCGTGAATGCCTTAACGGCGAGCCAAATCGATGTCAATATCGATACTGAGGCCTTAAGCTCAGGTTCCACTGAAGCCGACGTTACCCCCGAAAATGATCAGCCGAGTGAACTGGTTCTGCCCTTTGGCATAAAGCTCGACAGCGCCGAACTGAACAACATCAATATTGCGGTCGATAAGATGCGCTTTTCGGCAAATCATATCCAGACCGCTGCCACTTGGTTTGCCGAAGGACTGACGGTCGAGCAGCTTAGCAGTGAAGGCTTGGCTGTGTTAATTCCAACCGACGACAGCCCAGCGCCAGACACAGATCCTCAAGGCGCAGGCACTCAAGCTACAGGTACTCAAGCCACTGACACTCAAATCACAGGCACACAAGTTACTGACACCAAGGCAGCCGAGACAGCTGCAACTGCTGCGGCTGAAACTACGACCGCAGCGGCGAGCACTCAGTCTGAGACCGAAAAATCAGCAACCACAGCGGCGACAGCAAGTGCTAAAGCTTCAGCGGACAAGCCAATTGTCGAAAAGAAACCTTCTACGGAAACTGCCGCAAATCCTCAAGCAGATAAACAAACGGATGAAAACGCCGATAAGCAAGCATCTACAGAGGAATGGGCACTTGCCCATTTACCACAGGTTTTTATGCCTTTCCCGGTGGATGTCAAGCACCTCAGTTTAGACAACAGCCGTTTACAGATTGGTCCGCGTGAAGATCTGTTTAGCCATATCGAGCTTCAAGGTCAATTTGCCAAGTATCAGTTAACCCTAGAAAAACTGCTGCTTGCCCATAGTTATGGCGAAGTATCTGTGGTGGGTCAACTCGCCCTCGAACAGGACTATCCGCTCGCACTTGAGGTTCAGGCCAATGTCACTCAGGTTGCCGAGTTACCAGAACTGACCCATCAACAATTAAGCCTAACCCTTAGCCAAAGCGTCGGACAGCTGGGGATCCACGCCCTTGCCAAAGGGGATGTGGATTTTAGTCTCAATGGACAATTGACCCTCAAAGATCCCACGCTGCCCTACAAAGTCAAACTGGAAAAAGTCCGCGCACAGTGGCCGCTGCAACATGCCGAGTATCTTGTGAGCGACCTCAACCTCGACAGCCAAGGCTCCCTCACGCAGCAAGCCGCGACGCTTAATGGAAATGTCATCACACCTTTCCATAAAGTGTTAGCAATTAGCAGTGAGCTTCATCATCAGGATGCAAAGCTCGATATTAAGCAGTTTACTGCGAAGGGCGAACTAGGTTCGGTCGATGTGACTGGTGAGCTAGATTACGCTAAGGCGATCACTTGGAAAGCCAAGGTATTGCTCGATAACCTGAAATTACAGGAAATCACTCTGCCACAAACTGCACAGACTCCAGAATCGACACCCAAAAAAGACTCTAAAGCACCGAGCACAAATACCGATAAGCCAGCGCCGGCAATAACAAATGCTCCCGCTCCTGCGACAACAACTGCAGCTGCAACTACAAATGCAAAAGCAACTACAAGTGCAAGTGCAACGAGCAGCTTGCCAAACAGTTTAATCTCGGGCCAATTGCAGACCACCGGGCGCCTGTTAGATAAACAGTGGCAAGTGGCTCTAACGGACACCCAACTGTCTGGCACAATGCAGGGTTATCCGTTTGATATCACAGCCGATGTCAGCATCAACGATAAACTGTATATCAGCGCAAAAGGTGTCAATGCCAAGGTATTGGGTTCCACCTTAACCTTAGCGGGCGAAACCAATAAAACCTGGAACCTTGAGGGTAAACTGCAAGTCCCCGATTTCGGTTTATGGTTGCCCCAGGCCAGTGGTCAATTGCAGGCCGATATCAATGTCACTGGGGAAGAGAAACATCCACAAGTCGAGTTAACCGCGCAATTGGTCGATCTGGTGCATCAAAATATTAAGCTCAGGGAGTCAACACTCAAGGCTTACTATAAGCCTTTGGATGCCCATGAGTTTGCCCTATCACTCAAGTCAAAGGCGCTGCAACTTGGCTCACAGAGTTTAGATACGGTGACCTTGGGCAGTAAAGGCGATATTCAAAACCAAAAACTGACTCTCAGCGCTACAGGGGATCTTGGGCTCGAGCTTGGCGTCACTAGCCAATACGATATGAAAAAATCCCAACTGCAGGCGCAGGTGAATAAAATCAACTTGGTAACCCCCGTCGGACGTTGGGAGATTGATAAGGATATTCTTGTCGGCTGGGATCAAAATAAGTCCAAAGGTAATATCACCCCTTTCTGTTTGGTCAACCCCAACAGTAAGATTTGCCTCGATAATCAAGTGACCATTGGCAAAACTGGCGAGGCTCAGCTCAGTTATGCGGGCAATCTAGGCAAACTATTAGTGCCTGTATTACCCAACAATATGCAGTGGGATGGCAGTTCTTCACTGTTAGCAAACTTTGCTTGGGCGACGGGACGTAAACCCACGGCCAATGTCGACTTTAATTTTACTCCCGGTAGCATCAAGCTTAAACGGGCCAAAAACCGTGAAGTCACCATTAATTATCAACAGCTTGATTTCAAAGCTAACTTAGATGCTAAACGACTCCTCTCGTCGATTAGCTTTGAATCGGAAGATGTCGCCAGTTGGCAGAGTGAGGTCACGGTCAACGTGACGCCGGACAGAACCTTGTCGGGTTATGCCAATATCAAGCAAATTAACCTGCAACCTTTAGGCGAGTTTTTCCCACAGCTCAATACCCTCGAAGGCTTGCTAACCAGCAGATTAAACTTTGCTGGCACCTTGGATGCGCCAGAGGTGTCGGGCAATGTGTCCTTAACCCAAGGCGCCCTCGCATTGACCGCCAACCCTACGCTTATCAATAAAATCGACATGTCGATGGACTTGGGCGGCCAACAGGCATCCCTCAAAGGCCGCTGGATGATGGGCAATGGTTTGGGGCGTGTTACGGGTGATATGCGCTGGCCTCAGGGCCAATTCAGTGGCGAGCTTGCAATTAAGGGCGACAAATTAGCCGTGATCCAACCGCCACTTGCGCTACTTGATGTCTCGCCCGATCTCACCATCGCCTTTAGCAGTCAACAGCTCGAAGTCAAAGGGGTTGTCGATGTGCCTTCGGGTAATATCAAGATAGTCCAACTCGCTGAAGGCGGTGTTGCCCTGTCGGAAGATGTGGTCTTCGATGACTCAATTGCCGCGGCGCAACCTAAAGCCAGCCCCTATGCCATTGTGGCGGATCTAAACATTAATGTCGGTAACGACTTAAAAGTCGATGGCATGGGCCTTAAAGGTAAACTGCAAGGAACCTTAAAACTGCAGCAACAGGCGTTCCGCCCACCACTGCTATTTGGCGATATTAAAGTCAAACAAGGCAGCTATAAGTTTATGGGACAAACCCTGAAAATCCGTACCGGTGAAGTGCAGTTTGTCGGCCCGACATCCGTGCCTAACTTAAATATCGAAGCTATTCGTGAAATTAAGAGTGAAGATCTGGTCGCGGGTGTCCGTGTCACAGGCACACCTGCCCGCCCGGTGGTAACCCTGTTCTCTAACCCTGCTAAGGAACAAGCGGAGATCCTGTCCTACATTATCAAAGGCAGCGGTTTTAATAGTAGCAATAACGAGCAAAATAATTCGTTGATGATGGGGGCGGCGCTGGGCTTAGGTTCACAAGTCGGCGGCGGTGGCGCCATCAATAACATTGGCAGTACCGCCACGGGGATTATTGAAGAGTTTGGCTTCTCGAACGTACAACTGGACACCAACGATGAGGGCCGCGTGGCGATCAGTGGCTTTATCGGTGATAACCTGATGGTGAAATATGGTGTTGGGGTATTTAACCCAGGGTATGAGATGACGGTCAGATACTACCTGTTATCGCAACTCTATCTGGAAACAGTATCGGGCACCTTAGGCCAATCCCTCGATATCTATTACAACTTCAATATCAAGTGATGCAACCCCGCGTAGCTAGGTTGCGCGGGGATACTTTTACTCTTGCTCGTTAAAAACAGCCACAAAAAAAGCGCCCTAGAGGCGCTTTTTTGCTTCAATCACGCGATTAAGCGTAAACGAAGTCAACGTGCTCGATCATTGGCTTGAACGCGTGACGTTGCATAGCTTGTGCACGAACACCTACTTCTTTGCCATCTAAAACGATAGTCACAACAGAAGTGTAGAAGTCTTCGTTAGTTTGAATGTTGATGATGTCTTTGTGATCAAAAACAATAGAAACTGGCTCTTTGCCTGCGCCGTAGATAACAGCAGGAACTTTACCTGCATGACGTAGGCGGCGGCTCGAACCTTTCCCTATTTCAGTGCGGGTTTGTGCTTGGATAGTGTAAGACATGTGTTTCTCACTTAAATTTAGAGTAAAAACCGTCACCATTTTCGACCAATGGTGACTCATATAAAGCGCGCGCATACTAACACAGTTACTCGGCAGGTACAAGAACAGCCCCACTCTTAAACCTGAATGATACCGAGCGGCTATCGTTATAAATCACAAAGAGTATTTATTGAATTGGAAAACTTGTTTGTAGCCTGTTAAATAGCCGAAGCGGCTTTGATCTGAATCAAAAAACCCGCGATCTTGATCACACTTAAGCCAGTCGATGCCTGCTAAGCTCGGGCAAATTTTGTCACTTTAGTCTTGTCAAACATGCGTCACGAGCTGTATTTATTGCAACAAGAAAATCGTCTTTCATGCCAATTAGCCCGTGAACTCGTCTCACTTATCGAAACTGTGCCCTATCAGCAGACCACGATCGAATTGAAGCTGTTAGAGCTGCTCGCCTGCACTCAACAAAAAAATCGTAGCTTGCTGATGTTGATGCAGCTTTGTGAATCATCCGCCGTTGAAGGCCAGCGACTCAGGCAATTTAAGTTTTCACAGTGCCTCAATCAGCATGTGAACGACTGGCAACAACACCGGGAAATGAACAAGCTTGGACAACTCTTTTTGCCGCTGTTAAAACATTATTTGCAGGATATTCAAGCACTCGAGCTGCAGTTTTATCAGCAGCTCTCAGTGCAAAACGATAAGACTACCAGTGGCGGACTGGGCCACAGTCAACATGCACAAAACCTGACTTAGGGTAATAACCCACTCCTCCTAATTTAAGCGATAACGCCGCATCACGAAGGGTCTTTAGGTTTACACCCGGGATAGCGATGTCCATTGCCATGCCTTGCATGTGATAACTTTTCTTTGCTACCCCACTGCTCTTACCCGCCAACATGGCGTTAGTCTTGGGCGAACGATAACCAGAAATCACATGGATCTCATTCTCCGTATTGAGGGTGCTCTTGAGGGTGTAAAGCAGATCGAATAAGCGTTTATCCATGGGCGCCGCCACATTCTGGCGATGATCCCGCAGCAAATGACTAAAATCATTCAACACTTCGCTCTGGTAATGGCCGTCAATCCAATAACTACCATTGTTATGCTCGCCCGTGTGGCGATTGTAGAGGCTGAGATCGCGAACCCCTTTGGTTGACCGACTTGCAAACGCTTTAGAAGGAATTAAAGAACACAATGCCACACCACTGAGGCCTAACAACAACTGCCTACGGGCAGGACAAAGTAACGTCACATCATCACCTTTTGTTCGTTTTTTGGACACTAAAACCGCAAATTATACTGAATCGCCATTCAGATCAAGCCTTGACTGGCTCACAAGATTTCAGATTTCAAAATCTCTTAAAAGTTCAGGTCGTTATAGAATGTAAAAAATTGATGCAGGCACCGCCTGGGTAAACTCAGCTTCTAAGTGATATATATCATTGCGATATTGAATTTGCCCAGCATCATCAAGCCATGCTGTCCAATAAACCGTGTAGACAGGCATGGTATCTGATAACGCAAACCATTGGGATTGAGTGGTATTAGGCGTTAATTTGTCCCAAAGGCGCGTATCTTTAACTAAGTGAGTTTGAAACCAGCGGGCCAGCTCCTCGACCTTTTCAACCCGAATGCAACCCGATGATAAGGCCCTATCGGTCTTTTTAAAGAGACTTGGCTCAGAAGTTCCGTGCAAATACACGCTAAAACTGTTGTCGAAATGAAATTTATATCGACCTAAGGCGTTTTTCGTCCCGGGGCGTTGCACTAATCGATAGGGAAAATGGCTGGACGCCAACTCTTGCCACTCCTGCGGCGAATGTTCGACTCGCGCGCCGTCATAATCGTAAACATCGAACCCACGGTCCTGTAGGTAATGACCATCTTGGCGTATATGGGGCAAGATATCGCGCCGCACTATGGTACGCGGCACGCGCCACTGTGGATTGAGCACCACGCTGGAGATATGACTACTTAGCAACGGTGTTGGCCGCGATGCTTTGCCCACTATCACTTTTGAATTAAGGATCACCTTCCCCGCTTCGACGAATTGCAACTCAAATGCTGGGATGTTTATCACCAGATAGCTTGCAGGTAAGGTACGAGTAAAAATCTGTTGCCTAAGGGTATTTTTCGCCAACAGCTTTGCCCGAGCATAAGGGGATTGATTAAGCCAATACAAGGTTTGTTTACCTATCACCCCATCCGCCTGTAAGCCATGCTGGGTTTGAAAGTTTTTTATTGCAATAACCAGTTCATCATCATAACGCATGAGGTTGTTATCAGTTGCAGCCTGCTCAGTCCGTGCAACTGTTTCAGCATGAGTTGTTGCGTTTGGTGAAATTCGGTCTGACTCAATGTTTGGATCAATGTCTGACTTAATGACTGGCTTAGATCCTAGCTCAGATACTGGCAAAGCTGCTTTATCGACTACTGACTCGGAAGCCGTACTAGGCATCTCTGCTAGAAAACCTAATAGGAAAAGGCGCTGTGCAATCGACGCAATGAGTGGACTCTCTTGCCCTGGACTGAGCTTATCTTCGAGGATGAGTGTCTCCCACGAAGAAGACTCCGCTAACGCCATCAATTGCTTCAACTTGAGGACCACAGCGCGAAAATACGCATCCTTAGGGATCAGTGCTGCCGATGAGCATGGTGCAGTGCATTCAGCTTGGGCATCAAGATATTGCCAATAGTTATCCAATTGCAGCTGCATTTGGCGAAGCTTCAATTGCTCCTCGTTATTCAGCGCCCTATGCTGCCGCTGGATCAACTGTTGATAATTGGCGCTAAAAACCGGGCTAACATCGGCAAGACTCAAGAGTAAGGTTTGCCCTAGAATTTGCTCAACTGCAGTGTCTGGGTCAGCGACTTCAGCAGAAGGCGGAAGAGCGGCCAGCTCAACCGTTTCTGCTTCAACGCTTAAAGGTGCTGTTACCAGTGGCTCGGCGGCATAGGATTCTATGACTGCAAGCGAAAGTCCCATCAACAATGCGCCGAATAGCCAGCGCTTAGGTGAGCTAAAGCTGCGGTTGGATGTATTAGGATTTAGCGTTAATCGACTCACAGGCATCATACACGTCCCCTGTCACAGCAGATTCTTGACCGTAAAATTACCGCAAGTGCAAACATCGACACTCAATTCACCAGTAATCTGTGTTCACTATAGCTGAAGCCGTTGCCGAAATGCAGGCGAGTAAAGGGATAAAACAAAAATGCCACTGACAGACGTCAGTGGCATTTCAATTATTTGACAACAATTAAGCCCATTAAGCGGGGCGAATTGCTACCCTAAAAACGTGTTACCTAGCAGAAAGAGACCAAGTCTTCTGGCACAAACTGCTCGGGCAGTTTTTGTAAACTTCGCAGCATCAGCGGATTGGCTAGCACCAGCGCCATCTCCTGACGGTTAAATAACGCCAAGGCACTCTGTTGGCACTGCGCTTCATGCACTTTTACGTGCACAATAGCTTCAACCGGTTCAATGGGTGTACCCGCTGCACGCAGTGGCTGCTTATCAACCATAGCTAAATGCAGTTCCATTAACGCTGGATCTTTTAACACTTGCGCTAATGTCCAAGGCTGCTCGATATGCGCCTGATAAGCGGCACGAGCCTCTTGAGCACGAATACAGATAGGCGCTGGATTACGCTCCTCTGGCGTGGCCAAAATGCCAATGCGTTTGAAGAACTCACCAATTTTGATTGACCCCGTCCACGCCGAAATCGGCACGGCTAACCAAAGACCAATCAAGGCGGGGCTCATCCACGCAAGCAATGTTAAGGAGTCCAAAATCGCCGCATAACCTAACATCACGCCCGCCAGCATATGCCAGCGGTGGCGATAGATCAGGGTTAACCAAGGCATGCTGCCATCGTCACGACGCTGTGGAGACCAACCACTGTCACGTCCCATCAGAATCGACATCACCGCACCGCAGTGGATGAACATCATGATAGGTGCGATTAGTGCAGAGAGGATCACCTCAAATATCACGCTTAAAATCGCTTTGATGCGACCACCGACACTGCGGGCAAAATTGCCATCTTTTAGCAGCAATAATACGCCGAAAATCTTAGGTCCAAACAACACGCCCATGGTGATATAGAACAATCTTAATGCCCTATCCGAGTCCATGATTGGCCATGTCGGGAACAGCGAGAATTGGTCGGTAAAATACTCAGGACGAATAAAGTGTGCCTGCAAGGCGAGCATCAAACCGGTCAAAATCAATAACAACCAGAATGGCGATGACAGATACGCCATAATGCCCGTCATTAAGTGCAAACGGCTGACCCAGTGCAAGCCTTTGGTTGGCAGAATACGGGAATGCTGCAAGTTACCTTGACACCAACGGCGATCGCGCACGGCTAAATCGACAATAGATGGCGGACATTCTTCATAAGAGCCTGGTAAGTCGTAGGCAATGACCACACTCCAGCCCGCACGGCGAATCAGCGCCGCTTCGACGAAGTCATGGCTTAGGATATGACCACCAAATGGCGGTTTACCCTTAAGGTTTGGCAGACCTGCTGCGCCCATAAAGGCTTCGGTACGAATAATGGCGTTATGACCCCAGAAGTTACCTTCTTTTTGTACCCACCAACCGAGCCCAGTACCAATCACAGGACCATAAATACGTGCCGCAAACTGCTGCAGACGCGCCATTAAGGTGGTGCCATTAATGAGCGATGGAATCGTCTGGATAAGTCCGGCGTCAGGATCGGCCTGCATACGTTGTGCTAAGCCAGTGATGGTCGATGACTCCATCAAACTGTCAGCGTCGAGCACCAATAAGTGATCGTAACGAGAGCCCCAACGGCGGCAGAAATCCGCCACGTTACCCGCTTTACGCGCCACGTTCTTACGACGGCGGCGGTAATACACGCGAGAATGTTTATGGGTTTCTTGGCGCAGCACTAAAAACGCCTGTTCTTCTAACAGGGCGATTTCAGGATCTGTGGTATCACTTAAGATAAACCAATCGAACGCATGGCCATGCCCCGTTTGGGATAAGGCTTCCGCCATCACAGATACCGCGGAGAACACCCGATCAGGCGACTCGTTATAGGTTGGCATCAAAATCGCGGTGCGGGTATGTAGCTCAGTCTGCTCAAGCTCGTTTGCCTTGGGCTTTTTCAGCAACATGAAGAAGCCTGCGATACCACTACAAAATGCCAAGGCAATCCAGCAGAAGTTAATCGCAAACAGCACCAACATCAGATATTCGAGGGGAGTGATCCCTCCGATACTGAATACGGCGCCCATTTCGTAGATAGCAAAAGCAGACAGCGCCAGAGCTCCGCCCACGACAAAGAATCGACGGGATACCTTCGAGCGCACGCCGTTAGCAACTGTGCTACGACGCGGAAATCCTTCAGGCATTTGGCTTAAGCTTTGGGGTTCCATTGCGCCTGGCCTTTCATTAGGCATGGCGCTACCACCCACGAGCACTTCAGTCTCAAGAACCGAATTCTCGGATACAGTCATATTATGTT
Source organism: Shewanella sp. BC20 (assembly GCF_003129585.1). NCBI lineage: Bacteria > Pseudomonadati > Pseudomonadota > Gammaproteobacteria > Alteromonadales > Shewanellaceae > Shewanella > Shewanella sp. BC20. Next base: position 143,469 of record NZ_NHRI01000003.1, on the reverse strand, counting down.
GCTCCGTCATGGACCTTAAAGCGTCCAGCGATAGAGCCAGGTTTCAACCTGACGCGGTGTTGAGAACTTGAGTTCGGCACGTAATTCGATAAGTTCCTTATCTTCTGGCTCCAACTCAAACGCGAGGCGATAACCATTGTTAGCCGCGTTACGCGCAATAACCACATTTGAAATCACCCCACCGGAAGACTCAACCTTCGCGAGCGGTAATTCATCGGGCATGGCGCCGTTAAGATGATAATCCACGACAAACAAACGTCTTGGGGTCGCTTTTGCGATGTCGGCACGACCACTGGCAGTACGACTCACCACGACAGAATTGGTTTTCGCCACTGGCTCCTCGCCCCAGCTCATACGGTAAGCAAAATGATATTCGCTGCCCGCAGGAATAGGCTGACGCGGCTTCCAGAAGCTCACGATATTATCATGAATTTCTGATTCTGTTGGAATTTCTGTCAGAACGACCGCACCTTGTCCCCAGTTACCCACAGGTTCAATCCACAAACTTGGACGACGCTCGTAGTGGGCTTCGAGATCTTGATAAGAGGCATAATTGCGTTCACGTTGAATTAACCCAAAACCCTGTGGCGAGTTGTCAGAAAACGCACTTACCTGTAATTGGCGTGGGTTAGCCAGTGGGCGCCATAGGTGCTCACCGCGGCCGTTAAACATTAACAAACCGTCTGAATCGTGGACTTCGGGTCTAAAGTCGTCAGTATCGTGGCGGCCATTGAGTGAATGTAAGAACATGCTAGTGCTTGGCGCTAGACCCACTTTGCTGAGTTCGACGCGAGGGAATAAGGTCGCTTCAACGTCGATTTGGGTGTTGTCACCTGGGCGCACCGAGAAACGGTACGCACCTGCCACACTTGGGCTATCGAGCAGTGCATGAACCACGATCAGGTTGCTGTCGTAGGAAGGACGTTCAACCCAAAATGCGCGGAAAATCGGGAACTCTTCCCCTTCAGGGTCTGCGGTTTTCAAAGCTAAACCACGGGCAGATAAACCATAGGAGTTACCTTTACCTAAGGCACGGAAATAACTCGCACCTTGGAACACCATCAGCTCGTCATAAACGCCGTTGGTGTTTAACTGGTTATGAATGCGAAAGCCTGAGTAACCAATGTCATCATTTGGCAACGCTTGAGTGATAACCTCACCCGCAGTGAAATACTTAGGCTCGTAGGCTAAGTGAGTCGCTTGGTTAGCTTCGACAATGGCAATTTCGATTAAATCTTGGAAATAGAAGCCACGGTGAAACATTTGCATTTGGAAGGGTAAACCTTGATCGCGCCAAATCGACGAAATCGGGTTAAAGCGAATGTCACGGTATTCATCGTAGGTTAACTTAGCGAGGCCTGCTGGCAGCGGATCCTTTAGTACCACATAGGGTTTAGCAGCCAACTTGCGAGCTAACTTCACGACTGAGTCGCCATCGAAGGTGCCCGTTTTAGTAAATCTCACTTGATTTTTGTTCGCCGGCTGAGCCGTCGCCTTAGGTGGACTCACCACAGGTGTGGCGGGTTTGTTTTCAGCAGGCTTTGTCTCTTCAGCAAATGCCGAGCTCGACAGCGCAAATGCTGCGCTAAGCGCCAGTGAGCAAATGAGTGAAGAAGAAGGTTTAAACGATTGGCAACGCAACAAGCTAACCATAGGATAGGTAACCTAAAAATAAACTAAGAAATCAACGTTTTTTGTGTGCACAGTGAAATTTTTTTACCGCTGTTTGAACGAAAAAAAACACAGGCTGTTACATATCGCGAAAGATATCAGAAGGAGTAAAAAACTCATAAATAAAGATGCAGTTAACTCCTTTTGCACGATACTATTTAGCAATATACTTATACCAATAAAGAATATCAAATTCGAATTAACATACCAATTTGATCTTTAAAAGTTACAAGTGCTAATAAAGTGCTGCCAAGTTCGCATAATAGAAACAAAATCAATCTGTTTTGCAAATTTGCTGTATCACTCATCTTAGCGATTTGCCCTAACTACAAATCTTAGATGATGCCTGCCAATACGCGAGCCAGCGGGCATAAAATAATTATGTTAAGGCTGCGAATCGCGTTGAAATACCATTTGAAATGTGGGTTACAGGGGGAGCGCAAGCGTGACCACTAAACCGCCATTTTCACGGGGCGTGATCGTCAATTCTCCTTGGTGTAAATCAATGATGTGGTGGCAGATGGACAGCCCCAATCCCGCGCCTATTCCTTCGTTTTCATTGACGCGGTAAAAACGCTCCGTCGCACTGGCGATTTGCTCCAGAGTCATGCCCTGCCCGCGGTCGGCGATCTTTATCTCGACGTGGGTGTGGGTGACTGCGGCACTGATACTAATCTCAGTTTCGACAGGACTGTATTTACAGGCATTTTCGATGACGTTTTTTAGCACGATCAGCAGGTAAAACCGATCGCAGTTGAGCGTTAATGCGGCGTCGACCTCGATTTGCCATTCATAGTCGGTGATCAGTGGCATTAGCTGATTCAGCGCATCTTCCACCATTGGCAGTAACAGATGAGGCTGCACATTGAGTTCGGCAATCGAATCGACCCGCGCAAGCAACAAAAGTTGCTCAACGGTGTGACTCATATGCTTCACACCGGCATCGATAGCGGCAAGGTGAATGCGCTCCGCATCACCCTCGCCCACTAAACCTTCTAACCCCTGTTGGTGTAATTTAATCACGGATAAGGGGGTTTTTAACTCATGGGCCGCATCGGCACTAAAGCGACGCTCCCTCGCAATAAAGTGCGCAATGCTGCTGATATATTGGTTTAGCGCGCGGCGCACGGGCACGAGTTCCTTAGGCAGTGACATAGTGAGCGGCGTGAGATCGTTAGGCGAGCGTGCCATTAACTCGCGCTCGAAGGACTTCAACGGACGGAATAAGATGTAAAACAGCAAGCTGACGATAAGTAAGGTCAAGGGCACAACGATCAGCGGCACGATTACGGCATTGTGCATAATTTGCGAGACCAGCTCTTGGCGCACTTCATCTTGCTGGGCTGTGATGATCCAGACTTTGTGTTTAACCGAAAAAAAGCTGAACACATGCCACAGCTCCCCTTCGAACACTTTTTTGCTATAGCCTTGAACAAACTTAGTTATGGGTTGTCGGCCGATATTGTCTGAAAACACCAGCGCTTGCCCCGCCTCGCTCCAGATCTGAAATGCGAGTTTGTGCTCATAGGCCAGCTTTAGCGCATCGGCCTTTTGTGCAAAGGTACTGATCTGGCTATCGGGGACATGGAGAATTTGCGGCAGCTCTTGTGGCGTTTTAAATTCCGCCTCATCGTGATAAAAAAGCTCAAGCATTTTCGCGCTTTGCAGCATTTGCGCATCAAATAACTCTTCGATTTGATGCTTAGAATCCCGGGTGCTGAACCAGCTTGAAATGCCCACGGAAACCGAAATCCCCGAGAGCATCAGCAAGGTTAATAACAAACGTAATGAGTACACATCCAGCACCTTGAGTCGATTCACCCCGTAGTCCCCGTCGTTTATGGTGAGAGTAAACATGCCTAAAAGGCTGTTACTAAATACCGATAAACGCCGGGTTTGTCACTTAAATCCTGACTCTCGCGTTAATTTTCAGGTTAATTGACTTCGGTTAGGGTATAGCCAATGCCGCGTACGGTCTTAATCAAGTCATTGGCTAACTTTTTACGCAAATGGTGGATATGGACCTCAATCGAGTTGCTGCCAACCTCATCCCAGCCATAGGTTAACTGCTCTAGCTGATTACGGGTTAACACTCGGCCAGCGGATTGCGCCAGTTCGAGTAACAGCTGAAACTCCCGACGTGATAACGGCACATTTTGATCGCGAAAACTCACCTCACGGGTGTTGAGGTCAATACTTAATGCACCGATATTCAAGCTGTTATTATCCAGGCCATATTGCCGGCGAACGATCGCCCGAATACGCGCGGCTAACTCACGCACATCGAAGGGTTTACCTAAATAATCGTCGGCGCCGATATCGAGGCACTCAAGTTTGGTATCAAAATCCGTGTTGGCCGTGAGCACAATGGTCGGAATCGACACGCCCTCTGCCCGCCACGCTTTGAGTAGCTCCTTACCATTGCCGTCGGGTAAGCCTAAATCGAGCACTATGGCGCTAAAGGTTTCATTCTTAATGCCCACTAATGCTTGCTGATAACTACTTAGGTGATCGACCTGCATCCCCATTTTGGCAAGGCTCAAGCAGATCCCTTGGGCTAATAACTCGTTGTCTTCCACTAACATGATACGCATTGATAATGCCCTATCGAAAAATACTAGATTGCACCGATTGCTCGGCTAAAAAGGCTTCGGCCTGCTCACCCTGTAACATGGCCATGGTAGCCAACATGCCTGCGGTGACGCAGTTTGGCCCAAGAACCGTCACCGAACGCGGCGCCCCACTTACCGGATAGCCAGTGCGCGGATCGACAATATGCCCATAACGCTTGCCATCAACTTCAATAAATCGCCGTGTATCGCCACTAGTAGCTAAAGCGCCCTGGGTTATTGCCAGCACTTTCGCGGCATGGTCGAGCTGATGCGGATCTTCAATCCCCACCTGCCAAGGCACGGCATTTGCCACTGGACAAGCGATATCACCGCCAAAATTGACCAATACCGAAATCCCCGCATAGGACTCGGCAAGCTCATAGGCGACCCTATCGACCGCATATTCTTTGGCGATACCGCCAAAATCGAGCTGCATGCCTTTGGGCATCAACAACTCATGGGAATTAAATTCGATGCGCTCAAAGCCGACCAAGGCTCGCGCGGCTTCGATATCCGCCTTTGCGGGCATCTTGGCATCGGCCGTAAAACGCCATACTTGCATTAGAGGGCAAGCAGATACATCAAATAGCCCTTCACTTAACTCAAAGCATTGCTTGGCAAAAGCTAGCAACTGCCAGGTTTCCTCATCAATGCCGACGCGCTCACCCTGGGCGTGATTAAGCCGCCACAGAGAATTGCCCTCAATAAAACGGCTGTATTTTTGCTCGATTCTTTGCGCCTCACGGGCTGCCATATCGAGCATATCGTAGGCAATGCTTTCGTCGTGGCTTGCGATCAATAACTCACAGGGGCTCGCCATGGCCCTAAATTCACCTAAATAACCCCAATCTCGGCGTTGGAGTCGATAAGGCGCATTAGGGGAAACTGCTGGCATCTTAAAATCCTTATGCTATGGCTTAGCCAAAACTCAATATGGGCAGCAAGGCTACCCATATTGTTTGCGCTGATAGTTTGTACTAAGTAGCACAGTTTACCTTTAAAATGAATAACTAAACTGCGCCGTTATTGCCTTTTGGGTCGGGAATAAGTCGTAGTTTTGCAGCTCTCCTGGAATTGTTGTGCCGTTGTTTTTCGGATCCTGTTGGTAATATTCCAAGCGATAAGTCATCTCATGACCACCAGAGAGACGGTGACCAAACTTGACCCCAATCGTATAGGCACTCATGTCACCAATCCGGTAGTCTGCACTGGCAAATTCGGGTAACGGCGTATCGGCAAGCAGGAACGGTTGATAGAAATTCACCGCCGACTGTTGGTAATAGCGTAAATGCAATTGCCCGTAGAAACTGCCGCTAAAGTAATAGCGATAGTGGGTTTCTAAGGTGTGCGAAGTTAAATCCCAATCATCCGTGTTATAGCGGTAAGAGAAATCCACAACGCCGGAATCGAGTGCTCCTTTGGTCATCACATAAAAACTGTGTTTCAGGCGCGAATCGGGGCGATTCTCGTAGACTATGTCCTCGGTCGTGCCGTTATTGTCCACCACGCTCAACACTTTATAGGGATCGGTTAGGTAGCCGCTGACGCTGGATAATCCATAGTTCGCCTGTAATAACCACCGTTGATTCAGTACTTGGGTGATCCCTAGCATCAAATCGACGGTTTGTTTATCGTCACTACCCGTTTGGCGAGTGGCATCGAATGCAGTGCGATAAGCTTCATCACTGGTAAAATTGTCGCGAATAGCCATAGAGGATAATGCCACGGGTCTGCCACCGACGGGGTCAACCACATCGAAGCTGTAGGCCGTGCCCAAAAACAGCGTGGTATTGTCCTTGTTAAAACCACGTTCTACCCCTGCATTAATACCCATCGACATATAGTCAAATTCTTTTGAGCCATACACGCCGCCATTGACTTTCCAATCGGAATTGAGCGCCTGTGACCAATTGGCACTGCCCTGCACTCGGGTATCGTGGAAGGTATCATCGAGCGGAGTCTCACCGGCCGCCACTTTATATTGGCCATTACCGGAAGGACGGGTGAAGGTTTGGCTGTCGCTTTGGGCGACCGCACCGGAGGCCGAGGCACCCGTTAAGCTGTCGACCACCAGCTTTAAATCCAGCACACTGTCGTCGCCAAAGTTTTTCTGCGCCGTACCTATGGCTTCAACCGCCTGGACCCTGTCTTGCTCGCCGTAGTACATCAGCGCGGCATCGACTTTCCAATCATCGGCATTTTTTGCCAGCTCAGTGGCATGGCCGCTTGAGACAAACAAGCCACAACTGGCCAAGGCTAAGGCGCTGGCAATATGTTTAGTCTGGGGTTTTACCTGTGCTGTGACTTGCAGCGATTGTGGGGCGATTGAGTCTAACTTATTGTTATTATTTGTCATGGCAGACAACACCTTTATGTCATTAACGCGTCTTTAGACTAAAAACCTATTTTAGGTTAAACCTCAGTAGGCTAAACCTCAGGTACCACTTGTTGAATGTACAAGGCTTAGTTACAACCGCAGCCGCCGCCCGCAAACGCGCGACCACCGCTACTGCCTTCCTTACTGAAGTAGATATGATCGTCTAACGCCTGATCTAACTTTTCACTGTCAAGGGCCATATCCGCCCGCGCGAGTTGCCCTTTCTCCCAAGGCTGCACCCCAAGGCTCGAACACCCACTCACCCCTAACATCACTAACGACATGGTAACTAACGCGATGTTACGCATAACTTACTCCTTCAACAGATTCACGAGTTCTTGTTCATAATCGGCGGCATTATCTTGGTAAAAGCCCACATGGCTTTTGACTAGATCGCCTTGGCGATTGAACATAAAGCTGCTGGGCATGCCCAGTAAATCAAAGCTTCGTGCCACATCACCCTCAGGGTTAAAACGCACAGTAAAGGTCGCAGGAACCTGCTTTAAAAATTCATCGGCGAGCGCCTTATCGGTATCGAGGTTAATCGCCACCACGGCTAAACCTTGCTCGCGATACTTTTGTGCCATCGCATTCATCCAAGGGAAAGACTTACGGCACGGACCACACCAAGACGCCCAAAAATCGACATAGACCACTTTGCCCTTAAACTCAGTCAAGGAAACACTTTGGTTATTTGCATCAAACACCTGATGCTCCAGCGACGGTGCAGCCTGGGCTCCATGACTTAACAAACTGAGTAACAACAAGAGTTTTTTCATACTAGGTCCATCCATCACAATTGCGTTTGAATTTATTAACTGAATCTTAAGGTTTGCTTAAACTGTAGAAGAATAAATTTAAGCTCGCGTTGGCGGTTATTGTTTGCCGTATCAATTGATTACAAAGTGAGCTACAACAGAAAAAAGGTTAAAAGTGCGACATTTTGTCCCATTTGCAAAATCGAAATTAGATCTGCATCATGTTAATTAAATGTCAAAATCAGTTTCATCACATCTCTTGAAAATTCTTGATATGCATCAAGAATTCTGTGTCGCCTAAGGCCTAAACTGGCAGTGTCAATTATGTAAACCCTTACCAATTTACATTCAAATAACAAAAAGGTTGACCCATGGACACACATGCAGCCCTCTATGAACAGGGAAAGGCGCGCTTAGACGCACTGCGCCAACTCGCTCCCCGTCAACAGCAAACATTAATCGAAAAATTACAACAACACGGCATCACCCGTCGTGACTTTATGAAGTGGAGCGCCATGGTGACGGGCATGCTCGCCCTACCACTGCCCTTTAGTAACTTAGTTGCCGAAGCCGCCGAACTCGCCGACCGTGTACCCTTAATCTGGTTACACATGGCCGAATGTACTGGCTGCTCTGAATCCTTAGTCCGCGCCGATACACCTAATTTAGATTCGCTGATCTTCGATCATATCTCGTTGGAATATCACGAAACCTTAATGGCCGCTGCCGGCTGGCAAGCAGAGGAAAACCTCGAGCACGCCCTGGAAACCTACAAGGGCCGTTATCTACTCGCCGTTGAAGGTGCCGTACCGACCGCTAATAACGGCAGCTTCTTAACCGTGGGCTGTAAAGGTCATACCGGCTTAGAAATTATCAAGCATGCCGCCGAAGGCGCCGCGGCGATTATTTCTGTGGGCACCTGCGCTTCCTTTGGTGGCGTGCAAGCCGCCTACCCTAACCCCACAGGGGCGAAAGGGGTACACGAAGTCGTGAGCAAGCCTGTGATCAACTTAGGTGGCTGCCCACCGAGTGAGAAAAACATCGTCGGCACCCTGATGTATTTCATCATGTTCGGCAAATTACCCGCACTGGATATGTTTAATCGTCCTAAATGGGCTTATGGCGCACGGGTGCACGATAACTGTGAACGCCGCGGCCGTTTCGATGCCGGTGAGTTCGTTGAAGAGTTTGGCGATCACGGTGCGAAGGAAGGTTACTGCCTCTACAAAGTGGGCTGTAAAGGACCTTATACCTATAACAACTGCCCCACAGAGCGCTTTAACCACCATACCAGCTGGCCAGTGTTAGCGGGCCACGGTTGTATGGGCTGCTCAGAACCTAACTTCTGGGATGATATGGCCGACTTTGAAAAACCCCTTGGCCGTCAACTACTCCATGGATTGGATGCTACCGCAGACACAGTCGGTGCGGTGATTTTAGGCGCAACCGTCGTCGGCATTGGAGCCCACGCCGTTGCCAGTATTTTTGCCAAGCCGCTGGAGGAATAAGCCATGAGCAAGCGCGTTGTTATCGACCCTATCACCCGTATTGAGGGTCATTTACGTATCGAAGTCGAAGTTGATGAGAATAATGTCATCAACAAAGCATGGTCATCCTCTACCCTGTGGCGTGGTATTGAAGTCATCCTCAAGGGCCGCACGCCAATGGACGTGGGGCTGATCGTGCAGCGGATCTGCGGTGTTTGTACCTATTCCCACTATCGCTGTGGTACCGAAGCGGTGGAAAATGCCCTAGGCATTCAAATCCCGTTAAACGCGAAATACCTGCGCTCCTTGATGCAAACCTCGCTCTATATGCATGACCATATAGTGCACTTCTATCATCTACACGGTTTAGACTGGGTGGATGTCGTGTCAGCATTGAGCGCCGATCCCGCCAAGGCTGCACAGGTTGCCCTTAAATATGCCGACAAGCCGATTGCCGCGGGCGAAGGCGAATTAAGAGCGGTGCAAGAGCGGGTTAAAGGCTTTGTCGAAACCGGCAAACTCGGCCCCTTCGCTAACGCTTACTGGGGCAATGGCACCTATAAATTTACCCCAGAGCAAAACCTGATTGCCCTGTCGCACTACCTCAAAGCCCTTGAAGTACAAAGAGTTGCCGCCGAAATGCTGGCGATTTTCGGGGGTAAACAGCCGCATCCACAATCATTGGTTGTGGGCGGTGTGACCTCAGTTCGCGATATGTTAAGCCCTGCGCGTCTGCAGGAGTGGAAACAAAAACACGCGATAGTGACCGACTTTATTCTGCGTGCCTATCAAGCAGATATCGTCATGGCGGCGGAAGCCTTTGGTGGTGAAGCCAGCGTACTTGGCGGCGTGAACGTTAAAAACTTCATGGCGACCAATGACTTTGTACTCGCCAATGGCGAATACCTGTTCGACCAAGGCGTGATCATGAAGGGCGACCTAGCGGGCGTGAGCGACATCAACCCAGAGCTAATCGCCGAAGACGTCAGCCATGCTTGGTATAGCGCCGATGCGCCGCAGCATCCCTACGATGGCACAACTATCCCCAACTACACCGGCTTTGTTGAGCGCGATACAGTTTACGGCAAACTGCCCACCTTAGATGGCGATGGCAAATACTCTTGGGTGAAATCGCCCCGCTATCAAGGCGAACCCGTCGAAGTGGGTCCATTGTCCTGCCTGCTGGTGAGCTATGCCCGTGGCAACAAAGTGGTCGTCGATGCCGTCAATGCGCTGCTGGCTCGCACGGGTTTGCCGGTTGAAGCCCTGTTCACCACTTTAGGCCGTACCGCGGCGCGGATGCTGCAAACGGTTATCGTGGCGCAGGAAGGTTTGAAAACCTTCGATGCCCTGTTAACCAATATTCAATCCGATGAAACCACCTATGTGAAACCCCATATCGACCCAAGTCGTGAATATGTGGGTCACGCCATGATTGAAGCGCCACGCGGTATGTTAAGCCACTGGATCCGCATCAAAAACGGTGTCATTGAGAACTATCAAGCCGTGGTGCCCACCACTTGGAACGCAGGCCCTGTGGATGCTAATGGCAAGATTGGCCCCTACGAAGCCTCACTCATTGGTTTGAAACTGGAAGATCCCACTAAGCCCCTTGAGGTGATACGTATTATTCACTCATTCGACCCTTGCATGGCGTGTTCAGTACACGTGATGGATTTCAAAGGTCAAGCACTGAGCGAGTTCCGTGTCAGCCCCAATGGTCAATAACAACGAGGGAGGGAACGCAACATGAACCATTCTGAAACCCGCATTCGGACACTGGTTTTTAGTCCCGCGATACGGATTTTCCACTGGCTACGGGCACTGTCGATTTTAGTGCTGGTGATCACCGGATTCTATATCGCTTGGCCGTTTCTTGTGGCGCCCGACAGCACGGATGTATTGGTACAAGGTTGGGTGCGATTTGCCCATCTGATCTGCGGTTTTGTGTTGACCGCAGTCACCTTGGTCCGCTTCTACCTGTATTTTTTCAGTCGAAGCGATATCGAGCGACGCTCATTCCGTGATGTGATGAGCGTTAAGAGCTGGATCACCCAACTGAAATCCTACATTTGGATGGGACACTTGCATAAAGCCGGTGTTTACGGACCGCTGCAATTTGTGACCTACGTAGCAATCTCCTTCGTGGCACTTGTGATATGTATTACTGGACTCGTGCTGTATGCCAACGTCTACCATGAAGGTTTAGGTGGCATGCTTTGGAGCAGCGCAGCTTGGATCACGGCGCAAATGGGTGGACTGGCACAGGTGAGAATTTGGCACCATTACCTCACTTGGGCTTTCGTTATCTTTGTGGTTATCCACGTCTATATGGCGGTTTGGTCAGGGATACGCTTCAAACATAACTCTGTCGACTCAATTGTCTCTGGTTACGACTACCCGAAACCAGACTCACACCACTAGGAGTCCAATGAAGATATTGCTACTGGGTATTGGCAATGTCCTGTACGCCGATGAAGGCATCGGCGTACATTTTGTCAATTACATCGCTGAGAATTATCAGTTCACACACGAGTCCCACCAGCTGGAGATGCTCGATGGCGGCACCTTGGCCCAGGGACTCATTCCGATTATTTGCCAATACGATTATTTGATCGTAGTCGATACCGTCAATGCCAACGGCGTCGAGGCTGGCGAAGTGTATTTCTTTGATTTTGATAAAGCCCCGCAGGAAATCGACTGGCAAGGCAGCGCCCATGAAGTCGAAATGCTGCAAACCCTCAATATGATGGAAATGGTGGGCGACAGACCCAAAACCTTTGTGTTAGGTGTCACCCCTACCGTGTTAGAACCGATGACACTGGGACTAACCACTAAGGTGGCCGCCGCCGTCCCCTTGATGGAACAAACCCTGTTAACCCACTTAGCCTCCCTCGGGTTCACCGCGACACGCATTGCCGAGCATAGTATCGATTCGCTGATCCCCAATTCTTACAAACGTGGCGTCACTACTGGTGAAAATATAGAAGATGAAACACATCAGATTTGAGTTTACCTGCTCGCGTCAGGTGCCTTTGTATGCGCATTTATGTAATCAATACCTAAATTACGATGCGCTCAATATCAGCATCGGCTGCGACAGTCAGCAGGATTTTGGTTCGCACACTTATTTTATTGAGGCCCAAGGCGAACAAACGCAGCTGGAACAATTAGCCGAGGCGATCGCCGCCGACTTTTTAATTTCAGTCTGGCTGATCGACTCAGGCATTCATGCGATTGAGGCGCCGCAGGGACAACGGACATTATTGACCGTCCCATCCACTGAGGGTGCGCTTAACGTGCAATCGGTCGCGGCTTTTTGCCAGCAGTGTTATCCCAGATTTGGTGATAATCAGGCGGCGCAATTTGGTCAGCTCGATTTAGCCTGCACTTGCTGCCACGGTGAAAAGCGCTTAACCAGCGCCCAAAAGGCGTTAACGCTGTCCGATCTCAAGGCGATGGCCGCGCAGCTTATCAGCCAAGGCTCACTCGATTTAGCCTGCGAAGGCGTGCAATTAAGCCTAACGCCCTTTGCCCATACAACAGTGTCCAGACCGCAACTGCTTATTTGTAATCCCAATACCCTCAACGCGCATTTTTGCCTGAAGGATAATCAAGTCCTCGCCCTATCCAGTATCGAAAAACCGCTGATGTGTGTCAGACCAACCCAAGATAATCAAAAGCTGCCCGCACCGCTCTACGATATCTGCTTTGGTTACAGCCGAGTGGTGTTAGTGCTCAGTGAAATCCTGCGGCAAAAAGGTATCGATTGGGTTTATCTTGAGGGTGCGCACCAGAGGCCGGCGCTCGCCTGGGTCGATGGCGCTTGGGCTCAGTTAGGCAGCCACACAACCGAAAGCACAGCGCCGCAAACCATTAAGCAATTCAGTGCGCCGGAGCCTCTGCGAGAAGACATCCACTTTTTAGGCTTTAAGGCCAAATGGCAAGCCAATAAGAAAACCCGTTCACACCAAGGTTTATTGACTGTGCAGGCCATACCAAGTGAGGCCGATACAGCTGAATATGCCGCGAGTGAGGAAGACCATACCATAGCGGATGCAGCCCTGTTTGCAGCGCTGCTTAATGGTAAATTTACGATCCATAAGCAGGCTAAAAATGCGGCGGTGATTTACTTAAGCCATCACCACACTGGCCAAATCGTCACCTGCGACAATAAGGGAGACACCTCACTGTTTTTCGCCCTCCCCGAACTGCCCGACAATGGTTACGAGATTTTCCATTGCCTCGACAGCAGTCCACAAAAAGCCGTTGCGCAAAAATTTAAGAGTTTGTTTCCAGAAGACTACTTAAAGCTGCTGAGCCTAAAACTTAACGGCAGACGCGATAATCTTCAGAGTCTGTGGGCGATTGCTGCAGTATTGATTGGCCTAAATCCACAGGAAGAAACTCAATCGCAAGCTTATTTGAGCGATGCACTGCTTGCCGCCGCCATGCGTTACCATGGTGCGAATGCGCCGCGCATCGATTATCCCCTCACCAAAGGTGAGGCCCACCGCAGCCTGAATTGGTGTAAAACCCTAGGCACGCTGCTGAGTTTTCGCGTTGCTGGGCACAGCGATCCGAGTCAACTGGCCTTTGCAATGCAGGACTCCCTCGCCGACTACCTAGCTAATTGGCTGGAACACATTGACTTAAATATCGGTGTACACAACATTGCGTTAGCGGGCAATGAGTTAGCCAACGAAACCCTCTGCAAGCGTATTAGCCTACGACTCGGGAAAAACTTCCCGCTATTGGTCAATCGCAGTCTGGATTTAGAGGGCGACAACCTGGCCGTAGGCGCGCTCTATGTGAAGCAGCGGCAGTTAAATAACCTTTAACAACACCCGCTCACCGCTAGCCTTACATTCAGATAGCGCTAACGCATGGAGGATAAAATGTTTTATCTTCCATGCAGATGCCGCCAGATAAGCGAAGAATACCGAGATTGAAAAAAGCCACCTCACCCACTAATCAAACCGATCAACTCGAGCGCCGCCAATTGCATATCACGGGCATAGTGCAAGGCGTGGGCTTTCGCCCCTTTGTTTACCGCTGGGCGAGTGAGCTTAAATTAACCGGCACTGTGCTAAATAATGCCAAGGGCGTGATGATTGAGCTGCAAGGCCCCACCGCTCAGTTGGATAGCTTTGTGTGTGAGTTAACCACCAATCCGCCGCCGCTGGCGCGTATCGATCTGATGACCCAGAGTTCGTTAGCGGTAAAGCTTGAAGAGACTAGCTTCGATATTATTCAAAGTGATAGCCAAGGTGATGACCAAAGTGATGAATCTGGTGAGCATCATTTAGCCGCCCTCGTTGCCGTATCGGCCGACAAGAGTACCTGTCAGGATTGCTTAAGCGATATGCATAATCCGCAGGATCGCCACTTTGGCTATGCCTTTACCAATTGCACTAACTGCGGCCCAAGATACACCATTATCAATGCCTTACCCTACGATCGCCATCATACCGCCATGGCAGATTTCGCCATGTGCCCCGACTGCGCCAAGGCTTATCAAGATCCGCTAAATCGCAGATATCACGCCCAGCCTGTGAGTTGCCCTAAGTGTGGCCCCGAGCTCAGTTTAAAAACGCCGACTGGTGATGTCATCGCCCTTGACGCCTTGCCTCATTCGCACGGCAACAGCCTTGCAGTATTGTCGGCCGCGGCCGAAAAACTGGCCCAAGGGCAGATTCTTGCGATAAAGGGTTTAGGTGGCTTCCACTTAATGTGCGATGCAACCAACACCCTAGCCATCAATCAATTAAGGCAACGCAAGCAACGAAAAGCTAAGCCGCTAGCGGTGATGATGCCGAGCATCGAAGTGGCAAAACGCTATGTAACGGGCACACAGGCAGAGTGGCAAACCTTAAGCGCGCAGGAGCGGCCCATAGTACTGATGCAGGCGCTGGATAAACACAATCTGAGCACTGAGATTGCGCCTAATATCCCAAAACTCGGAATATTTTTGCCCTACACACCGCTGCATCATTTACTGCTCGGGCGATTTAATGGCCCACTGGTCGCGACCAGTGCGAATGTCTCTGGCGAGCCAATTATTACCGATTGTGATGAGCTTATCAGTCAACTAGGCCATGTGGTGGATGCCATAGTCGATCACAACCGCCCCATCCTCAACGGCTGTGATGACAGCGTGGTGCAACTTATCCAACCGCCAAACGGCTGTGCGCCACAGGTGCAAGTGCTGCGTTTAGCGCGGGGATATGCGCCCTTAAGCTTCCCGTTACCTAAGCCGCTGAGTCACTCCATTCTTGCCGTGGGCGCCCAACAAAAAAATGCCATTGCGTTAGGTTTTGGCTCGAATGTGTTTTTAAGCCCGCATATCGGCGATCTCTTTAGTGTCAGCGCCGAGCAGTACTTCGAGCGCACCTTGGCGACCTTTGCTCGTCTGTATCATTTCAGCCCCGAGCTGATTGTCCACGATAAGCACCCAGACTACGCACCATCGCGCTGGGCTGAGACGCAGCAACTGCACAGCCTTGATACACAAAGCCAAGACACGCACCCAATCCAAACCTTAAGTGTGCAGCATCACCATGCGCATGTGCTGAGCGTGATGGCCATCAATCAATATAAAGAGCCAGTATTAGGCTTTAGTTTCGATGGCACAGGGCTTGGGAACGATGGCAGCCTCTGGGGCGGTGAAGTCTTACTCACCACCCTTCACGGCGCCGAGCGGCTTGCCCATTTCGAGGCAATTCCCTTACTCGGTGGAGAACAGGCAATTAAGCAGCCAGTGCGATTGCTGCTGGCATTACTGTTTCAGCAGATGAGTCTCGAGGAAGTGCAAGCTCTTAAGTTGCCGATTCTGACAACCTTAAGCCCCATCACCTTAAGCAATCTGCATCGGATCTGGCAAAACGGCCATGGGATTAACAGCTCCTCGGTGGGGCGCTTGTTCGATGCCCTCGCCTGCGCCTTAGGCTTTATCGACACCACCCAATTTGAAGGCCAAGCGGGCATGTTAATTGAAGCGGCAGCAAGACGGGCCGATGCCAAACAACTGCCGACGCTGATGCTCGACTTGCCCTTGGAAATGACGGATAAGCCCAGTGACAGCCCGATGCACAAACCGTATATCTGGCGCAGTAGCCAGCTCTTTAAGCAGATAATCACGCTGATTACCGAAGCGCCGCTCACTGACGTTCGGCAAGCGCAGTTAGCCCGCGCCTTTTTGCATAGTGTGGGGGATGCCGTTTGTGGTTATGCTGCGCGCTACCCAACTCTGCCCGTAGTGCTGTGCGGCGGCGTGTTTCAAAACCAATATTTGCTCGAATATTGCCTCAGTAAACTGCACCAACAGGGTAATACAGTGCTGGCCAATAAACATATTCCCGTCAACGATGGCGGTATCGCCCTCGGGCAGCTTTGGTATGGTATCCATCAAAACGTGAGCAATAACCAGTGATGGTTTAAGACTCAAGCTGGTTCATAAAGGCTTTCATTGCGGGCGTAATGCTGTGCTTACGGGTCATAAAGACCGTTTGCCCTGAACTGACTCCGTCCAAAAGCTGATACGGGATCCCAAAGAGTTGCGCCACCGATTCGGCAATACCGCGGCTGACGATAGCACTGCCTAAACCATGCTTTACCGCGCCGATTAAGTGGAATAATGAGTCGGTTTCCAGTACCAAATTAAAATCGATCCCCGCCTGCGCCATCGCATTATCTATGTATTTTCTAAACTGCATATTTTGACTCAGCAGCACTAAGGGACGCGTACCTATGTCCGCTAAAGACAAGGATTTGCTTGCACTGCCATCAACCGAATCACAGGACAACAGCGCCATTTGATTGGCCCGCTGCGGATAAAATACGAAGCTACGCCGATTAGCCTCGGTGAGTTGTTCGTCAAACCCAAGGCCGATATCGGTTTTATGCAGACTAAGATTTTCAATCAATTGTCCATTGGTCATCACAGATAACTTGATGCTGATATTGGGATAAGCCTGATTAAACAGCTTAATCAGCGGCATGATGTCGATACTCGATTGCGGCACTATGCCAATCCGTAACGAACCCGTGAGCTGGCCACGAAACAGACTCAACTCCTGCTTCAACGCTGCCTGTTCCTGCAACATTCTCTCGGCGTATTGCAGCATGATCTGTCCCGCATCCGTGAGCGCCACAAACTGGCTCCCCCGCACCACAAGCTCTGTGCCTACGCTTTTTTCAAGGGCGCTTATCCCCGCGGAGAGTGTCGGTTGCGTCACATGGCAGGCGTTCGCCGCTTTGGCAAAATGCTGTAATTGTGCGAGTTGTTGGAAATAATGCAGGTGGCGAATATTCATAGTGTTTTCGACATAGTTAGATACAGTGCTTTAGACAAATCTGAAAAATCAAACCCTATTGGTATCCATAGTTTAATAGAAATCCTCTATCAATCCATAAAATAGTTTGATTGGCCTAGCGCGGAAACCCTCCCTAGAATGTGATCAACATCCAATTTTAGGTTGAAATGCGTGCTAACTCACCCACTCGATTCGGCGAATGATCCAAGCCTCTGCCCTAGATCTCAACACGGCCCAAACACGGCTCAACAGCCTAACACCCGTTATTCGCATCTGGTTGAAGAGATCGCTGCCGCCATCAACCTCAATGGCATCAGCTATGCGGTGATGATGATAACGCCCGATCACTTTGAGGATTTTGTGATTGGCTTCTTATTCGCCGAAGGCATTATCAGCCAAGACCAAGATGTGCATGAGATTGATATCACTCCCGTCCAAGACGGCGTAATGCTCGATGTCACTTTAGCCAATCGTTGTTTCATCGCCCTTAAACAACGCAAAAGACGGCTCGTCGGCGCAACTGGCTGTGGGATCTGCGGTGTGGAAGCCCTAGGTCATGCCCTACCAGATTTTTCGCCATTACCCGCCTGCGCGCCCTTAGTACTTGAACATGTCGACAGCCTCAAACAGCAAATACATACACATCAACTTAAGGCGCAGCGTAGCGGCGCTATCCATGCGGCTTTTGCCTTGGATGAGGCTGGTAATATCCTTGAGTGTCGTGAAGATATCGGTCGTCACAATGCGTTAGATAAGCTCATTGGCGCGCTGCGGCGGCAAAAGCGCAGCGCCAAGGCGCTGCTGATGACCAGTCGCTGCAGCAGCGAGTTGATCCAAAAGGCGGTGCGTTATGGTGCCAACCATTTGATTAGTCTCGCGTCACCGAGCCAGCTCGCGGTAAAACTGGCGCTGAAATACCAGCTTAATCTTGTCCATATTCCTAAGTTTGATCCGCCAATCCACTACTCCATATTTGATGAAAGCCTTGCATCCCAATGCAATCGCGGAGAATTTTATGCCTGTTCATATTGAAAAACCGACCAAAGCCGGCGGCTTCCCCTCACTGCAATCGACCTTAAAGCATGTGCTGCGGAGCCAAAAGACCCAGCAAAATATCAAAAATCTGCTCAGGGTAAACCAAACCGATGGCTTTGACTGCCCGGGTTGTGCCTGGGGCGATAACAAGGCTGGTGCTTTTCAGTTTTGTGAAAATGGCGCCAAAGCCGTGGCGTGGGAGTCGACGGGCAAGATTGTTGACCGCAACTTTTTCGCCGAGTATTCGGTGCGCCAGTTAGCTAAGCAGACCGACTATTGGCTCGAATATCAGGGCCGCTTGGCCGAACCTATGCGTTATAACGCCGCGACCGATCACTATGAACCCATCAGCTGGGATGATGCCTTTCAGCTGATTGCTGATACGCTCAATGGCCTTAGCGATCCCAATCAGGTGGAGTTTTACACCTCGGGCCGCGCCAGCAACGAGGCCTCCTATCTCTATCAATTGTTTGGCCGACTGTATGGCACCAATAACTTCCCGGATTGTTCGAATATGTGCCACGAGGCCAGCGGTGTTGCACTCAACCAAGCCATTGGTGTCGGCAAAGGCACAGTCGTATTAAGCGATTTCGATGCGGCCGAAGCGATTTTTGTCTTTGGGCAAAATCCCGGCACCAACCATCCACGGATGATGAATGCCCTACGTAAAGCCGCCAGACAGGGTTGTAAAATTGTCACCTTCAATAACTTAAAAGAAGTGGCGCTGGAGCGATTCGCCAGCCCACAAAGTCCAACTGAGTTATTAACTCCCGCTGCGACCACCATTAGCCATCAATACCTGACGCCGCTACTGGGCGGCGATATGGCGGCTATTCGCGGCATGGCAAAGCATATCCTTGAGTCGAACGCAAAGTGTATCGACCGTGAGTTTATCGCCACCCACACTGCGTTTTTCGCAGACTATGAGCAGAGTATCCGTCATACCGACTGGCAACAGATTGAAGCCCAATCGGGCTTATCCAAGGTCGATATTATTCAAGCCGCCACAGTCTTTAGCCAAAGCAAGACGGTGATCAGTTGCTGGGCCATGGGCATCACTCAGCATAAACATTCGGTCGATACCATCCGTGAAATCATCAACCTGCATCTGCTCTGCGGTCAAATTGGCAAAGCAGGTTCCGGGCTTTGCCCTGTGCGCGGTCACAGCAATGTGCAGGGTAACCGCACTATGGGAATTAACGAAAAACCCAAAGCCGAGTTTATTGACCGTTTAGAGCAGTATTTAGGCAGCCAATTACCCCGCGCCGCGGGTCATAACGTGGTTGAAGCCTTAAAGGCCTTAGAGTGTGAGCAAAGCAAAGTACTTATCTGCCTCGGCGGAAACCTGGCCGCAGCGGCGCCCGACAGCGCTTTTACTTATAGCGCCATGGGAAAAGCGCGCTTAAATGTGCAAATCAGCACTAAGCTCAATCGTAGTCACTTACAGGTCGGCAATGATGCGCTGATCTTACCTTGCCTTGGCCGCACCGAACTCGATAAGCAAAAACACGGCATTCAAAAAATCACCGTCGAAGATACCTTTAGCATGGTGCACGCCTCAACTGGGATGAACGATGCGGTATCGCCACTCTGCCTGTCGGAAATCGATATTGTGGCGCGCATGGCACATGCCACCTTGGCTGTGCCCCCCCCCTCAATCAATGCAACCAGTGCCAAGTCAATTGACTGGTTAGCCCTAAGGGATGATTACAGCCTGATCCGCGATTTGATTGAGCAAACCATTGCAGGTTTCGAAGACTACAATCAAAAAATTAACGTCCCTGCGGGATTCCATTTAACCAATAATGCCGCGCAGCTCGACTGGCATACCCAAAGCCACAAGGCTGAATTTAACGCCTGTGCTTTACCCGACTCCATCATTGCCGATTGTTCGAGTCAGGCCCTGACCAGTACGCTGCCAGTGTTACTACTGCAAAGTCTGCGCTCACACGATCAATACAACACCACCATCTACGGCATGGATGACAGATACCGCGGCATTAAGGGCAAGCGCAATGTGCTGTTTATGAATAGTGATGATGCCAAAGCGCAGGGGTTTAGCGACGGCCAGTTAGTCGATATCCAATCGCTCACTAACGATGGAAAATTGCGCAAAGTGTATGACTTTATGGTAATTTATTACGAGATCCCCAAGGGCAATATCGCCGCCTATTACCCAGAGACTAATCCTTTAGTCGCCATCGACAGTGTGGGCGTAGGCTCCTACACCCCGACCTCAAAATCGGTTCCCGTTATCTTAACCCCCGCGAGCAGCAACAAAATCAACATCCTTCAACGCTAAGCCACGTAAGCGCATTATCCCCACTGGCCAAAGAAATTTTCTTTGGCCTTTGTTTATCCAAATAAACCTGACGAACATCAAAGAATCCACAGCCGATTTGTATCACACTTAACATTAGCGTAATCAAATTAACCCTATTTAATAGCATCGGCATATTGTCAGGCTAATACCGCCCAAAGAGGCATTTTGCCTAGGACAAGGAGAAATATAAGATGTGTAAAGACTGCGGCTGCTCCTTACCCCGCCATTCCCATGATCACGGCCATCTGCATCACCATCAGGAATTGCACACAAATCCTCAGCTTAACGATAAAAAAACCTTGTCGGTGATCCATAAAATTCTCGATAAAAACGATGTTGAAGCCGCCCATAACCGCGCGCATTTTGAGGCGCACAATATCACCGCCTTCAATTTAATGAGTAGCCCAGGCAGTGGCAAAACCACCTTGCTCGAACACTTAAAAGAGTACACTTCCCTCAACTACGCCGTCATTGAAGGGGATTTAGAGACCTCCCGCGATGCCGACCGCTTAATCGCCAAAGGCATTCAGGCCCATCAAATTCAAACCGGCAGTGCCTGCCACCTCGATGCCTTTATGGTGCACGGCGCTTTACATCACTTGCCACTCGAAGGCTTAGATATTTGTTTTGTCGAAAACGTGGGAAACCTCGTCTGCCCCGCCAGTTACGATGTCGGCACCCATAAAAATATCGTGCTGCTTTCGGTTCCCGAAGGCGATGATAAGATTGAGAAATATCCCGTCATGTTCCGCCGCGCCGATCTGGTGCTCATCACCAAGTGTGATCTCTTGCCCTACTTCGATTTCAGTGTTGACGAGGCCAAAGCCCAACTTAAGAAGCTCAACCCCGACACACAGATTTTGGAAGTCTCAATTAAGGATGGCGATTCTATGCGAGCCGTCGTTGCATGGCTGAACAACAACCTTCACCACGCTTCGGGAGAGCCACAATAATGTGCCTGTCTATTCCCTCCCAAGTCGTGGCCGTCGATAACGAGCGTCAATCGGTCACCGTCGATACACTAGGTGTCAGGCGCGATGTGAGCTGCCATTTGATGACTGAGCCTTTAGCCATTGGCGACTATGTGCTTATCCATATTGGTTTTGTGATGAATAAAATTGATCGCAATGATGCACTGCAAAGCCTTGAATTATATAAAGAGATAGTTTTAAAACTTGAAGCTGAGACCACGCATTAAGTAATCACCGCAGTAAAAGTGATAACAAATAACAGCCAAAAACTGCGCAAGGACTGAAGATGCTTGACCTAAAACAAC
The DNA here is from genome assembly GCF_003129585.1 of Shewanella sp. BC20. Classification (NCBI taxonomy): domain Bacteria; kingdom Pseudomonadati; phylum Pseudomonadota; class Gammaproteobacteria; order Alteromonadales; family Shewanellaceae; genus Shewanella; species Shewanella sp. BC20. Next base: position 121,615 of record NZ_NHRI01000003.1, on the reverse strand, counting down.
TTTATCAAGGCTTTCGCGACCCCGATACCATAGCCTCATTTGCGGAGGATATCGCTAAATGCGCCCGCACGCTCAAAGAGCCTATCAATATCATGGAGGTCTGTGGCGGCCATACCCACACCATCATGAAATACGGCTTGCTGGATTTATTGCCGGAAAATATTGAGTTTATCCACGGTCCCGGCTGCCCTGTGTGCGTGATGCCCAAGGAACGAATTGACCAAGCCGCAGTGCTCGCCCAGCAAGAGAATGTGATTTTAGTGACCCTAGGGGATATGATCCGCGTGCCCGGATCCCAAGGCTCGCTTGCCAGTTTCAGGGCCAAGGGCTGTGATATTCGCCCTATCTATGACCCTTTAGACACGCTCAAAATCGCCCGCGACAATCCCGATAAAACCGTGGTGTTTTTCGCCATTGGCTTTGAAACCTCGACCCCCATGACCGCCGTGCTGCTGCAACTGGCCGAGCAAGAAAAGCTGGCGAATTTGTTGTTTCATATCAACCACGTCTTAGTACCACCCGCGATAGATGCCGTGATGCACGACCCTAAAGCCAGGGTAAATGCCTTCATTGGCCCAGCCCATGTCAGTGTGATCAGTGGCGCCAAAATCTATCGCCCCGCCGTCGAGCAATACGGCACGCCTGTGGTGGTATCGGGGTTCGAACCCGTCGATGTGATGGAATCCATCCTGCGCATCGTGCGGCAAAAGGTCGCGGGAACAGCGCTATTAGATATCCAATACAGCCGAGCCGTGTCCGAGGAAGGCAATCTTGCCGCTCAGGCCAAGGTGGATCAGTTTTTCCAGACTCGGCCGCAGTTTCGTTGGCGCGGGCTTGGGCCCATTCCCAACTCGGCGCTTGAGTTAAGACCCGAATACGCCCACAGGGACGCCGAGAAGTACTTTAAGGACAGATTACCCGTCAAAGAGATTGACGATCATAAGGCTTGCCAATGCGGCGATATTCTTCGCGGGCTTGCCAAACCTAAGGACTGTAAAGTCTTTGGCCGCGGCTGCAATCCCGAAACCCCTCTCGGTAGCTGTATGGTTAGCTCCGAAGGCGCGTGTAATGCGTATTACCGCTATCAAGGCATAGATAGCAAGGAGCCACACCATGGCTGATTTCCAACCCAAAGATAAAGCGATTCAACTCAGCCACGGTGGTGGCGGCAAAGAGATGAATAAACTCATTCGTGAATTGTTTTTTGCCGAGTTCGATAACCCGATCCTGCGTAGCGAAGAAGACGCGGCCAAGCTTGAATTGCAAGGCGCGACCGCCTTTACCACAGATTCCTTTACCGTATCACCGCTGTTTTTTGCCGGCGGAGATATTGGCAAGTTGGCGATCGCCGGCACTGTGAATGATCTCGCCATGATGGGCGCCGAGCCACAGTATTTAAGTTGCAGCGTGATCATCGAAGAAGGCTTTTCGCTCAATCAGTTAACCACTATTGTGCGCAGCATGGCGAAGGAGCTGAAACAGAGCGGCGCCAGAATCGTCTGTGGCGATACTAAAGTCGTGCCTAAGGGCTGTGCCGATGGCTTGTTTATCAATACCTCAGGCGTTGGGCGCATTTTACGTCCGAATATCTCGGCGGCGAATGTCGCACCGGGGGATGCAATCATTGTCTCCCGCGATGTGGGCTGCCATGGCGCCGCGATTCTGATGGCGCGCGAAGGTCTGACCCTCGAATCAGCTTTGCAAAGCGATTGTGCCACTCTTTGGCCCGTGGTTGAGCAGCTTATTGCGGCAAATATTCCCATTCATGCGATGCGTGATGCGACCCGTGGCGGGCTCTCTGCCGTGTTAAATGAGTGGGCGGCGGCCGCCAATGTCGGGATAACCGTCAATGAAGCCAGTATTCCGGTTTGCGATGAAGTCAAAGGCTTGTGCGAACTCTATGGCTTTGAGGCCATGGATTTAGCCAATGAAGGCACCTTTATCTTGGCGGTCCCTAACGATATCGCCCTAGGCGCCTTAGAAATCATGCAGCGCTTTGGTCATTGCGAGCAGGCGGCCATCATCGGCACCGTCAGCGACGAGCTTCCAGGAAAAGTGATCTTAAGAACGCCATGGAATACCAAACGTTACTTAGACCTGCCCCAGGGTGAACTGCTGCCAAGGATTTGTTAATGCACGAATATTCCATCGTCAGCGCCTTGATTGAGCAATGCGAGCAACATGCTAAGACCAATCGAGCCAATAAAATCACCCGCGTCGATATCAAACTCGGGGTGATGAGTGGGGTCGAACCCACCTTGCTTGAGACCGCCTTTGAGACCTTTAAACTCGATGGGATCTGCCGTGATGCTGAACTGCGGATGACACTACAACCCTTAGTGATTGCCTGTTTGGATTGCCACCAAGAGTCTGAACTTGCTGAGCGCTCTATCGTTTGTCCTACTTGTCACAGCTACCATACGCGGGTATTAGATGGCGAAGATATGCTGCTGATGCAGCTCGAGATGGAGCAAGAGGACGAGCACTGAGTGGCTGTAAGCCTCTTACTTAAGCATCCGCACTTGATAAAAAATGGGCTTTAAGTATTCCGCTTAAAGCCCATTTTGTTTAGGTTCACAATATGTGCATAAACACTTACTGATAAATCGAAGCCTGCCCTTCGGGACGGGTCTTCAGCAGTCTTAAGAACCACATATACTGCTCAGGGTAAGCGAGGATCACTTGCTCAACCGCTTTATTCAGTGCCAACGCTTCATTTTCTTTACCGACCATGTCTTCGGCGGCAATGGCGGGCATAACAGTTAAATCAAACTGGCGTGAAGCTTGGTTATAGCCAATTTTTACTGGTAGCACTTGGGCATTTCCTGCCTGAGCTAAGCGGCCAACCACGGGTAATGTCGCTTTAACTGTGCCTAAAAACGGGGTAAACACGCTCTGATCTGGGCCTAAATCTTCATCGGGCAGGTAGAAAAAGCTATTGTTCTGCTTCAATTCGGCCAACAAGGCGCGTATTCCCGCCTCTCGCATATAAACATGACCACCGCAGCTGCTACGTACCCTATTATTAAACCAGTTAAATAACGCGTTTTTATGGGCCTTAGCCATAGTCACCATAGGCAAGTCGAGGTTTAACCTCAGTCCCGCATAATCGATGGGCCACACATGGGGCATGATAAATATCACAGGCTGCCCTTCCGCTTGTGCCGCTTGCACATGCTCAAAGCCCATGAGATTCACACGGCGGCGTAAATGCGCCTTTGAGCGTACCAACAGCTCACCTTGAGATAACAGCACTAAGACGAAGTTCTGCACGTTCTCATCGATTAAGGCTTCGATCTCTGCGGCAGATTTTTCAGGGAAACATGCCTTTAAGTTTGCTCTAGCAATGCCTATCGGCTTTTTCGCAATAGGCGCCACCAGTTTGGCCAAGGTTCTGGCGATAGGATCACGCAGCCACGCGGGCATGATCCCAAAAATGACTAATAGGCCGATCGCCAACCAAGTGAGCCAATATTTAGGGTGCAATAGGGCCATTTGGAAGCGACGGTCGAAATATTTTGGCTGTCTTGACAAAGAAATCACCTCAGACAGTAAAAGACTGAATTCACATAGGAAGAAAATAGGAAAGCCACTCGCGATGGAGTGGCTTTCCTATCAAACTTTAAGAAATTACTTGCCCGCGTTAGCAGCTTCTACGCGAGTTTTCAGTTTCTGGCCGGGACGGAAGGTCACGACACGGCGAGCGGAAATCGGGATATCCTCGCCTGTTTTTGGGTTCCTTCCCGGTCTTTGATTCTTATCCCTAAGGTCAAAGTTGCCAAAGCCAGATAACTTGACCTGCTCACCACTTTCAAGTGCGCCTCGAATTTCTTCAAAGAACGACTCAACCATCTCTTTGGCGACACGCTTGTTAATACCTAGTGTTTCAAAAAGATGTTCTGCCATTTCGGCTTTGGTAAGTGCCATACTTTAATCCCTCAACGATGCGTTGAACTCGGTCTTCAGGGCAGAAACAACTGAATCTACTGTCTCAGCGATCTCTTTTTCCTCAAGTGTACGAGTAGTGTCTTGTAATGTAAGTGCTATCGCCAAGCTCTTCTTGCCGGGCTCAACACCTTTACCTAAGTATACATCGAACAAGTTTATGCCAACCAACTGATTTTCGCCAACTTTTCTTATCAATTTCATTACATCGCCTGCAGATACACTTTCATCTACGACTACTGCGATGTCACGACGATTAGCCGGGAACTTAGATACAGCTTGGGCTAGCGGTAAACTGGTATGCAATAAAGCATCCAATTCCAACTCAAAAACGATGGTTTTACCATTGAGTCCAAAAGGCTTCTCCAAACTAGGATGGATAGCACCTATATGACCGATCACTCGATCATTTCTCAATATTTCAGCACATTGCCCTGGATGAAGAGCAGAATGCGTCGCTACTCTAAAGCTAAATTCTGATGCGGAAACTGTCAAGCCGATAATTGCTTCTAAATCGCCTTTAAGGTCGAAAAAATCAACAGTTTTCGATTCCATAGCCCAATGTTCGTCATTTTGGAGGCCAGTTATGACGCAACCGAGCATAGCTTGCTGTCTTACACCTGATTCTGCATTAATATCAGGAACAAAGCGAAGGCCAGTTTCAAAAAGTCTCACACGGCCCTGTTGACGACTTTGGTTGTAGCCAACCGCAGTCAATAATCCTGTGAACATCGACAAACGCATGGCCGACATTTCACTAGAAATCGGGTTCGGTAACACCATGGCTTGCTCACCTGGGTGAACCAGATTTTGCAGCTTAGGATCGACGAAACTGTAAGTCACGGCTTCTTGGAAACCACGGGCCACTAACAGCGAACGTACGCGTTTGAGGCTTAAGTCGGTTTCTTTATGGTCTGACATCCGCAGTGACGCCACAGGCGCAACGTTTGGAATGTTGTTGTAACCGTAGATACGGGCAACTTCTTCGATTAAGTCTTCTTCAATCGCCATATCGAAGCGGTAAGTGGCGGTGGTGACCTGCCAGCTACCCTCACCTGCAACGACGCCAAAACCTAAACGTTCGAGGATTTCAACTACATCGCTATCGGGAACATGGTGACCCAGAATTTTATCTAACTTGCTGCGACGCAATAAGATTTGCGTAGGCTTTGGTAAGTCAGCGTCAGATTTGGCTTCAACCACAGGACCCGCTTCACCGCCGCAAATATCCAGCACTAAGCGAGTCGCACGGTCCATAACCTTATGCTGCATCTCAGGGTCAACACCACGTTCGAAACGGTGTGATGAATCGGTATGCAGACCTAAACGGCGTGATTTACCCATAATCGCTAACGGTGCGAAGAAGGCACATTCCAGCAGAATGTCTTGCGTGGTGTCACTCACACCCGAATATTCGCCACCAAATACGCCAGCAAGCGCTAATGGGCGTGCATCGTCGGCAATCACTAAAGTGTCGCTTGGAATGGTGACTTCGCTGCCATCGAGCAGGGTGATTTTCTCTTCGCCATTACCCAAACGCACTTGGATATCGCCAGTGAGTTTGGCAAGATCGAACGCATGCATAGGTTGACCGAATTCAACTAACACGAAGTTAGTGATATCGACGATAGGATCAATAGAACGGATACCGCTGCGGCGCAGTTTTTCCTGCATCCATAATGGCGTAGCCGCTTTCACGTTCACATTCTTCACCACACGGCCTAAGTAGCGTGGACAAGCTGCGGTTTCCTTCACATTGATAGCCACTTTGGCATCAATCGTTGGCGTTACGGCTTGCCATTGTGGCTCAGTCACAGCTGCACGGTTTAACACGCCGACTTCACGGGCCAGACCCACCATGCCTAAACAGTCGGCACGGTTAGCAGTTAAATCCACTTCAATCACAGCATCATCAAGCTGGAGATACTCACGTAAATCCGTGCCTAATGGCGCATCTAATGGCAGTTCGATAATGCCATCGCTGTCGATGTCGATGCCCAGCTCGCTGTATGAACACAGCATGCCTTCTGAAGGCATACCACGCAGCTTAGCCTTTTTAATTTTAAAATCGCCTGGCAGTACAGCGCCAACCATGGCAACGGCAACGCGTAGACCTTGGCGGCAGTTTGGTGCGCCGCAAACGATATCGATAAGTTCACCACTGCCGACACTGACTTTAGTCACGCGCAGTTTGTCTGCATCTGGGTGCTGGCCACATTCGACCACTTCACCAATCACAACGCCGTTGAACTCGGCAGCCACGGCATCAACGCCATCGACTTCGAGGCCGGCCATAGTGATCTGGTGGGATAATGCTTCACGGCTAACGGCAGGATTGACCCACTCACGAAGCCAAGATTCGCTAAATTTCATGCTATACAGCTCCGTTATTTAAATTGCTTCAGGAAACGCAGGTCGTTTTCGAAAAACGCACGTAGATCGTTTACGCCGTACCGCAGCATAGTTAAACGCTCAACGCCCATACCAAAAGCAAAACCAGAGTATTTTTCTGGATCGATGCCCACGCTACGTAGCACGTTCGGGTGCACCATACCGCAACCTAACACTTCTAACCATTTGCCGTTTTTACCCATCACGTCTACTTCGGCTGAAGGTTCAGTGAATGGGAAATAAGAAGGACGGAAACGCACCTGCAAATCTTCCTCGAAGAAGTTACGCAGGAAGTCGTGTAACACGCCTTTTAATTCGGCGAAGTTAACGTTTTCATCCACCAGCAAACCTTCCACTTGGTGGAACATTGGCGTGTGAGTTTGGTCGTAGTCGTTACGATACACACGACCCGGTGAAATAATCCGCAATGGTGGCTTTTCAGTTTCCATAGTACGGATCTGCACGCCCGACGTTTGGGTACGCAGCATAAGCTTAGGATTAAAATAGAACGTATCGTGGTCGGCACGCGCTGGGTGGTGCTCAGAGATATTCAAGGCGTCGAAGTTATGGAAGTCATCTTCGATTTCTGGCCCTTGTTTTACCGTAAACCCTAATTCCCCAAAAAAGGTTTCGATACGTTCAATGGTGCGCGTCACTGGGTGTAAGCCGCCGATATCGATAGTGCGGCCAGGTAGCGTCACATCAATCTTCTCGGCGATTAACTTGGCTTCCAGTTCGGCACTTTTCAGGCCGTCGATGCGCTCAGTTAATTTCTGTTGAATGGCCTGCTTCGCATCATTGACCGCCTGACCAAAAGCGGGTTTTTCTTCAGGACTTAAGCTGCCCATCATTTTCATCATGTCGGTGATCTTACCCTTCTTACCTAGGTAATCGACACGGATATCATCCAGTGCTTTTAGATCACTGGCCTGGTCAATAATGACTAAGGCTTGTTCTACGATCTCAGTTAACTGCTGCATTTTCTCTTCCACTGCATAGTCGCGCTTGATAAACAAGTGCTATGGGCGCCAAACTTTCAGGCTATTTGGGTGCTCAGGTTATCGGGCGTTAATGCCAGACGCTTTGCTAGCTATAACGAAATAAAAGGAGAGAAATTTTACGCGAGCGAGCGGCATATTACTAGGGTTTATTCGGGGTTTTTATCATGCAAATTCATGTGTTACCCCAACAAATCCGTTGAGTTTGACGCCTTGGAAAAACATTTGCTGATTTTTACAGCAGTCGCTTCATCAAACACTAACTACTAGCGACCGATGTAACTAAACTGTAAACTTATGTTTGTACCTTGCCAAAATTGCAGCAAAACAAACAAAAATGCCGCAATTGGACAACAATAATACAAGCAACAGCTTACAAAGCAGAAAAGCATAAAGTCTATGGCAAACCGACCGATATCCATTTGGTCACAGCCCAATTTATCGAGGCGCTAATGAAAGAAGTTAAATTTCGCTGGATAGATCAATATCTTATCCACATGACCTTAAAAACCAAATTTGCAATTCTCGCCCTAGTTCCCATGATTATGATTGTGGGATTAGCGGTCTTTTTAAATACTCAGTTTAGGGACACCCTGCTCGAAAGCCATTTGAACGGCATTCAGGACTCGTCACAGAAAATCAATCAACTCGCGGCGCAGATCTATAACAAACTACCCGAGCAAGAACGCCAAAATCTACCGAATATGTTGAGCCAAGGCTCGCAGAATATACAGATTGTCACGGTTTCAGAGGCCGACAGCCGCGCGCAAACCATTGCACGCAGTGGTGGCGGTATCGATACCAGCAGTTCACCTAATAGAGCCATAAGCTCGGTGAACGAGCACAATATGTTGACCATTATTCCCGTCGATGATCGTCAGCTTAATGCGCTCTTAGCCGACGATAATATCTTGGTCTATAGCGTGATGGCGGTGCTGTTATTCGTGCTCTTCCTCTTTAGCTATTACATTTCCACCTTCGTCGGCGGCGCACTCTACACCACAGTCATGGCGCTCAAACGTGCCGCTTCTGGGGATTTGACTGGGCGATTAAACTTCTTCGAAGTGAAAGATGAGTTCAGCATTCTTGCGATCAGCATCGACACTCTCGTTGAACGTCAACATACCCTAGTGAAGCAAATCGCTGAATCCACCAGCAAAATTCGGGAAGTGGTTTCATCTTTTAGAAGCACGGCGCAGCAAGGACAAGCCCTTGCGGTCAATCAACGTCAGCATCTCGATTCCTTAGCCACAGCAATGGAAGAAATGACCGCCGCGGTTAAAGAAGTGGCGCGCAACGCCGAGCAATCCTCCGCCGAAACCCAAGAGGCGAATCAGCAGGTGAATGCAGGCTCTAAGGATATTGAAACCACAGTAAGCGCGATTGATGTACTGTCGGATGAAATTTCTGAGGCCTCGGATGCGGTGAATGTCCTCAATGAAAACGCCAGTAAGATTGATGAAGTGGTGTCGACCATTAATGCCATTTCGCAGCAGACTAACCTACTCGCCCTCAATGCCGCGATTGAAGCGGCGCGTGCAGGCGAACAGGGCCGAGGTTTTGCGGTGGTTGCCGATGAGGTAAGAACCCTTGCCGGTCGCACACAGGCGGCAACGGTTGAAATCAAATCGATGATCGAGTCATTGCAACAAGGTAGCCGCAACCTGACGCAAGTCATGTCGCGCACCGTTAGCCAAGCGAGTGAAGGTAAGCAACATGTGCTGCAAACGGGTAAAGATCTCGAGTCGATTGCCCACCACAGCAGCCGTGTGTTCGAAATGAGTGTACTGATCGCAACATCAGCCGAAGAACAATCTGCCGTGGCTAACGAAATCGCGACCAATCTGATGGAAATTCGCAATCAATCCCACGATGTCGAGCAATCGGCGAACCAATCTGTGTCGGGTTGTGATGAACTGCAAGCAACTGCGGGACAACTTGACCAACTAATGGTTGGCCTAAAAGTCTAATCGCCCCACTCAAGAAGAAGGGATAGGTGTATCCCTTCTATATTTCTTCTATATTTCTTCTGTATTTCTTTTATAACGTCCTTTCCCCTTTCTTTCCCACACTTGCGTATTTGATTTTTTAAGTTTCTCTTACAACGTCTTATTGCGCTGGATACCAAACAAATTAATGGGTTAGAGCGCCAGTCGTTTGTATCGGTAATTGGTTAGGCACTCTATTATCGCGTCCCACAAAATAACCGCATCAGATACCATATCTTATTGTTATTCATATAAATATTTACACTAGCTTTACACGATTATCGGCGAGAGCAACTTGCTGGCGCATTTAAGAATAATTATCATTCGCCAAAATTTTACAAGGAAGAATGAAATGCCTGCACAACCTGATATCCGCCTGCCGCGATTTTCCCGTAACGCCCTCACCTGCGCGATCGCCTTAACACTGAGCGCGGCCGCCACACTCGCTCAAGCACAAGATGCGCCCGAGATGGAACGCATGGTCATCACTGCCACTCAAACAAAACACTCCGAGCTCTCGGCGCCAGCATCGGTTTCGGTGATCAATCGTAGTGAGCTTGAAGCTTTAGTGATCGACGATCTCGCCAGCGCCGTTCGCTATTTACAGGGGGTGAATATCAGCGAAGGCACGCCCTATGGCCGTAACGAAATCAGCCTTCGCGGCCTAGATTCCGACTACACCTTAATCTTAATCAATGGCCGCCGAGTCAATTCCCGCGAGGCGCTCACCTCCAACTATGGCAATGACTTCGACCTATCATCTATCCCCATGTCTGCCATCGAGCGCATCGAACTTGTCCGTGGCCCCATGTCGTCCCTCTATGGCTCCGAAGCTTTGGGCGGTGTAGTCAACGTCATCCTACGTCAACCAACCGAAAGCTGGCGAACCAGTGTTGGCGTGCAATACGACACGCCAACCAGTGGTGAAGGTGGCGATAGCACTAAATACAACTTCTACAGCAGCGGTGCGCTCATTAAAGACAAACTGCTGGCGAACTTGATTGTGGATAGCAATAAACGTGATGCGTGGCGTTCTGACTTAAAACCAACCATAGATGCGCTTGAAGACAGGGATGAAATCAGCGCCTTAGCCAATCTACAATGGTTAATCGACACGCAGCAGGATCTGCAATTTGATATCAGTTACGCCAACGATGAGCGTGAATCCGATTGGAATAACTACGGCACTATCCTGACCAACAACCAGCAGGCAGAACGCATCAGTTCAGGCCTTACCCATAATGGCCGCTGGGATTGGGGCGATACGCGCCTACGCTATTATTATGAAAATGTCGAAGTGACCGATGATTCGGCGCTGATCGCACAGATCGGCCATATTACTCAATCAAACCACAATCTTGATGGGCAAACCACAGTGTTACTTGGCGAACATATGCTCACTGGCGGCGCCGAATACCGTTGGACCAAACTTGAGAACAGCCGCAATATTTTAGGCGATGGCACCCTAGACGATAGCCAAGCGGCGCTATATCTGCAGGACGAATTCAGTTTAGGGGAGCTTAGCCTCACCCTCGGCGGACGAGTCGATCACCACGATGTGTATGGCACCGAATTTAGCCCTCGTCTGTATCTGGTTTATCCGCTCAGCTCCGAATGGGTGATCAAAGGTGGTGGGGGTAAAGCCTTTAAAGCTCCGAATATGTCGCAGTCTCAAGCCGATTATATTATCCCAGCCTGTCGCGGCGCCTGCTCTGTGGCCGGTAATGGCGACTTACAACCCGAAACCTCGGTCAACTACGAGCTATCGACCCAATATCAAGCGGACGATTTTGGCGGTTCAGTCACCTATTTCCGCAATGATGTGGAAAACAAAATCATCACCGAAACCTGGGACAGAACCCCAGGCGCGGTACTCACTTATCAAAACGTTAATGAAGCTAAGATTACCGGTTGGGAATTGCAGGCATGGTACGACTTAACCGACAGCTTAAGCCTGAGTGGCAACTACAGTAAAACCGATGCCAAGGATAAGCAAAATGGCGCGCCTTTTACCCTAACACCCGAAGATAGCTACAACCTCAAACTGCAATGGCAAGCGCTGGAGGGATTATCCACCTTTATCGCCTACCACTACACGGGTGAACAATATCTGCGAACTAAGGTCAAGTCTGATGGTTATGGCTCATTAGATATCGGCGTTAATTATCAAATAAACCCAATGTTTAGGGTCAAACTAGGAGTAACTAACTTGACGGACGCCGAACGCGATCAAATTGCCACCGATTTGGATTACATTCAAAAGAGCCGCAGCGTCTATGCTGGGGTAACGGCAAGCTTTTAATCCTTAACGGCCTGCAACTGCAGGCCTTTTTCATCCGTTGTTCGGCCAGCGTGACGAATTAGATCACTAGGCGATTAAGGGATTTTCCTTAAAAATTGCAGGGCTTGGTCTAAATCTCGCGTACGCGCCATCGGCGGCAGGGAGTTTAAAAATGCCTGTCCGTAGGCGCGATTCACAATCCGATTATCACAAAGAATGAGTACGCCGCAGTCCTTTTCGTCACGGATCAAACGTCCAACCCCTTGTTTGAGCGCAATAATCGCCTGAGGTAATGACACTTGAGTAAAAGGATCGCCGCCCTGACGGCTAATATTGTCGGCGCGGGCACGGTAAAGCGGCTCATCGGGTGACACAAAGGGCAGCTTATCGATTATCACGCAGCTTAATAACTTGCCGCGCACGTCCACCCCTTCCCAAAAACTGCTCGTCCCCAGTAATACCGCATTCCCCAGTTGGCGAAACTTGGTCAGCAGACTCTGCTTGCCCGCCTGCCCTTGCACCAAGAGTGGATATTGAGTTCGTGTGCGCAATGCCATTGCGGTTTGCTCGAGCATTTTATGGCTGGTAAACAAAATAAAGGTTCGCCCCTGCGCTGCCTCAATCGCTTTCACACATACATCGACTAACTGTTTGACTGCTTGCTGCTGATTCGCCACATTGCCCAGTTGCCTAGGCACACAAAATAACGCCTGACGTGGATAATCAAAGGGACTATCCAAAATATGCGCCTTGGCCTCACTGATCCCTAACTCCTTGGCAAAATGCGCTAAGCTGCGGTTCACTTGTAAGGTTGCCGAGGTAAAAATCCAACTGGTATTGGCCACAAATAACTGCTGACATTCGCGGGCAATATTAATCGGTGAAATCCGTAGCATCACAAAACGGCTACCAAATTCAACACTATAGGCAGCCTGTGGATTGTCACATTGGAAAAACTGATTGAGCTTATGGTTAAGGTCAGCCAGTTTAACGGCAATATCATCTAATAACTCACTGCGCCCCACATGGGCGAGCAAGAGTTTTTGCAGCGCGGTTAACTCTGCGAGTAAATCCCATGATGCTAGCGCAATTGACTTATTGCCAAGCAGCATACGCCAATCCGACTCGGCAATAGAAAACAATCCATTATGCCAGTCACTCAATTTGGCTAAACAACGCTGACAAAATTGGGCAATCTGCCCCGTATCGCTGAGCTGAGTTTGATAAATCTGCAATAACTTTTGCAGGTAGTCATCAATAGTGCGACTCGAGGATTGCTGGCCAAAATAACTGACGCAGATATCCGGCAGCAAATGCGCTTCATCGAAGATCACCACATCAGGTTCGGGTAATAATTCAGCAAAGCCTGTGTCCTTTAACACACTGTCTGCAAAGAATAAGTGATGATTTACGACGATGATTTTCGCGTCCATCGCGCGGCTGCGAGCCTTACGGGTAAAACAGGCATCATAAAATTCGCAGCGCTGGCCAAGACAGGTCTCTTTGGTACTGACGACTAAGGGAAGCGCGGGAGAATGTTCAGGCACTGAGGTTAAGCCACCAATATCGCCGTCTTTACTCATGCCCGCCCATTGGTTGATTTTGAGTAAATCGTCCAATAATCGCGCCTCAATATGGCTGGCCTCCTGCATCTGCCTATCAAGCCGATACTGACACAAATAGTTATTGCGACCTTTTAATAGCGCAAGCTTGGGCGCAATCCCAAGCATAGATGTCAATGCGGGTAAATCCTTTAAAAACAATTGTTCCTGCAAGTTTTTACTGCCAGTACTGACAATCACTTGCTTGCCACTTAACATAGCGGGAATTAAATAGGCGAAGGTTTTACCGACCCCTGTACCCGCTTCGATCAGTGCATTGCCCTTACTCGCAATCGCTTCACTGATGATTTGCGCCATCTCAACCTGACTATGACGCGCACTAAACCCTTGAATATACTTAGCGAGCACGCCATCGCTGGCAAAAGCGCGCAGCACTTCATTCGTCAATCTGCTCATCGAACGAGGAGCATCAAGCGACTGCTGATTTGATTGCTGATGTTTAACTTGCCGCGGAGCTGAGCGTCGAGAGTGAGTCAATGGCGAGCGAGTTCCTATAAAAACGATTCAAAAAAGCGAGTTGTTGGTTAAGGCGTTAGCCTTCGCTAAGGAGCATAACGCTGTTGCCGCAGTGTAATTAAGCCCGCCTGATAATACCAATAGTTTTAATCTAGCGCCGAGCTTCTTGAGCTAAAACATGGAGTAGCGTAGTTTAAATGATTTAACAACCAAAGGCTTAACTCAACTTTTTCCCGATTGCTTGCTAAGTGATAAGCTGCTAAGTTGCGTTAATGATTGTGCTAATGACTTAATTTTGCACGAAGCTTCAATTATGGATATATAACTCAATTAAGGTTTACGTTTATAAACGTTGAGATGATTAAGGATATAAAATGAAAAAGTTCCAATTATTACCGTTAATGTTATTTATTTTATCTACTCCCGTAGTAGCGCAAGAAGCACCAATAGATGAAATGTTTAGAGTGATGTCAATCGATAAACAAATGGCTGGTGGATTTGAAGCTATGTTACCAATAGTAGACCAAATAGCCACCAACTATAAATTAGATAATAAGGCTAAAGAAGAACTTAAGGGTATTTATAGAGCATGGTTTAATGAAGATGTTGATCGTCCCAGAGTGATAAACGAATTAAAAAAACAGTACTCTGAAGCTTTCTCAAATGAAGAAATCATTAAAATAACCCAATTTTATCAAACTTCTATAGGTAAAAAACTCTTAGAAAAAACGCCACAATTGATGCAAACTGGAGCACAAATCGCCATGCAAGAAGCACAAGCAAAACAATCTAAATTAATTGAGCGTATTAGACCTTTTCTCGCAAAGCATGGAATTAAAGAATAAAGCTATAACAATTATCTGAACATGAGGTCTGACATTACGAGACGTGTAAAAAGCTACGCACTCAGTGGTAAGCATTAGGCGGAGATTAACCATGCCAACGACCTTATCCTTGTCACAATATGTGAAAAAGCGAAATGGTGTTCCACTGGGTGCCAGTCACTCGATGAGGAATATGCTATCACGCGCCCTGGGTGCTAAGTCATTCCCCATTTTTTGGCATTATTGGAATCCGATTTGGGGTTATTATTTATCACGTAATGTCATGCGTCCTAGCAGTCAGTTTCTGCCGATGTGGCTCGCCGTACTTGTCACCTTTTTGGTCAGCGGTGCGCTACACGATCTCGCCGTTGCTCTGGTTAAATGGCAAACCATATTCTTTTTTACACCTTGGTTTGGCATCATGGGAGTTATAGTGATTGCCTCAAATAAATATCGCCTTTCCTACGGTACATTACCTTGGATTATGCGGGCTTTGATTAATTTACTGTTTATTTTCTCATCATTTGCGTTAACCGAATTCATGCTAGGTCTATTGAATCCTTAACCAAAATTCACTCGCCATAATGATGTAAATGATGCTCGCTCAAAAGGATATTTCATGCGATTAACATTAACCTTGGAAACCCTATTATCCCAACTTGGTTCTTTTTCGTGGCACTTGGATGTGTACAAAGCCCTAGAACAACCATTAAGTCCCACAATGTCGGTGTTAATCATTGACGATGAGCTTGAAGAAGAACGCGACCAACAGGATGAGCCTCTCTACCCGCAAACTCAAGGTTATCAATACTTTTTAAGCATTGCGGATTTGCAAAGCATCAAGGCTAATTTAGTGCAACAGCTGCCACATGCTACCTTGCATGACATAATTCATGCTGTCAGTTATTACTATCAAAACGATGCTTATATAAATGTAGAGAGCTAACCGCTTTAATTGCGCTTTTATAAGATAAATTAAAACAATTGTTAAAGGATAAAATAGAATCAGCTATGGATAAAAAAGCAAAAAGGATTTTATTCTCCACCTATTGGAAGAATGGTTGGATTGACGTAAAAAACAGAAGTATCTCCGATCCCGACTTTATCTATGCCAAATCGAAAGGATTAATGTTTGATCCTTTAACTATCTCCCATGATGAATGTATCCTTGCCACCACAACGCTAGTAAAAGGCATTTCGCAAGCACAAGTAACAAAAGGATTTTTAAGCAGTCTAACCTCTCGGCGATTGGATTGGCGCTCATCCCTTGCATCCTATGCGATCGCCCAAAAAATCCCATCTCATCAATACACACCTGTCATTTCAGGCTCTTCTTATATGGATGGCAAACCAACTACACACTCCTATACCTGCGGCATTTGCCGAGACAGTCAATATGGCATCCGAGGAAGCGAATCCTATATCGAAATGGATATTAACGTATTCAATTTCGAGCGCATTAAATGGGGCGGCGTGCGCCATGGCGATATTTTGTATACCTATTTTGATTTAAACCAATTTATCAAGGCCGATATTCCAGAGCCGACGTCTGAAGATATTTCCTGTTTTAGGGAGATATTAACGATTATCGAAACATCTGAGCCGAACGATTATCCCAGCGCATTGGAGAAAAGATTAGCGAGTGTAATAAAATCGAGCAAAGCTGAACGACAAATATTAATCGAAATATTAGCCAGTCTGGGAATATTAAAATCCAATACTGTCGATAGACAACGGCAAGGCAAAAATGACTGGGTATTTGCCGAATATTGGCGTGGTGAAGATAAATATTGCCAACAGACAGTTGAACATCTGTTTGGAGCATATTTAGCACAATAAAAAGGATGTCACAGCACTAATCCTGCATTAGCGCTGTGACTGACACTCATCCGCACTCGCCAGTCTAGAGAATACTACTAGATAAAATCTGCCATCCTTGCCGCTATTCTAGCTGCCGAACGGTTCTAAACGTAGAGTCAGCTTTGTGCCCATCCCTAGCAAACCTCAAGTAGTCCCCTCTTGCAATCGGTTGATTTACCTCCAGCGATCATCAAGATGAAACATTTTCATAAAGCGCATAAATATTCTTATTTAGTTAAAATTAGCTGTTGCAAACGGCACAGAAAGCGGTTAGCTTAAAAAAACGTTCGATGGATAAGTATCCATCAACACCGAATTCAACAGAATACAGAGTATAGAGAGACATATGAGCCCATTACTGAACGCTATCCACCATCATCACCACCATATGCGGTAGCCTTCGGACGCTCACTGCCGGAGGACTGTATCCTTCTGGCGGACTGATTCAAAGTTGATCACTAACCCCTGGAAGGAATTCCGGGGGTTTTTGCTTTTAGGCTTTTTAACTTACAACTTAACCCGTGTTTAGTATGTAATTTCAATATGTTAGCTAGATGAATACCGGCCAAACATAGAAACCAGTTAAACCATGCGACAAAAGAATATCATTTTGAATTTGTTAACTTTGAGCGAGACAAGACTATGACTGAATCAAACCGTTTACGCATCGCCATCCAAAAATCTGGCCGTTTATCCACCGACTCACAGCAATTACTCAAGAGCTGCGGTGTTAAGTTTTCCATTAATGAACAACGCCTTATCGCGCACGCAGACAACATGCCTATCGATTTACTCAGAGTGCGTGACGATGATATTCCAGGGCTGGTGATGGATGGCGTGGTCGATTTAGGCATTATTGGTGAGAACGTGCTCGAAGAAGAGCAGATTGAGCGTCAAACCTTAAATAAACCTGCCGAGTTTGTGAAATTACGCCAACTGGATTTCGGTGCCTGTCGCCTATCATTAGCCGTGCCAACCGAATTTAGCTATGCCGATGCCTCTTCCTTGGAAGGCTTGCGAATTGCCACCTCCTACCCCAACCTGCTTCGCCGTTTTATGCAACAAAAAGGCATAAGTTATCGCGACTGTATGTTAAAAGGCTCGGTTGAAGTCGCGCCGCGTGCAGGGCTTGCCGATGGCATTTGTGACTTAGTCTCCACCGGCGCCACCCTTGAGGCCAACGGTTTATACGAAACCGAAGTCATCTACCGATCCATGGCCTGTGTTATTCAATCGACCCAAACTCAAACGCCGAGCAAACAAGCCTTAATCGACAGAATTTTATCCCGCGTAAACGGCGTGATCCGCGCCCGTGAAAGTAAATATATTTTGCTGCACGCGCCCACTGAAACCTTAGATCAAATTGTCGCCCTGCTGCCCGGCGCCGAAAACCCAACGGTGCTGCCATTAAACGACGATACTAATCGAGTGGCCATCCACGCCGTCAGTACTGAAGATTTATTCTGGGACACCATGGAGCAACTCACCGCGCTCGGCGCCAGCTCTATCCTCGTAATGCCAATTGAAAAAATGATGGGGTGATCTATGGATATTTTGACTTGGGCAGCGTTATCCGCCGATGAACAAAAAGCCGCGCTCCAACGCTCACCTTTAATTGGTGACAGCGGCTTAGAACAAAGTGTTCGGGCGATTGTTGATGCCGTGGCTAGCCGTGGCGATGCGGCGCTGAAAGAGTTTAATCAAAAGTTTGATGGCTTTAATAGTGCCAATATCGACAGTCTGCGCTTGAGTGAAAGCGAGATTAGCGCCGCCAGCGCACGAGTCTCGACCGAGCTTAAAGCCGCCATTGCCCAAGCGATGGCCAATATTGATGTGTTTCACAGCGCGCAGCAATTTCGCCCCATAGAGATTGAAACCCAAGCGGGTGTTCGCTGCGAGCTTCGTAGCGAACCGATTGAAAAAGTCGGTTTATATATTCCCGGCGGCAGCGCGCCCCTCATTTCGACCGTGATGATGTTGGCTCTGCCAGCCAAAATCGCCGGCTGTGAAAAACGCGTATTGGTGAGTCCGCCGCCGATTAACGATGCGATTGTGTATGCGGCAAACGCCTGTGGGATCACTGAAATTTATCAAGTGGGCGGCGCGCAAGCCATTGCCGCACTCGCTTTTGGTACTGAAACGATTCCTAGCGTCGATAAGATTTTTGGCCCGGGTAATCGTTATGTCACCGAAGCCAAACGCTTAGTCTCTCAAGATGGTCGCTGCACTGTGTCTATCGATATGCCAGCGGGACCCTCCGAGGTGTTGGTGATAGCAGATAGCGATGCCAATAGCGCATTTATTGCTGCGGATTTACTCTCGCAAGCGGAGCATGGCCCAGATTCGCAGGTCATTTTAGTCACAGATTCTGAGCCATTAGCACAAGCAGTCAATCAAGCGCTCGATTCACAACTGGCCGCCCTGCCGCGCCAAGAGATTGCCGCAACCGCCCTAAAAGGCAGCCGCACCATTTTGGTAAAAGATATGCAAGAAGCGGCGCTCGTTTCGAATCGCTATGGGCCAGAGCACTTAATTATTCAAACCCGTTTCCCACGGGACGTACTAAATCATATTCGCGCCGCAGGTTCAGTGTTTTTAGGGGCCTATACACCCGAATCGGTTGGGGATTATGCCAGTGGGACTAACCATGTATTGCCAACTTACGGTTATAGCCGCGCGGTATCTAGCCTCTCCTTGGCAGACTTTAGCCGTCGCTTTACGGTGCAAGAGCTCAGTGCTAAGGGCCTGCTCGGACTCGGGCAAGCGGTAATGACCCTTGCCAGCAATGAGTTACTCGATGCCCATAAAAATGCGGTCGCGATACGCTTAGCCAGTCTTAAGGACTGATGGAAGTAAGTAACGCAATCAACAGTACGCTTAATTAAAGCCATAGCAAGACTTAGGATGAATAGGATGAGCCAAGTGCCAACTAGCCAAGCACCAACGAGTAATGTGCCTGTGACAAATATTCCGAGCGCCAATTGCACCAGCAATACTCTCGACAACAATACTCTCGATAACACAAGCATCAAGCCAACACCCCTTGCCGCCAGTCTTGCGCGGCCCGAGCTGCTCGAATTAACGCCTTACCAAAGTGCTCGCAGGCTGGGTGGTCGTGGGGATATTTGGATCAACGCTAACGAATCGCCCTTCAATAATGTGGCCGTTGCCGAACTCGATTTATCTAAGTTAAATCGTTACCCCGAGTGCCAACCGCCCGCGTTAATCAATGCCTACAGTCAATATAGCGGTGTTGCGGAGAGCAAAATTGTTGCCAGTCGCGGCGCCGATGAGGCCATCGAACTGCTGATCCGGGCCTTTTGTGTCCCAGGCATCGACTCAATTGCCACCTTTGGGCCCACTTACGGCATGTACGCCATTAGCGCGCAAACCTTTAATGTGGGCGTTAAGGCATTAAGCTTAACGGCTCAGTACGGTCTCCCAAGTGACTTTGCGACGGCCGCGCGCGGCGCTAAGTTAGTGTTTATCTGTAATCCCAATAACCCAACTGGCACTGTGATTGACAAGGCGCGCATAGAGCAAGCCATCCAAGCCCTACCCGACGCCATCGTTGTCGTCGATGAGGCTTATATCGAGTTTTGCCCCAAATATAGCGTCGCCGATTTACTCGAGTCTTACCCAAACCTTGTGGTGCTACGCACCCTTTCAAAGGCCTTTGCCTTAGCGGGCGCGCGCTGCGGCTTTTTGCTCGCCAATGAAGAGATTATCGAAATCATCATGCGGGTGATTGCGCCCTATCCTGTGCCATTGCCGGTGAGTGAAGTGGCCGTGCAAGCACTATCAGCAGCTGGGATTGCACGGATGAAAGCCCAAGTCAAAGCGCTCAATGCTCAGGGCGAGCGACTCGCGGCGGCGCTGAATTTGTACTGCGAGCAATGGGGCGGCGCCGTGCTAACACCCAATGGCAACTATGTGCTCGCCGAATTTGACGATGTGGCAAAAGTGGCACAGCTGCTTATCGACAATGGCATTGTCGCGCGGGCCTATAAGGACCCTAGATTGGCTAAAGCCATTCGTTTTAGCTTTAGCTCTCAGGCTGACACCGACCGCTTAGTGTCGCTCTTTGAATCGCAAAAGCTGTGAACATTTGATGCAAGTATTAACGCAGCATTGGCCTAATAGACTGATTTTATAAAGATAACAAACTGAATTGAAAGGTAGCAGCATGAACCCAGTATTTACCCCAAATGTCGCCCAGAAAATACTTTTTATCGACCGCGATGGCACCTTAATTGAAGAGCCCATCACCGACAAACAGGTCGATAGCCTCGCCAAACTGGTATTCGAGCCTCAAGTGATCCCCGCCTTACTGCGCCTGCAAAAAGCTGGGTTTAGGTTGGTGATGGTCAGCAATCAAGATGGACTCGGTACCCCTTCCTTCCCGCAGGAAGATTTCGATGCGCCGCACAATATGATGATGCAAATCCTCTCCAGTCAAGGGGTTAAGTTTGAAGATGTACTCATCTGCCCGCACTTTAACGATGAAAATTGCAGCTGCCGCAAACCTAAACTTGGGCTGGTAAAAGACTTTTTAACCCAAGGCACCATCGATTTTACTCAGTCCGCCGTGATTGGTGACAGATACACTGATGTGGAACTGGGCAATGCCATGGGGATTAAAAGCTTTCAATATCACCGTGGCAGCCTAGGCTGGGATGCGATTGCCGATGCCTTACTCAACAAGGGCCGCACCGCGACTGTGGTACGCACCACCAAGGAAACCGATATTCGCGTGACTGTCGATCTCGACAATGCCAGCAAAGGCGCCATCAACACCGGCATAGGTTTCTTCGACCATATGCTGGATCAAATCGCCACCCACGGAAACTTCAAAATGGAGGTGAATGTCGATGGCGATCTGGAGATAGACGATCACCACAGCGTTGAAGACACGGCATTGGCGATTGGGGATGCACTGCGCCAAGCCCTTGGCGATAAACGCGGTATTGCCCGTTTTGGTTTTAGTTTGCCGATGGATGAGGCCAAGGGCGAATGCTTACTCGATCTCTCCGGCAGGCCTTTTATTAAATTCGCCGCCCAATTTGAACGGGAAAAAGTCGGTGAAATGGCCACCGAAATGGTACCGCACTTTTTCCGCTCCTTTGCCGATGGCTTGCGTTGTACCTTGCATGTAGCCGCCGAGGGAGACAACGATCACCACAAGGTCGAAGCGTTATTTAAAGTGCTGGGCCGCGCGCTGCGTCAGGCCGTCAAAGTTGAAGGTGATGTCTTACCATCGAGTAAAGGCGTGCTCTAACGCCGTGTTAAATCTGAGTTAGGTACTTAATGACCTGATGCAGGTTGATTAGCGAATAATACCAAGCCTGATGATTTTAACGAGGGTCAGTTTCGGAAATGTGGCGACAAACCACTTCCCCCACTGACCCATCAATAGGAAAACCCAATGTCAGCAAACATAGATGAATTTGATGTTGTCATCATAGACACAGGTTGCGCCAACTTAAGCTCGGTCCGTTTCGCCTTTGAGCGCCTCGGCGCTAAGGTGTTAGTCACCGATGACAAGGCCAGCATTAAAGCCGCTAAACGTGTGGTACTGCCAGGTGTCGGTAGCGCTGGCGCCGCGATGGCTTCATTATCTGAAAAAACCTTAGTCAAATTAATTCAAGGGTTAACTCAACCCGTGCTAGGCGTCTGCTTAGGGATGCAAATGCTCACCCTGCTCTCTAAAGAACGCGGCGGCCAAGCGCTGGATTGCCAATGCCTAGGCATTATTCCAACCGAGATCGACGAGCTAGACCGTCAAATACTTAAGGCCGAAGGTTTACCTCTGCCGCACATGGGTTGGAACCAACTGACCTTTAGCAATCCGTCTCAGGTTCACCCGCTGTTTGCCGGTGTTCCAGCTGACAGTTATGTGTATTTTGTGCACAGCTACCGCGCGCCATTAAGCGACTACACCTTGGCACAATGCCGTTATGGTGAAGACTTTAGCGCCGCCATAGGTAAAGACAACTTTATGGGCGTGCAATTTCACCCCGAGAAGAGCGCCGCCGTGGGCGCACAAATCCTAGGTAACTTTTTAAAAATGCAGTAAATGCAATCGCTTATTAGCTTTTAACTGAACCAAGTTTGACTGAGCTAACTTTGACTGAGCCAGCTTTTTCAGCCACAACATTCAGCAATAAAGCGCGGCAGCAAATGCAGCAAAAAGAATTTAAGGACAACAGATGATCATTCCAGCAATTGATTTAATTGATGGCAAGGTAGTTAGGCTCTACCAAGGGGATTATGGGCAGCAAACTACCTTCGATTTAAGCCCACTGGCCCAGTTGCAATCCTACCAAGACCAAGGGGCAAACTGGCTGCATATCGTGGATTTAACTGGCGCCAAAGAACCCGCTAAACGCCAAACGGCTTTGATTGCTAAGCTGACTGCAGGGCTAAGTGCCAATATTCAAGTGGGCGGCGGGATCCGCACTGAAGAACAAGTCGCCGAGTTATTATCCCTTGGGGTTAAACGCGTGGTGATAGGCTCGCTCGCCGTCAAAGAGCCCGAGTTAGTCAAAGGCTGGTTTAACAAGTTTGGCAGCGAGGCAATTTGCCTCGCACTGGATGTGAATATCAATCAGAGCGGCGAGAAAATCGTTGCGGTTTCTGGCTGGCAAAGCGGTGGCGGTAAGAGTCTAGAATCTATCGTCGAAGACTTTAGCCAAGTGGGGCTTAAACATGCGCTGGTGACTGACATCAGCCGCGATGGCACCCTCACTGGCGCCAATACAGAGCTTTACCGCGAGCTATCCAGCCGCTATCCCCATATCGCGTGGCAAGCCTCGGGCGGCATTGCCACCCTTGAAGATGTTGCCGCCGTCAGAGACAGTGGCGCCGCGGGCATCATTATCGGTAAAGCTTTACTTATCAATCAGTTTAATGTGGCGGAGGCAATCCAATGCTGGCCAAACGAATAGTCCCCTGTTTAGATGTGAAAGATGGCTGCGTGGTCAAGGGCGTACAGTTTCGCAACCATGAAATTGTTGGCGACATAGTGCCACTCGCGGCGCGTTACGCCGCAGAGGGCGCCGACGAACTGGTGTTTTACGATATCACCGCCAGTGCCCATGACCGAGTAGTCGATAAGTCTTGGGTGAGCCGAGTGGCGGAGCAAATCGATATCCCCTTCTGCGTCGCCGGTGGCATTAAAACCATAGGCCAAGCCCGTGAGTTATTGGCCTTTGGCGCGGATAAGATTTCGGTTAACTCACCCGCTCTTAGCGATCCGAGTTTAATCTCGCGTCTGCAGGATGAATTTGGCCGCCAATGCATAGTGATCGGCATAGACTCTTTTTATGATGCGGCAAGCGACAGTTATAAAGTAAAGCAATTTACCGGCGATGAAGCCGCCACCAAAGAAACCGCTTGGTACACTCAGGATTGGGTCGAAGAAGTACAAAAACGCGGCTGCGGCGAAATCGTGCTCAACGTGATGAACCAAGATGGTGTGCGCGGGGGCTATGATATCAAACAGTTGAGCCTAGTACGCCAGCTGTGCGACGTGCCCTTTATCGCCTCGGGCGGCGCTGGCACTATGGCGCATTTTCGCGATGTGTTTATCGAGGCTAAGGTGGATGCAGCGCTGGCGGCCAGCGTGTTCCATAAAGCCATTATCAATATCGGCGAGTTAAAACAGTATTTAGCGGCCGAAGGCATCGCCATTCGCCAGTAACTCAACATCAGTAGCGATTGATAGAAATAATAAGGTATGCAGATATGACAACTGAAACCACTTCAAGCTGTTGCCAAGGCCCTGCAAGCGCAGAACTGGTCAATAGCCTCGACTGGGAAAAACAACAGGGGCTTATCCCTGCGGTTATCCAAAATCACCTATCGGGCAAGGTGTTAATGCTTGGATTTATGGATAAAGCCGCGCTGCAGCACTCGCTGGCGACCGGTGATGTGACATTTTTTAGCCGCTCTAAGCAACGTTTATGGACCAAGGGCGAAACCTCAGGCCATACCCTAAAATTGGTCGCCATCGATAAAGACTGTGATAACGACAGCCTGTTGGTGCAGGTCTTGCCCAATGGCCCAACCTGCCATAAAGGCACCGAAAGCTGCTGGCTCGATGGCAATGCGCACCCGTTTTTAAACAATCTAGCCGAGCTTATCGCCTCTCGTAAGGGGCAAAACCCTGAGTCGAGCTACACCGCCTCTTTATTTGCCCGAGGCACCAAACGCATCGCCCAAAAAGTCGGTGAAGAAGGATTAGAAACCGCCTTAGCCGCGGCGACTCACGATAAGGAGGAGCTGATTAACGAGGCATCGGATCTGGTGTATCACTTGTTAGTCTTGCTTGAAGATCAATCACTAAGCTTAAGTGATATTAACGCCAACTTGCTCGCCCGCCATCAAAAGGCGCAGCAAAAGTAGTCCGCTTTCAAACCTCGCAGTACCTCTCTGCCGCATTCCTTTTGGTCTACGGCAGAGTATTCTTGATTTTGCATTCAGTTACGGCCTATTCACTTGCCGTAACCAACAAAAGTTCAGCCTCCATAATCCACCTTGCTACTCTTAACCTCTGCTAAAAACGGCACGACGTCACACAAATTGTACACTTGGCCCCTGACAAAAAATCAGCAAAATACTGTTGTAATGGTTGACAAGTACAACTTAACTGCCTATCGTAGCCTGCGTCCTCGAACCCGCACGAGGCATTGACGCAACTTATTAACATTTAAGACAAATTTAAAAACAGGCGAATTGCCTTCGTTATGTGATGTGACCAATCCATTAGATGTGCTCAACTCACTCGATGTTATTAAGTGCCGAATTAACCCCAAGCAAAGGCGAGTTTTATGCGTATTACCACAGCTTATTATCCCTATCTGTAGCCGCAATGGCATAGATAGGCACACTCGCCTGACCTTCCATTGTGGCCATATCCCCAACGATCCGCAGATTGCGCCACGATCACAATACAGGTACACCCACGTACCCTATAGTTCCCAGTATCACGCGCCACTCTGCACAGCTCCTCAATAAAGCACTCAACTGAGACAGTTGAGCCATTAATAAAGACGTTTGAGCGTAAAGTTATGACACAAAATAAATTTTTCGGCAGTTTGTTACTGATTGCAGGCACCACCATTGGCGCGGGTATGCTCGCACTCCCTATCGCCTCGGCAGGACTCGGTTTTGGTGTATCGAGCATCATTATGTTGCTCCTGTGGGCGCTGATGGCCTACACCGCCCTGCTTATGGTTGAAATCCATCAATTTGCCCCGAGCGATGCGAGCCTGAACCAATTAGCGCGCACGCTTTTGGGCGCTAAGGGCCAAGTGATTGCCAGTGTTGCCCTGATGTTTTTACTCTACGCCCTGTGCGCCGCCTATATCGCGGGTGGCGGCGAGCAAGTCAATCAAAAACTCAATGCTTGGTTAGGATTAAATCTGCCGCCACAGGCCGGCGCCATCTTCTTTACCCTGTTAGTCGGCACCATTGTCGGTTTAGGTACCCATTGTGTCGATTTGATCAATCGCGTGCTCTTTAGTTTGAAAATCATTGCGTTAATCCTAATGCTGGCCCTATTACTGCCACAGGTTGAAGGTACACATTTACTCGAGTTGCCACTAGAGCAAGGGCTTATCGTGTCGGCCATTCCAGTGATTTTTACCTCCTTTGGTTTTCATGGCTCGATTCCGTCCGTGGTGCGCTACTTAGGCGTTGAGGTAAAAAGCCTGCGTAAAATCATGCTGCTCGGCTCGGCGTTACCGCTACTGATTTACCTGCTGTGGCAACTGGGCAGCCAAGGCGTACTCAGTCAAAGCCAACTGATGACGAATCAGAGCCTTTCAGGCTTTATCAATCAGTTAGCCAGTGTACTGCACAGCCAATACTTAAGTTCTGCCATCAGTGTGTTTGCCGATCTGGCGCTGGCCACCTCCTTTTTAGGGGTGAGCCTCGGTCTGTTTGACTTTATGGCGGCGAACTTAAGGCAGCAGGATAATGCCGCGGGTCGCAGTGTTACCGGCGCCATTACCTTCGTGCCTCCTCTGGGTTTTGCCCTCTTTTACCCGCAGGGATTTATTACCGCCCTCGGTTATGCGGCAATCGCCCTCGTGATCCTCGCGATTTTTTTACCCGTGGCCATGGTGTGGGTACAAAGACAAACGCGTGATAAGGCAAACCTGCCACAGGGTTACCGCGTCGCAGGGGGGAAGCTCGGTTTACTGTTAGCTATGCTCTGCGGAGTTGCCGTGATTGGCGCTCAGCTCTTGGGATAAGCGACGCGGATAAACAATCGGGATAAACGCTATTTTACTTTAAGCCGTATAAGTGCCTGTAAAATCAGGATGAATAATGACAGGCACTCAGTCTTGCTTCGCGCAAGATTGCCAAGTTCTTTATTAGTCAGCCAGCGGCTTGAGTGTTAAACTGCCGCTAATCCCGCTTGCCGCTCAGCATCGGCAGCCCCAAATCGCCTCATGCTCCCACGGGGAACAATAGCAAGGCGCTGATGATAAGGATGACATTCGAACCCCATGGTTAACACGCCGACATCGCCAGATCAGGAGACTGCCGAGCACGCGCATCGGGCGATGACTCAAGAAGCGACTGCGGCCGCAGCGCCAACGGCGCCCCGCCGCGGTCCTACACTCAAAAAGCGCTTAAAACAAAGCCTGATTGCCACCACTGTGGCGGGCCTGTTAGCTGGCGCGGCGCTAACCATTTGGATAGTCAACAGTCGAACCGAAGCCCTGATCCTTCGCGTCGCGAATTATGCCTTAAGCGGCATGGACGGTGAGCTTAGCGATATTCGTTTAGGCCCCATGGGTTTAGAACATTGGCACATTCGCTCTGCGAGCCTGCGTGTACATGACTCGTATTTAGTGATCAATAACCTGGATATTCAGCTTGAACTCAACTGGCCCAAAAGCCTTGAAGAACTGAAGCAACTTGTCCAAGTTGAGAGCTTGACTCAAAAAATCAAGCGCATTAGTACGGGCGAGATAGACGTTGAACTCGGCGCATCACTGCTGGAGCGAAGCCCCACCATCGCCGATGAACAAACACCGGCGCTGGCGTTAAATATCAAATCCTTACCTTTAATTGATATAGGTAAAACCACGCTCAGATTAGCGCCGCAGGCAGAGCTTCCCGCCTATCAGCTGGTGATGGATAAACTCAGCCTGAATCATCAAGCTGAATTAACCACGGCCTTTAGCAGCCCTGAGGGTGAACCGTTAGCCCACCTTACCGCCACGCTTGGCAACGAACAATGGCGCTTGAAAAGCGAACTGAATATCGCGCCGCTACTGGAAAACCTGCATCAAATTGGCCTGCGCCAAACCCAAGGGAGCATCCTCAGCCAATTAACCCTGTGGGATCAACAGTGGCAACAACTTGGGATAGGATTAAGTGGGCAACTCAGTTCTGAGAGCACGATGACACTCGCCACAGGCGAAATCACAAGCCGCCACCGCATTCAGCAACCCGGCATCAGCTTAAGCCATTTTGCCGACTTAACGCTCGCGCCGCAGCCTGCTTTGGGGTTTGAGCTTAGTGGATCACTTGCTTCACTTAATCTCACCCTTGAGCCCTTTAGCCTTGCGCTTACGCCGAATGCGGCGCAGCACACGCAACTATTAGCGGCGCTTAATCACTCACAGCAATTGAGCGATGTGGACTATCAAGCGCTCCTTACCCTGCTCTCGGGGCTGAAAAGCACCGAGGCGCCCGTGGGCCTTGCCTTTTCGATGACAGCGCCGCTGCACTATGCGCTGATATCTCAAGCGAGCCCCCATAAACCAATAGCGCTGCCCGCGTTGGAGTTAAGCACCCTAGACGGTAAACTTGAGACACATATTCACTTGCAAGATATCCAGTTAACGCCCACGCCAGATGCTTGGAATGTCAAGAGCCGCTGGCAACTGGTGCTTAAGCAAACGACCCCGCTGTCGCTGCGGGAGCTCTGGCGCGCAGCCCCGCAGGATTTCAGTTGGAGCACGGGAATGCTGCAAACGGCGGGTCATCTCAGCGTTGATCAGTCACCTCAAGGGCTGAATTGGCAAATCAGCACTGCGCCAGTGACGAGTGACTCGAATGTCTCAAGCGATACTTTACAATTTGCACTTGAAGATCTGCAGCTACAACAAACAGCGCAAGCCGCCGAGCATCAAACTAAACAGACGCAGTTAAGCCTTGGCAGTATTCAACTCAACGCTAAGGCCCCCATGGCCGCGAGTGCAACCCCGTTAGCAACTCAGGATACCACTGGCGCACAATCGACCGAGTTTGCCTTCAAACTGCCGCCGCTATCACTCGCCCTGTCGCAGCTGCGCGTGAGCCAAGCGGTAGACAATCTTACTGGCAACAATAGCGCCACTACCGCAATACAGAGCAGTCGCAACGATATTAGCCTCAAGGCGTTCTCCCTTGAGACATCAAAGGCGATGACGCTCGATTACACCTCGCTGCAATCCATTGAAAGTGCTATCCAATCGAGTCAGTTGAGTAATCAAGTGAACTGGCAAGCACAGCAACTCTTGATTGAAAAGCAGCTCAGCGCCAAAGGCCGCACACGTAAACAGACTGTGCTTAAACTGGATAATTTGGCACTCACGCAGACATTAAACTGGCAAAACCAACGTCTTCACGGCCATGAACAGTGGCAAGTCGGCACGGTTGAGCTGCAAAGCGACCATCAATTACAGTTCGCCGCGCCTCACAAGCCACTGCTGTTAACCGGCCAGTGGGTTGTCGATACCAGCATGACAGAAGCGCTATCTTTGCTGAATCAAACCCAGCCCTTGCCCACTGAGTTAAATGTGACAGGCCATAACCAATTACAGGCACAATTTAAGCTGACACATGAGCCAGAGCAGACTCAATTTGCCATGCAAATTACCCAGTCGATGACAGAGCTGGAAGGTTTTTATCAAGACACGACCTTTGAAGGCGGGAAATTACAGGCCCAATGCGAGTTCACTTGGGGGCAATCCTATAAGGCGCCGCAAGCGCTAGGCTATTTCAGCAGTTTAAGCCGACTGAACTGCCCGCAGACCGTGATGACCTTTAACTTGTTCGATCCCGGCTTTCC
Organism: Shewanella sp. BC20; assembly: GCF_003129585.1. NCBI lineage: Bacteria > Pseudomonadati > Pseudomonadota > Gammaproteobacteria > Alteromonadales > Shewanellaceae > Shewanella > Shewanella sp. BC20. The sequence goes on along the minus strand of NZ_NHRI01000003.1, from coordinate 92,175 downwards.
TTTGACCGACATCGAAGTAGAGGCCGATATTGTCCTCGCCAAGGATGCCGAAAAGCTTCCCGACAATTGGCTGCAACAACTCACGGGCTTGAGTGATACCGACGTGTCGATGACCGCTAAGGGTAAAGTATTGAGCGGCCAGTTCTTACTGCCTGATTTTAATTTAAAATTACAGGACAAATCCCACGCCTATCTATTATTGCAGGGCATGAGCCTTGAGGAAGTGCTGCGCATTCAGCCGCAAATGGGTATCTATGCCGATGGTATTTTCGATGGTGTATTACCCGTGGATTTGGTCGATGGCAAAGTCTCGATCAGCGGTGGCCAGTTGGCGGCCCGTGCGCCCGGTGGTCTTATTGCGATTTCGGGCAATCCGGCGGTCGATCAAATGCGTCAATCGCAGCCTTATCTCGATTTTGTATTTTCGGCGCTAGAACATTTAGAATACAGCCAGTTATCCAGTAGTTTCGATATGGATCAAACCGGCGATGCCAACCTCTTAGTGGAAGTCAAAGGCCGCAGCCGAGGGATTGAACGCCCCATCCACTTGAATTACTCTCATGAAGAGAACATGCTGCAATTATTCAGGAGTCTTCAGATTGGTAACGATCTGCAGGACAGAATCGAAAAATCCGTGAAGTAACAAGGAAACCTCAGTGAAGATCATTCAATTACAGCAAATGAGTTTAGGTGCATTGCTGCTACTGGCGGCATTGCAAGGTTGTGCGCCAACGGTAAAGATTGAGCCGCCTGACAAACCGATTGTGATTAATCTCAATGTGAAAATTGAACACGAGATAAAAATCAAAGTGGATAAGGAGCTAGATCAGCTTCTATCAGATGATAAGTTGTTCTAATCACTAAGAATTGAGGAATATACAATGAAATCAATGCCACTCAAAACCCTGCTACAAAAGCCAACATTACTCCTGTTGCTCGGCCTGAGTTTATTCAGCTTAAATGCCTTTGCCATGTCACTACAGGAAGCCAAATCCCAAGGTTACTTAGGTGAGCAGCTCAATGGCTATTTGGGCCTAGTGCAAAATAATAGCGAGGCCAAAGCCGTGATGGACGATGTGAATAACAAACGCCGCGCCCATTACGAGACCATCGCGAAAAAGAACAATATCTCCGCAGCCGATGTGGCTAAACTTGCCGGTGAAAAAGCCATCGCCGCCACAGATAAAGGCAACTATGTGCAAAACGCCCAAGGAAAATGGGTTAAAAAGTAGAGAGTTAACACTGCTTAGTGACTAAGCACGGACAAACACGCCTGCAATTGCAGGCGTTTTTGTATCAAGCATATCTTGTAGATTGCCCCTCTCAATGCGATTGCACTTGCTAAAATCCTAAGAGATGGAGAGAAATTTGTGCGTGATTTGTACTACTGAGTGATATACAGTTCTTCAACCACGAAATACCAGCCTTGTTTCTGCATACATTGGACGAGTAAAACACTTCGAAGTGCGTGGCTTGGCAATATTTCAGCGGATGAGCGCAATTGTTCCAAGCACAAATTCAGAGCCTGAACTTGCTCAGCTTGTTGCTCAGCCGTCATCTGGTGAGCTCCTTCATTGCCCATTGGTGCCCATGATTTAAAGTAACCAAGGTGGGGCGCTATCAATTCAAGCCCCGTCAACTCTTGGCTTGTTTGTTCATAGGTCCCCTTCGTATTGCAACCAAACAACATGGCCAGTGAACAACACAAAATCGGTAGTTTACCCATAGTTTCCTAAAGCTGATAAGTTGAGGTTAAGCCAACATTGTACATAGGTTATCAATTAGCTATCAGAGCAGCCAGCGAGCACAATCTTTGATGCCTGAAATAAGGTTTGCTCAATCCAATCCCGAAAATATGAAATACGTGAGTAATGTTCAATCACGCCATACTTGCCCTCTTCCCAATTGGTTGACTCGGCATTTTGCCATGAGCTGACACCGATAAGACAAACTGAATCGGCCGATGTGAGATACGCGGGGCCGCCCGAATCTCCTGGGCCACTTATCCCCTCCAATGGTAAGGCATTCGCATCGCGGTCAAATGCAAATTGCAGCCATTGCTCCTGCACCCCGACCACGCCGTTGTGTGCCGCGCGTAATTGTTTGTCGGCCCCCGCAACGCCCACCAGTCCATTACCATAATCGCCACGTCCGACGAAGGTGGCGATTTTGCCCGTTTCGGTTGAGGTATGATTCAACTTAGCGAGTGTTGCATCCTCAATGGGAGAAGCCAATTGAACCAAGGCAATATCGTAGGGAAAGTGCCTTTCTTTCCAAAGTGGATGTTTTATCACGTCTTTAATCGGGTAAAAATGCGTTTTAAATTGCACCTTATTGCCGACCGTTAGCTCATTAGCCACGTGCGCCGCCGTCACAATCCATTGCTTATCGATAAGGCTGCCAGTACCAAGCACGATTTCATCGCCTTTATAAAGTCCTAAAAAGCTGACCGTCGAATTATCGCTTTGCGCCGCCGCTTGATATTTCGCGTCATCAACATCATGCCTGATAATCATGGCATTGGCGGTACAGGTTATCGCCAGTAACAGTACGAACATCCATTTCATATTGAGCTCCTATCCTTGCGTATATTTATTCGCCAATATTGCGTGATGAGAATATCGAGAATTAATCATCATTAATGTCGAGAACTTAACAGCTTTTTCTCATTTGAGATATAGCCGCTGCATCCAGATTATTCAGGCTTGATTGATCAACATGACATGTTGAATGACATCGCAATTTATCCGTAGAAAATAAAAGCGCAGCGAACTTGTGTTCACCGCGCTTTTTAATATTTACCCCTAGGCTTTAACTCTAAAGTTTAATCCTGAAAGGGGTTAACGATTGGCAGCCTTATTTAAAATACAAGCTATGGAATTTAAGGTGCTCTTCAATAAAGCTCGCAATAAAGTAATAGCTATGGTCGTACCCCGCCTGCATACGCAAATCTAAGGGGTAGCCTTTTGCTTTGGCGATATCACTAAGCGTTTGTGGCATCAGTTGCGCCTCTAAAAAGCTGTCGGCATCACCTTGGTCGACTAACACCGGCACTTCATTAATCGCCAGTTTTAGCAACTCACAGGCATCGTATTGGCGCCAGTGCTCGCGATTTTCCCCTAAATACTCGGTAAAGGCTTTAATCCCCCAAGGCGCATTGCTTGGATTGCTGATAGGACTAAAAGCCGAGATTGAACTGTATCTGTGGGGATTAGTTAACCCTATCACTAACGCGCCGTGTCCGCCCATGGAGTGGCCAGAGATAGCGCGCTGCCCAGTTACGGGGAAATTCGCTTCAATCAGCGCAGGCAGCTCATGCACTATATAGTCGTACATTTTATAGTGGCGATTCCAAGGCGCTCTGGTCGCGTTTAAATAAAACCCCGCGCCGAGGCCCAAGTCATAGGCTTTATCCGGCGCATCGGCGACATCATCGCCACGGGGACTCGTATCGGGGGCGACGATAGCCATTCCCAACTGAGCCGCAATACGCTGCGCGCCCGCCTTCTGCATAAAGTTTTCGTCGGTACAGGTGAGACCCGATAGCCAATACAACACAGGCACAGGTTTGTTGGCCGCCTCGGGTGGCAGGTAAATCGCAAAGCGCATCTCGCAATTCAGCGCCTGAGATTGATGGCGATACTGTTTGTGCCAACCACCAAAACTCTTGTTACAGCTGATATTTTCTATGGTCATTTCAATCCCTTTCCTGTTCACTTTCAGCATTTAGCTTGCCGTTCAAGACCCTATAACAAGCTTAAAACGCATAAGCAGCAGATAAGCCGTTAACGGTTATCTGCTGCTGTGATGGCAAACTGAGCGCTTATTTATCGAAATGGATCACGCTGCGAATGCTCTTGCCTTCATGCATCAAGTCGAAGGCTTCGTTGACTTGCTCAAGTCCCATAGTGTGGGTGATAAAGTCATCGAGTTTAAACTCACCTGCTAGGTATTGTTCAACGATTTTAGGTAATTGCGAGCGTCCTTTCACGCCACCGAAGGCAGAACCGCGCCATACACGGCCCGTCACCAGTTGGAATGGACGGGTGGAGATCTCCTGCCCTGCGCCTGCAACACCAATGATCACAGACTCGCCCCAGCCCTTGTGGCAACACTCGAGCGCGCTGCGCATCACATTGACATTACCGATACATTCGAAGGAATAATCTACGCCGCCATCGGTCATCTCAACAATCACCTCTTGAATAGGTTTGTCGAAATGTTTCGGATTAATACAATCGGTTGCACCTAACTTACGGGCAAGTTCGAATTTAGATTCGTTAATATCGATGGCAATAATTCGGCTGGCTTTAGCCATGGTCGCACCAATAATGGCCGAAAGACCAATACCACCTAGGCCGAAAATCGCCACGGTCGCGCCTTCTTCCACCTTAGCGGTGTTCATTACGGCGCCCATACCTGTTGTCACACCACAACCTAGCAGACAGATCTCTTCTAATGGCGCAGTTTTATTAACCTTAGCCAATGAAATTTCAGGCAATACCGTGTATTCAGAGAAGGTAGAACAACCCATGTAATGGAAAATGGGCTGGCCATCTTTATAGAAACGCGTGGTGCCATCTGGCATCAAACCTTTGCCTTGGGTCGCACGGATCTTCTGGCACAGGTTTGTTTTACCCGATAAACAGAATTTACATTCGCCACACTCAGGCGTGTAGAGAGGGATCACATGGTCGCCCACCTGCACGCTGGTCACACCTTCGCCCACTTGCTCAACAATACCACCGCCCTCATGGCCGAGGATCGCTGGGAATACGCCTTCTGGATCGTCACCACTTAAAGTAAACGCATCGGTATGGCACACCCCTGTCGCCACGATGCGAACTAACACTTCGCCAGCTTTTGGTAACATCACATCGACTTCTTCAATCTTGAGCGGCTGTCCTGGCCCCCAGGCCACGGCGGCCTTTGACTTGATAAACTGTGGTTTTTCGTTCGACATGCTTGTCTTTCCTTCTTTTAATCAATGGGCTTATCGATTTACGGCTTACCCTAGCCCTACTCGCTTGTAAGCATAGATTGAGGTGGATGGATAAGCTTAAAAATAGTGTGCGGTAATGCAGTCACTAGATTGTATTTATTTCCTGAGGATTGATAATCTAGCATTTTGGCAATTCATTTTTACTGAGAAGCAACAATGTACCTTTGGGATGGCATATCAGAATTTGTAGCAGTGGCCGAGGCTGAGAACTTTACCTTGGCCGCACAGCGCCTCAATGTGTCCACCGCCCACGTGAGTCGGCAAATCGGTGCGCTGGAAAATCGACTCGGTACTAAGCTGTTTTATCGTACAACACGCAAGGTATCGCTCACCGAAGAAGGCACGATTTATTATCGCCATTGCCGCCAATTGCAAACAGGACTCGAGGAGGCCGAGCGGGCAATTACCGATCTAAAAGGCTCACCCCAAGGATTGGTAAAACTCACCGCGCCCGTGGCCTACGGCGAAAAATTTATCATGCCGTTACTCAATGATTTTATGGTGCAATATCCCAGCGTGGAATTTAATGTCGACTTGACCAACAGAACCTTAGATTTGATTGAAGGCGGTTACGATTTAGCCATTCGCCTTGGCAAACTCGCCGACTCCAGCCTGATGGCTAAACCCTTGAGTAGCCGTACCCATTATGTGGCCGCCTCGCCCAGTTACGTTGAAAAATACGGTGAGCCCCATACGCTTTCGGAGTTAAATCAACATAATTGCCTGATCGGGAATCACAATTACTGGCGCTTTATTGAAAATGGCCGTGAGCGCAATATCAAGGTACGTGGCAACCTTATCTGCAACAGCGGCTACGCCCTGCGAGATGCAGCATTAAAGGGCATAGGAATAGTGCAACTGCCTGATTATTATATTGAAGAAGATATACATGCAGGTACACTCATCTCCTTTCTCGACGCGCACCGTGAAGCTAAAGAAGGCATTTGGGCGCTCTATCCGCAGAATCGTCACCTGAGCGCCAAAGTAAGGGTATTAGTGGATTATCTCGCGGAAAAACTGGCGATGGAGAATGCGTAGTAGCGAGTCCATCGCGGCGAACCAGAATATCAAATCATCTAATCGGCAACCAATAACGCCGCTTGAGCTTGACGGATTACTCGATATTTAGCGCCAATTTTCCCTCAAGGTGTAATACAACATCCCTAGCGCAAGAACCTGATTACCAAACCATTCATTCAGTGGGATCCGAATATGGCGCATCGCGGCGAAGAGATCGAACTCTCGCATTTGGCCATCGATCGCCTGCCCCATGATCTCTGCCATAATATGGGAAGTCGCGACGCCATGACCCGAATATCCCTGACAATAGAAGATATTAGGCGCTATCTTGCCCAGCTGGGGAATACGGTTAATCACAATTCCCGCCATGCCAGCCCAAGCAAATTCAATATCGACACCTTTTAACTGGGGAAAAGTGCGTTCAATCGCCGGACGCAGCTCGGCAGCAACGTTTTTAGCATCGCGGCCGCTGTAATTGGTGCCACCGCCAAACATCAAACGGTTATCGGCGGTTAAGCGGTAATAATCCAGCACGAAACGGCAATCATACACAGCTAAATCCTGCGGATTGAGTTGCTTAGCCAGCTCTGGCGGCAATTGCGCCGTCGCACAATTACCAAGGGAGGCGGGAAATAACATGCCCCGTAGCTTGGGTCGGCCCAATTTGTGGTAGGCATTGCCCGCGATAAGCACGTTATTTGCCTTAACCGTTCCTTTTGGCGTGACAACAGTTGCCAGCTCTCCTTGCTGAATATCCAGCACCTGCGAGTGTTCAAAAATCTTAGCGCCTAAGGAGGCTGCGGCTCGCGCCTCACCAAGACATAAATTCACCGAATGCAGATGCATATTGCGTCGATTAACTAAACCGCCGTGATACAAGGGCGAAGCTAAATAGGCGGGCATATCCTGTTCTGGCACTAAGGTCATAAACTCACCCATGCCACGGCGATTGGCTTCATCGAACATTTGCTGTAACTCTGCCAGATGTGAGGGGCGATACGCCGTCTGGATATGGCCAAATTTTAAATCACAATCAATGCCATACTTCGCCACTCTGCTTTTGATGATATCGTGCCCACGCCAGCGCAGATTCCACACATAATCCTCGGCCTCCTGACCAAGCTGACGCCGCAATTGCTTGGTCATGGCGGCATCGCCGGACAAACTCCCCGTCACTTGGCCGCCATTTCGCCCTGTCGCGCCCCAAGCAATCTTATTGGCCTCTAATAATGCGACCTTGTAGCCTTTTTCAGACAATTCCACCGCCGTTGCCACACCGGTAAACCCGCCGCCGATAATGGCCACATCGACCCGAATATCGCCTTCAAGTTCAGGATAATCAGACTCTTGCTTGATGGTGGCATTGTAATAAGACGCGCAGCGTTTAGCAGACATAGGGATCCTTTGAACAGATTTAAGCTGTTTTTGTTTTATATTTTTTACATTTGTTCAGAATTTTCGAGTATATCTAAGCTAATATCGTGGTCAACAGAAGATTGTAGAGCCGAATAAAACTCAACCCGTGCGGCCATCCTAAATCGTGCTTATCAATAGAATTTACCGCCACATTGGCTTAAGCTACAGGCCATTACGACCGCAATGGCAGGCTGACACCGCGTTTTTGTAAGACAAACACTTTGCCTGCCCCCACAAGGATAAATTTAGGACATACCATGTTTCAGGATCCTCAAACGCCGCCTAGCTTACTGCCTTTTTCTCAAGCCTGTGAAAATAACAAAGGTCCAATACTCGCCGTACTACAAACCGCCTTTGCCAGCGCCAAACAGGTGCTGGAAATTGGCAGCGGCACCGGACAACACGCGGTCTACTTTGCTGAAAATCTGCCTCAGCTTTTCTGGCAAACCAGCGATCAAACCGATTACCTTGAGGGTATTAGCGCAAGATGTCGCCAACAAGGGCATCAAAAAGGTATCAACAACCTCGGCTTGCCCTTCGCACTCGATGTCACCCAACCCTGGCCCATCAATGACACCCGCATCGACGCCGTGTTTAGCGCCAATACCCTGCATATTATGAGTCAAACCATGGTTGAAGCCTTTTTTGCTGGCTTGGGCCAATATTTGCCACAACTCAATACCCTCTGTATTTACGGCCCTTTTAACTACCAAGGCCAGTTTACCAGCGACAGTAATCGTCAATTCGATCAGTATTTAAAACAAAGAGATAGTGAGAGTGGTATCCGGGACATAGAATGGATTATTCAGCTCGCCCAAGCGCAAGCCTTCACATTGGTTGCTGATACCGCCATGCCCGCCAATAATCGGCTACTGCATTTTTCAAAACAGGAAAAATAATATTGCCGTGGTGTTATGTAACGTAATGCCAGAACCTTGAAAGACTTCATCGCCAGCATAATTCAGCAGATGCGAACCTATAATTCGCATCACTTAGAATGGAAAACTGATTTACATAAAGTTGAGTTTCGAGAATGTCAAAGTTTGGTGTGTTATTAGACCTGAAAATACTATTAGGCCGAATCACCATTCTTTTAATTGTTGAAGTGACTTTATTCGATCTCGCTGAAAAAGCATCGCTTCAAATACATCACTGAATTGATCTGTATTAACACCTAACCCTGGCAGCGCAAAACTTGCCTGCGTAAAAAATACATTTTTGTTTTCGCTCCATGCAATCTCCCACCAATCAAGGATCCAATCCTTAGATTGCTGCATTCTCAATTTTGTCGGAAGACGATCACTTTTATTTGCATTAATGGAGTGCTTAGTCGGAAGTAGATTCCAAAGATCGTTATTAGGCCATCGCGCGAATGGAAAAGCATGGTCAATCGCAAATTCACTATGCTCCAACAGAGCCCCACTCCAACAACAATTCAGATCCGCAACTTGTTGCAGTTCTTGTACTCTGTCTCTGATCTGCTGCGTATTACGCTGAGCATCTTCCCACTTAAGCGCAGCATAAAAATCGACCTGACTATAAGCATGCTGTTTATTAAGTTCATATCCAGCCATAACTGAACACCACTCGTTGATTAGTGCTGGTTCAATCCAAATACTGTACTGGGTTAACGAATCCCAAATTCGTTTGGGTACTTTAAAAATACCAAATGACTTCAGATAATTGAAATCTATTGATAGATAGCTTTTCGGGGATCTATTCGGCAGTATTTCAACTTCAAATACAGCCTTATCAGTACCTGGCAAGGTAATATATTTTGCCGGCATATTTTTGATAGTGGAGCTAATATCTTTTAGTGTGTGATGCACTGCATCGATTAATGAAGTCTCGACAAACGCAGCACCTAAATAAAAATCGTTGTTAGCAAAGCTAGCCAAACTCCCCCAGCCATTTGGTTTTATAAATCCGAGCCCTTTATTGACATTGCTGCTTTGCTGCATCGGTTTAGGACCATCCACAAGCGGCTTATATAGCTTAAGCCAGTACAACGCCACGAGTCCTAATGGTAGTAAAACAGAGTCTTCATGTTGTTCGATGACAGCTCCAGCATGCCCTTCAGCAATTCGTAATAATGCCCTCAGTAAAGCCAACTTATAGGTGGATGACTTACTATCATTTACCACGATATTTCTGATCAGTGGAAATGCGCCAGTGCCGTCATCAGGTAAGGTACATACAACTGTTTCCCAAACAACTTCGGATCTTCCAAGCTGATCAGCTTGAGATGCTCTACCTATCTCAAACTGTAAGCCGAATTGGCTTGCTAATTCAGCCACTTCTGACGAACTCACATCAAACATCAGCCTATCATCAGGACTAGCGCCATGTCGTAACGAGATCACCATCTTCCCATTAGGTTTGAGCAATGAACTCAATTTACGAAAAGCGCGTTGGCGGTGAGATGGCGGGATATGCATCCAAACCGCACTTAATAAAATAAGATCGAATTTGGTGTGTAATGCAAAGACAGAGGAAAGCTCAGGCAAAGAGTCATTGAGCCAAAAAACGTCTAAATCCATAGAGCGCTGTTTTGCTATTTCTAATAGTGCTTTGGCAGGTTCAACGGCTACAACACTGTAACCACGTTGCGCGAGATAACGAGCATCACGTCCAGAACCAGCTCCAACATCGAGTATCATTCCCTCTTTAGGAAGATATTCAAGCCATTCCTTATGAACAGCTTCGAAAGACAAGCTGTCGTATTGAGATGCAAACTGTTCAGCACTTTTTGAGTAAAACTCTATTGTCTTATTGTTCACAGCATTTGAAAATCCACTGAGCGAATACACCCTATGCTAACTCAATTTAAATCAATGAATCAATTAGTTAACAGTAAACAATATTATTGAATTCGTTCATCGTCACAGTATTGGCTGTTTTGTTAAAACGAACCACGTGAATGGCTAGCACGCCAACTTGAGTGTGAAACATCACGATGCTCAAGAAGCGCTATGGCAAGTGGATACCGAAAGACTCGCAACGCATAGCAAGTCGCATACCTGAAATGATGGGGTTTAATGCGGGCATAAACGGACAGGGAAACGCAGATTTTGCCCAGAAACAACAAAGGGAACCAGTAAGATACTGATTCCCTTTGCTTAAATGTGGCGGTGAGAGAGGGAGTCGAACCCTCGATACGTTTCCGTATACACACTTTCCAGGCGTGCTCCTTCGGCCACTCGGACATCTCACCAGATTGTTGTGATTCGTTTTACGTGTTAATCAGCCACGCTGCTACGACCTTATAAGCTTTACTCGTAAGCTTTCGTCGTTAACGGAGCGGTACTGTACGCAAAAGCCTGTGGGTGGTCAAGTAAAAAAGAGTTGATTTCAGGCGGTTGCGCAATTGCTAAACAAACCGCCTGATAAATTGAGATTTATGTCCGACTTTCGCCATTAATTGACGTTGAACTTGTTCACTTCCTTGGACATTAGCGCCGCATCGTAGGTCAGTGCCTTGGTCAATTCCCGTAATTCATCCGAAATCCTCTGGGTATTGAGATAAATTTCACTGATCTTCAATGCATTGCGATTCACATCCTCAGACACGGCAGACTGCTCATGGGTTGCCGTGGCAATTTGCTCATTCATGCGGTCGATAATATCCACTTGCTCGACGATGCGTTTAAGCTCAATCCCCGCCTGCTCGGCTTCGTGCACGCTGTTATTGGCCTGTGCGAGTCCGCGTTCCATGGCTTTAACGGCAATGCTGGCGCCCGATTTCAGTCTATCCGTCATATTCTTAATATCCGAGGTCGAGGTTTGTGAGCGCTGGGCAAGACTTCTCACTTCATCGGCCACGACGGCAAAGCCCCGTCCCATCTCGCCTGCCCTTGCCGCTTCAATCGCCGCATTAAGTGCAAGTAGATTCGTTTGTTCGGCAATGCCGCTTATCACATCGAGTACCACCACAATACCGTGGATTTCACGGTCGAGTTCATTAATGGCCTTAGAGGCGCCATCAATATCATCGGCTAAAGCCTTAATGGCGGCACTGGTACGACCCACTTCGATATTACCCGCTTTTGCCTCATGATTCGCCGCGGTGGAGGCTTCCGATGCATTAACGGCGTTACTGGCGATTTCTGCCACCGTCGCACTCATCTCCGTCATTGCCGAGGCCACTTGTTCGGCCTCACTGTGCCCTGCCATCACATCTTGCTCCATTGCGTGGGTGCACACATCCATTTGCTCTACCGCTTGCTGTAACTTGCTTGCGCTGGCACGTACTTGCAGGATCACACTCTCAAAATCATTCATCATATCGTTGAATGCAATGGCTAATTCCCCAAATTCATCCGAGCTGTTTTGGGTTAAACGCACACTGAGATCATAATGTTTTCTGGCCTTTGTCACCGTCGAATACACATGGTGCACACTGTCGTGTAGATAACGGATAACCGACAGACTCAGCAGCAGCACTAACACTAACACCACGGTTAATGTCACCAGCACGAAGAACATATGCTCGTTGGCTGTATAGAGTCGGTCTGTGGTGGTCTTAACCAGATCGGTAGAAACTTCTTGCTCAAAATCCCGTAAACGGTCGATACGTGCCGTGGATTTCGCAAACCAGTCCTCTGGGTTTTGTTGCTGAATTTTTTGATTATCTTGGTCGATTGCTATTTGTCTCAGCGCCTCAACTTCTCTGACTTCGTTACCACTTTGCAGCTGACGAATACCCTCTATAAGATTGGGCGTGGCAAGTGCCAAGAAGCGCTCCAGATAAGTATTTTGCTCTGAGACTAAGGTTATAAACTTGGCATACACCTTAGGTTTGAAACCTGCTTGACCGAAGGTTGAACTTAAGACCGCACGCTCAATCCCCGCACGTTCCTTCATTTGTAGATAGGCACTGAATGCAGCGGCCTTAATGGCAATTTCTTGGTTAGCGCCCGCCTTTGCCGTTTCATCGACGATAGCTAATAACTGTTTATTGAGATCGGTGTAATAGGCCACTTCATCGGCCACACTGATGGATAAACTGTCGATTTGCGAACGGATCCCCGAAAGGCGACCAAGCTGCGTGTTAATCTCCCATAGTTTAGGCGCAAACACTTCGGGTAACGCATTGTTTGAAATGAAATCTTGGAATTGTTTTAACTGGCTATCCGTCAGTTGTCTTTGACTTGGGATTTTGCCTGCAAAGGCTTTACCCGCTGAGCCAATAAAGCCTGCGCTCATGCCACGCTCTTTTTGTAGCTCATGCACCAGATTACTGTTGGTGACTGCCAATTCACTCAATTGGACGATAAGCTTAAGCTCTTGACGATACTCATATTTTTCAATGAGAAACAAAGCACCATATAAAAAACATGCAAATAAGGGCGGCAATACAACCATGAGTAATTTTTGTTTCAAGCTGAGGTTGCCAATCCATTGCCATTTCATAGTGATTTCCTTATTAAAGCGAGGTTAAGAGATAAGACAAAATAGGTATAGCATAGGATTTACGCGAGAACGACCATTTTCACCTAATTTAGCTGTTACTAAACACCTAAAAAACAGATGCTTGCATAAACTTATTTCGGCGGTAACCCATCTTCTACGGATAATAAACTGTGTGAGAAATAGAGATTGAAAAAGTATCAATTGCAGGTACACAACCAAAACAAGGGAGGAACATGCTCCTCCCCCGTTAAGGTCAATTAGCTGAAGAGTTGTGGGAACAGCCCTTTAATACCAGCGGCAATCACCTCAATCCCAATCGACAGCATTAATAGCCCCATCAAACGGGTAATAACGTTAATCCCTGTTTTACCAAGAATTTTGTAGATGATTGACGCCATTCTGAACAGGGCGAAACTCACCAAGCCAAAAATGATCACTGTGATAAACATCGCCACGAAATTGGAGAAGGAATTATGCTCTGCGGCAAACACGATGACCGAGCTAATCGCACCAGGGCCTGCCATTAACGGCAAGGCTAACGGCACCACCGCCACGGACTCCATCGCCGAAGATTCGCGGTCTTCCTCTTGGTTGCGTTTTACTTCACCCAATTTACCCTGCAGCATCGACATCGCAATAATGGCGATCAGCGTGCCGCCGGCAATTCTAAAAGCCGAGAGTGAAATACTGAACATATTCAAAATATGTTGCCCCGCCACTATGGTCACCAGCAGGATCACCACCACCGCAAAGTTAGCCACTTTACCCGTATGGTTACGCTCGGCTTCGGTTTGATGACTGGTTAAGCTCACAAACACTGGCAACAAACCAATGGGGTTGATAATGGCAACGAGGCCGAGAAAAAATTTAACGTAAAGTGTTAACTCCAAGTTGCAGTCCTTATTGAGCGTGTCACGCCAATTTCATCAAACTAACCGTAAGGGCAAGTATAGTAGCTTAACCGCAGATGACTGAAAAATGAGATTTTTGAGGTTAAATCACAAGTTTGAGTAATAGCTGCTGGCAATCCTCGGCCGATTCTAAGTCAAAGAGGGTAAAACAGATCATAGTTACTGTATTTTTATTACATAAGAGCGCCAAACTGACTAGGCGATCACACTTTCACCTCAGCTTTAGGTGTAATTTTTTACCATAAAGAAGATTTAGCGAATCGCGCATTCCCTAAATCTTTTTAGGAGTCTTAATCATGACAGTAACTAATGCTCAAGAACTGGATCTCATGGTCGAGCGCGTCGCCAAAGCGCAAGCCGAATATGCCAGTTTTAGCCAAGCTCAAGTCGATGCCATTTTCCGCGCCGCCGCACTGGCCGCCGCCGATGCGCGCATATCGCTTGCGAAAATGGCCGCCGCCGAAACCCGAATGGGAGTGATAGAAGACAAAGTGATTAAAAACCACTTTGCCTCCGAGTACATTTACAACAAGTACAAAGATGAAAAGACCTGCGGAATTTTATCCGAGGACCCCACCTTCGGTACTATCACTATCGCCGAGCCCGTGGGCATTATCTGTGGGATTGTCCCCACCACGAATCCCACTTCCACCGCCATTTTCAAAGCATTGATCAGCCTTAAAACCCGCAATGCGATTATTTTCTCCCCTCACCCAAGGGCGAAAGTCTCGACCACCACAGCGGCTAAACTGGTGCTAGATGCTGCTATTGCCGCCGGTGCGCCCAAGGACATTATCGGTTGGATTGATGAGCCCAGTGTGGCACTTTCCAATCAATTAATGACCCACGCTAAAGTGAACCTTATCCTCGCCACAGGTGGCCCAGGCATGGTGAAAGCCGCCTACTCGTCCGGCAAACCCGCAATTGGCGTGGGCGCGGGTAACACGCCGATTGTTATTGATGAAACCGCCGACATAAAACGCGCGGTCAGCTCGATTCTGATGTCTAAAACCTTCGATAACGGCGTTGTCTGTGCCTCAGAGCAAGCGGTAATTGTGGTTGACAGTATCTACGAGCAAGTCAAAGAGCGCTTCGCGACCCATGGCGGTTACCTCTTAAATGCAGCGCAAACCGCTGCGATGCAACAAGTCATCCTTAAAAATGGCGGCTTAAATGCCGATATCGTCGGCCAAAGCGCCGCAACCATAGCGCAAATGGCGGGCATTGATGTCCCCCACACTACTAAGGTATTAATTGGTGAAGTCACCGATATCACAGAGGCCGAAGCCTTTGCCCACGAAAAACTATCCCCATTACTTGGCATGTTCCGCGCCGCCGATTTCAATGATGCCGTCGATAAAGCAGAAGCCTTAGTTGCCTTAGGCGGTATTGGCCATACATCAGGCTTATATACCGACCAAGACACCCAAACTGAGCGGGTGAAAACCTTTGGTTTTAGAATGAAAACCGCGCGAATTTTAATCAACACTCCTGCGTCACAGGGCGGCATTGGCGATCTGTACAACTTTAAACTCGCTCCCTCGCTCACTTTAGGTTGTGGCTCTTGGGGCGGAAACTCGATTTCGGAAAACGTCGGCCCAAGTCATTTAATCAATAAAAAAACCGTCGCTAAGAGGGCTGAAAACATGCTGTGGCACAAGCTTCCTTCATCTATCTACTTTCGCCGCGGCAGTTTACCCATTGCCCTTGAAGAATTAAGCGATAAAAAACGCGCCCTCGTAGTGACCGACAGATTCCTGTTTAACCAAGGTTATTGCGACGAAACCTTAAAGATTTTAAAAGCACAGGGCCTTGAAACCGAAGTCTTTTACGAGGTGGAAGCCGACCCCACACTGGCCACCGTACGCCTAGGTGCCAAAGTCGCCAATAGCTTTAAGCCCGATGTGATTATTGCCTTAGGCGGTGGCTCACCCATGGATGCGGCCAAGATTATTTGGGTGATGTACGAGCATCCCGATGTCGACTTTGCCGATTTAGCGCTGCGTTTTATGGATATCCGTAAACGTATCTATAAATTCCCTAAAATGGGCGTCAAAGCCACTATGGTGGCAATCCCCACCACATCAGGCACAGGCTCTGAGGTCACACCTTTTGCCGTAGTCACCGATGAACAAACTGGTAAAAAATATCCCATCGCCGACTATCAACTCACTCCTAACATGGCAATTGTTGACCCGAATCTGGTGATGGATATGCCTAAATCCTTAACCGCTTTCGGTGGAATCGATGCTATCACCCACGCGCTCGAAGCCTATGTCAGCGTGATGGCGAATGAGTACAGCGATGGTCAAGCCCTGCAGGCACTCGACCTACTGTGCAAATATTTACCCGATGCCTATGAGCTTGGCGCCGCATCTCCCATCGCCCGTGAAAAAGTGCACAATGGTGCAACCATAGCCGGTATCGCCTTCGCCAACGCCTTCCTTGGGATCTGTCACTCCATGGCCCATAAACTGGGCGCCGAGTTTCACTTAGCCCATGGACTCGCCAATGCGCTACTGATCAGTAATGTGATCCGCTTTAATGCGACCGACTTACCCACTAAGCAAGCCGCATTCAGCCAATACGACAGACCCAAAGCCCTGTGTCGTTACGCGGCGATTGCCGATCATTTAGCCTTAGGTGGAAGTTCAGATGCGGAAAAAGTCGAGAAATTGCTGGAAAAAATCGAGCAACTCAAGAAGACGCTGGGCATTCCAGCATCTATCCAAGAAGCGGGAGTTAACGAAGCCGACTTCCTCGCCAAACTAGACGAGCTCGCCGAGGATGCCTTCGATGACCAATGTACTGGCGCAAACCCGCGCTACCCTTTGATTAGTGAGCTAAAACAGCTACTGCTCGACAGCTACTATGGCCGCCCATTTACCGAGCAATAGCGCTTAATAGATATAGTGTCTAGGGAGAGAAGTCATTCAATGCAAAAGCCCTCGTTTGAGGGCTTTTTTATGGATGAAACTTAAGCAAAATCAATTGTTCACGCCATGCTAGCGTTACGATTGTTCAAGCCAAGTATCAAACAAACTCAGCTAGTTCAACGCTAACACATAGTCTATGGCACTGGTGATTGCGGCAACTTGGGCTAGATTGCACTCTGCGGGCGTGGCCGATGGGCTGTCGGGATACACTTCCGTGGTGGTGTTATAAATACAACCCGTCACACTGCTGCATAAACCTAGTGCTTTCAATGGGTAGTTGATCACCCCGTGTTGCACCACTGTCGAGCCGATAATCTCGCCCTTTTCATCGGCGGGCGCGATGTGGGTGACTTTGCTGACCCCGTCAATAATCGCCTTTTGGAAGGCATCCTGCGGATTTTCGGTATCACCTACGGCATAAAATCCATCTGGAATGGTGCCGGGGATAAAGTCTTTGCCATCACGCGCGGCCAATGCTGGGCGAAATTCATCTTCATCCGAGTCGGTGGTTTCATGTAAATCCACATGCACATCAAAACCTTGTGGGACACTTGCCACCAGTGCCATCAGTGCTGCCGACTCTTCTGCTGGGCTATTGGCATAAAACGAGCGGTTTGGATCGATAGCTTTGGGGTTCCAGCGATTAATGGTCTCATAACCCCAGGGGCTCACACACACTGCCACCACTAAGTTTACGCGCTCAGCATAGTGAGCCGCGTTATTAGCCAAAAAAGCCAAGGCGCCATGCACACCACTGGTTTCGTAGCCGTGTACGCCACCTGTGACTAAGACGGTTTTCTTGTTCGGATCGAACGTAGCAGATTTAACCGCAAACAAGGGATAACGCGCAGAGTCAATCGATAAGGCGCCATATTGCACCACACTCAGCCCTATTTCGGCCAGTTGTGACTCCATCGCCTTTAGTGGCGTGACTACATTATCTTGGTATGAACGCTTAATTTGCGTGTTAGCAAACCATGCGGCCTTTTCGGCATCGCCCCATTTTTCACCGACAGTCCCGATTGGGTAAAAACTCACATTCGCCATAGGTTCTCTTCTTCTGATTTTATGTTTGGGTCTTATGGTTAAAGATCGTTATAGATCAAAGCACGAGTTGCATTGGAATATCGCGGATCCCACCGCGCTCGCGAATATCACCTTGTGCAACAAAGCCAAAGTGCTGATAAACAGGCAGCGCATTCACCGCCGAGTTAACGGTAAAAGTGCCTGGATTTCCCTTAGCAAGACACTCAGCTTTAGCAAGCTCCCACAGCTGACGCGACAGGCCTTGCCCCTTGGCAATATCCGCCACAAATAGATGATAAAGATGACTGTTATCCTTCATCCCCACCACACCGACAAGTTCGCCAGTCTCATTAATTGCAACATGATATTGATAACCTAAGGCAAAATAATGAGCCACCGACTCAACCGACATGGCTTTGACTAAGGTTTCAGCGCCCACATCTGTGCACGTGGGGGCGATATAAACTCGTGTAAGCTGCGTGATTAATGCGCTTATCGCCTCAATATCTGTTGTCGTCGCCGCTCTGATCAGCATCTTCATTCCTTGATAAGTCCAGTGTTTAACTGACTTAGATTCACAATCCTAGTATTAAAAAGCCAGAACAGGGTTCTGGCTTTGGCAACAAGTTAATGGGACTTAATACCCAGTGGATTTAAGTCCATCATCCGTTACTTTTTCGTCCAGCTGTCCATCCAACGGAACACGTTCGCGTACCATTGTTCGAGGTTTTCTGGCTTTAAGATCCAGTGGTTTTCATCAGGGAAAATCAGTAGCTCTGATGGAATCCCCTTGCGTTGCATATAGCTGAATGAGGCTAAACCTTGGCCATAAGGCACACGGAAGTCCTTCTCGCCATGGATAACCAGCATTGGCGTCTTCCAGTTTTCCACATAGTTTACTGGGTTAAACTTCTCATATAAGGCTTTGTTATCTGAGTAAGTGCCGCCAAACTCATGCTCTGGGAACCACACTTCTTCGGTCACATAGTACATAGAGCGCATATCGAACAGACCCGCGTGGTTAACGAGGCACTTAAAGCCATCGTTCCAGTTACCTTGGATCCAGTTCATCATGTAGCCGCCGTAAGAGCCACCCAAGGCACAGGCATTTTGTGGATCGAGCCATTTTTGTTGTTGGCTCACCGCTGCCAGACCTTTTTGTAAGTCTTCTAATGGCTTACCGCCCCAATCTTGGCTGATAGAATCGGTAAAGGCTTGGCCGTAACCAGTTGAACCGTGGAAGTCCACCATCACAACACCATAACCCGCGCCTGCCCATAACTGGGCGTTCCAACGACCACTGAAGGCGTTACCAAATGACCCCTGTGGACCACCGTGGACTAGGTATGCAATCGGATACTTTTTGCCTTCTTGGTAGTTGGCAGGTTTGATCCAGTAACCGTAAACATCTTCGTTGCTCCAACCTTTAAAGCTAAATTGTTGGAACTCACCGAATTTGATTTCGGCCAGTTTGTCTTTGTTGACTTCTGTCAGACGTTTCAGGCCTTGACCGTCGGTGTTGATGCGATACAGATCGCCCGGCTCAACTAAGGTTTTGCTGTCGAAGATCAGTTGATCGTCGGCGATCGCAATCAGGCTATTGCTGCCGTCGCTGTAGACAGACTGCACATCACCAAACTGAGTATTCACTTTGAAAATAGACACTTGGCCAATGTCTTGTGCCGTCACATACAGAGTACGGTTGTCCGGTGCAAACATCAGCGAGCCTGGGCTTCTGTCCCACAGTGGTGCCACTTCCTTCGACTGTCCAGTGCTGGTATCACGCAGCATAATGCGGTAACGGTCAGCTTCGAAGCCGGGTTTAGTCATCGCGAGGTACGCCATATAGCGACCATCGCTTGAGAATGTTGGCTGGGCGTCCCAGGCGATGTTAGCGGCGGTTAAGTTAGTGGCTTTGCCACCGTTCACACTCACCTGCCACAGATCGTAGTTTGTCGTCCAAGCTTGATCTTTGCTTGGCGCTTTGGCGCTGTACACCACATATTTGCCATCAGGAGTGAAGGTCACTTCTTCCATGCCTGAGAATGGCTTAGGTGGAGTTTCTGTGTCTAAACCTTGGGTGATGTCCACCACTTTAGTCAGCTTCTCGCCGTTAAGGGCACCCACAAATAAGTGGTTACGGGCATGATCTTCCCAGGTATCCCAGTGACGTACCATCAACTGCTTGTATTCACGGCCCGTCGATTTACGATCTTCTTCAGCCTTAAATTTGTCTTTTGAGCACGCTAAGTCTTTACACTCTGGGAAGACACGCATGCTGAGCACGATTTGCTTGCCATCATTAGAGAGTTTGTAACCATCAATATCCAATGGCAGATCAGAAACTTGCTGCGCTTCACCGCCCGTTAATGGCAGTTGGAACAGTTGGCTTGAACCATTGCGGCTGGCGAGGAAATAAATCGATTTGTCATCGTTTGCGAAGCTGACATCGTGCTCAGTACCCGCAGCAGAAGTGATCTGCATCGGCTTAGCGTCCGCTTGCGTCAAATCGAGAATATATAAATCTGAGCTCGCCTCTCCCTTGTCATTAACGGTTTTCAGACCGTAGACCAATTTAGTGCCATCGTGGGACACCGCGGCTGAATGCAATTTGTTGAGTTTAACCAGCTGTTGCACAGTAAAAGGCTTAGGATCGGCCGCGTGGGCTGAACAGGCCAAACCTGCCGCGCTAAGCGCCAATAGGAGAGGAGCTATTTTCATTGTTATATCCATCTTTTGTTAAACACATTCGGTAGTTGTACCGAATGAACGGTCAAAACGATCATCAATCGTCTTTGTGAAGATAAGTTTGCCACACTAACGAAACAAAAACGCTCAAGCAAGCCAAAAGGCGTACTTGAGCGTATTTTTTTGTGACAAATTGTCAGTCTGCATCGAATGGTGTCATTGAGTGCCACTCGCCGCCCTTTCCCGCTCAAATCCCGCTTAAAAAAGCGACATTTTTGCAAGAAGGACATTCGCTTAGGCCATTTGCTTAAGCTTTGGCATTAGCGATATTCACTTTCCAAATCGCTGGACCCGTTTCATGGGCATTCACGCCGTTTGAGTCTACCGCTACAGTCACTGGCATATCTTGTACGTCAAACTCGTAAATCGCCTCCATACCTAAATCGGCAAAGGCCACCACGCGGGATTTCTTAATGGCTTTCGACACTAAGTAAGCCGCGCCGCCCACAGCCATCAGGTACACAGCTTTGTGCTTCTTGATAGACTCAACGGTCGCTGGACCACGTTCAGCCTTACCAATCATGCCCATCAGGCCGGTTTTATCCAGCATCAGATCGGTGAACTTGTCCATACGGGTCGCGGTAGTTGGGCCAGCAGGACCCACAACTTCGTTACCGACTGGGTCAACTGGGCCAACGTAGTAGATAAACTTGCCAGTAAAGTCGACGCCTTCTGGTAAACCTTCGCCGCTTTCAATCAGGCTTTGGATACGCTTATGGGCAGCATCACGGCCGGTAAGCATTTTACCGCTTAACAGAATGGTTTCACCGCTCTTCCACTGCTCGATATCGGCTTGAGTGACTGTGTCTAAGTTAACACGGCGCACATCGCTACCCACTTCGCGGGTGATTTCTGGCCAGTCACTCAGTGATGGCGGCGCAAGATCAGCAGGGCCCGTACCATCTAAATGGAAGTGTACGTGGCGAGTTGCCGCGCAGTTCGGGATCATCACCACAGGTTTTGATGCTGCATGAGTAGGTGCAGATTTGATTTTCACGTCTAACACTGTGGTTAAACCGCCAAGACCCTGCGCACCAATACCGAGGTTGTTAGCACGTTCGAAAATGTCTAAACGCAGTTTTTCTTCTGTAGTTTCTGCGCCGCGCGCCATTAACTCATGGATATCCACGCTTTCCATCAGCGCTTCTTTCGCCAGCACAGCGGCTTTTTCAGCTGTGCCGCCAATACCGATGCCGAGCATACCAGGAGGACACCAGCCCGCGCCCATGGTTGGCAGCGTTTTTTCAACCCAAGCAGCGATATCATCAGATGGGTTTAACATCACCATCTTGGCTTTGTTTTCACTGCCGCCGCCTTTAGCAGCAATAGCCACTTCAACATGGTTGCCTGGCACCATATCGATATGCACCACGGATGGGGTGTTGTCTTTGGTGTTTTTACGGCTACCCGCAGGATCAGCCACAATCGATGCACGCAATGGGTTATCTGGGTTGGTATAAGCACGACGCACACCTTCATCGACCATTTGCTGCACGGTCATATCGGTTTTGTCCCACTTAACTCCCATACCAATCTTAACGAAGGTGGTCACGATACCCGTGTCTTGACACAGTGGGCGTTTACCTTCGGCAGACATACGCGAGTTAATCAAAATTTGCGCAATCGCATCCTTCGCCGCCGCACTCTGCTCACGCTCATAAGCTTCGCTCATGGCATCGACAAAATCTTTGGGGTGATAGTAGGAGATGTATTGCAGGGCATCCGCCACACTTTCAATGAAGTCGGCTTGTTTAATCACTACATTTTCAGACGTTTCATGGTGAGATGACATAGTAGGTGCGCTCCAGCAGCCTTTAGGGCCTTACTTGTTTTTTTGTGTAATTCTTTCTGGGCCAATATGATACTCTTTCCCATCTTTTTGGGCTACATCACATTTTTAGATAGGGTTAATAGATGGCAAATAGGGCGGCATTACCGCTGGCAGTACGCCAACTTGACTGGACATTCAGCACTGCAGCAATCTTCGAACACTTTGCAGCCGAGCCTTGGGCCATCTTGCTCGACTCGGCCAATGCGTCCCATCAGGACGCTAAATTCGATATTATTTGCGCAAATCCTATTGCCACCCTGATCACCCAAGGCGAGCTGACTGACATTCGAGTTCATCTGCCTGAATTAGCCAAGCCAACTCATCTCAGCCCGCAGGATGACCCATTTTCGCTGGTCAAACAGCTGCTGCGCCATTGGTATCCACACTCTTTTGCCTGCGATTTGCCCTTCAGTGGTGGCGCCATGGGCTGCTTTAGTTATGATTTAGGCCGCCGAATTGAGCAGCTCCCCTGCACTGCGGCAAAGGATATTCACCTCGGCGAGATGAATATTGGCTTTTACGACTGGGCATTGATTTTCGATTATCAGCAGCAAAGCTGGTTTATGGTGCACTATTTGGGTGAAACCGCGCTAGAAGCTCAGTTGAAAATAATTGATGCAAAAATTGCCCACACCACAAAACAGGCGGAATTTCTTCTCACCAGCCCTTGGTCGGCGCAGCTCACTAAAGCCCAGTACGCCGCGAAATTTAATCAAGTACAGGCGTATCTGCATAGTGGTGATTGCTATCAAATTAATTTAACCCAGCGTTTTGAAGCAGAGTATCAAGGCGATGAATGGACGGCCTACTGCAAACTACGAAGTGCCAATCAGGCGCCCTTCTCCGCCTTTGTGCGACTGGATGACAATGCGATTTTATCAATTTCGCCTGAGCGTTTTATCCAGCTGCGCGGTAACGACATTCAAACCAAACCGATTAAAGGTACCTTGCCACGTCATGCTGATCCTGACCAGGATAAAAAGGTGGCTCAAACACTCGCCAACTCCCCTAAAGATCGCGCCGAAAACGTGATGATTGTGGATTTGCTACGTAATGATATCGGCAAAGTCGCGGCGCCCGGTACTGTGCAAGTACCTCATTTATTTGCCGTCGAAAGCTTTCCGGCGGTGCACCATTTAGTCAGTACCGTCACCGCCAAACTCGCCCCACAATACCACGCCAGTGACTTGCTGCGGGCGGCCTTTCCCGGCGGTTCAATTACCGGCGCGCCCAAAATTCGCGCGATGGAAATTATTGAAGAACTGGAACCCTCACGCCGCAGTCTGTATTGTGGTTCCATGGGGTATATCAGCCAAGATGGACAAATGGACACCAGTATCACCATACGCACGCTAGTGGCTGAGCAAGGTAAACTCTATTGCTGGGCGGGCGGCGGCATAGTCGCCGACTCGAATGTCGATGCCGAGTACCAAGAAAGCTTCGACAAGATAAGCCGAATTTTACCCTTACTCGATAGCCCTCAATAAGCGTCAGCACACGAATAGGAAGCCTATGGATCAAGCGGAATTTAGACTCAGATTTAATCTGCATCCTTTAGCCACGCAAGATCCGGCGGCTATCCCTCACCTTGGGTTACGTAAAGCCGCGGTACTGATCCCCTTACAGGAAATCCAAGGCGAGCTGAATCTGATTTTAACCCAAAGACCGATGCACCTTAGGGCGCATCCAGGGCAAATTAGTTTTCCCGGCGGCAAGATTGAACCCAGTGATAGCAGCGCTATTACGGCAGCACTTAGGGAAGCGGAAGAAGAAATTGGTCTTTGCCGGGACAATGTTGAAGTGATAGGCACCTTCCCCGCGCACAATACTTTTACAGGCTTTGAAATCACCCCGGTGGTGGGCATGATTAAGCAGGATTTTGCCTTAAGGCTCGATCCCGGTGAAGTCGCCGACTGTTTTCGCGTGCCGTTAAGCTTTTTTATCGAACCGCAAAATCGCCACCGCAAACAGTTTTTACGCCAAGGGCGTTACTACAGCGTGCATTTTATTCCCTATCAGCAGCGCTTTATTTGGGGCGCGA
The DNA here is from genome assembly GCF_003129585.1 of Shewanella sp. BC20. Taxonomy (NCBI): domain Bacteria; kingdom Pseudomonadati; phylum Pseudomonadota; class Gammaproteobacteria; order Alteromonadales; family Shewanellaceae; genus Shewanella; species Shewanella sp. BC20. Next base: position 67,832 of record NZ_NHRI01000003.1, on the reverse strand, counting down.
CGGCGGCGATCATCGATCACCTCTGCCGCCATTTGAGTCTTCCCGAGGAGATGTTGTAAATAGCGCCCACAGCTTTAGGCGGTTTAAATCACAAAATGCACATATAAGCCCGCCACCAGCGAGGTTAACAGCAACAGGGGAATATTAAACCAATAACCCAGTTTGCTGTGGTGGGCGACATAGTAATTAAACGCCAGACTTATCAGGCTTATCGCACCGCAACCCCAAATGATGTATTGCAGTAATTCGGTTTCGCTTGGGTCCCAATAGTGTCTGAAGGTTTCACCGCGACTCAAGTAGGATCCGACCTCTCGTTCGGGGCGAGCCTCGCCAAACACCATCAGCGCGTACACCGCCAAGGTCCAGCCCAGAATGGATAATGTGGCGAGGATCATCTGAAATATTTTGACTTTCCGCATACCGCCTCCCAAGTTTTAAGGCACCCTATCACTCAATATTAGTAATATTAACCTCAGGATACCTTTTTCAGCTTGAGAAAAGCCACCAGCAAGGTAATATAAACCTCCAAAAATTTTCATATAAAACGTTTCGTTGGAGAACTAAGCAACAATGAGCATTGCATCGGTCGCTTCTGTATTTAAAGGTGAGCACGCAGTTGGTTCGACAGTCACAGTCCGTGGCTGGGTCAGAACCCGTCGTGACTCTAAAGCTGGCATCTCTTTTTTAGCTGTCTATGACGGCTCCTGCTTTAATCCTATCCAAGGTGTTGTGCCAAATAGCTTAGAAAATTACGACAACGAAGTGTTAAAGCTGACAGCTGGCTGCTCTGTGATCGTAACCGGTGAGATTGTGGAATCTCCTGGCGCTGGCCAAGCCTACGAGCTGCAAGTCACACAAGTTGAAGTGACGGGTTGGGTTGAAGATCCAGACACTTACCCAATGGCAGCTAAACGTCACTCTATCGAGCATTTACGCGAACTAGCGCACTTACGTCCACGTACCAACATTATTGGTGCCGTTGCCCGCGTACGTAACTGTTTATCTCAAGCGATTCACCGTTTCTATCACGAAAACGGTTTCGTATGGGTGTCTACACCGCTGATCACCGCATCGGACTGTGAAGGCGCGGGTGAAATGTTCCGTGTATCCACACTGGATATGGAAAACCTGCCACGCACTAGCGACGGCAAAGTTGACTACGACAAAGACTTCTTCGGTAAAGAGGCGTTCTTAACCGTATCTGGCCAGCTGAACGGCGAGACTTACGCCTGCGCCCTGTCAAAAATCTATACCTTCGGCCCGACTTTCCGTGCTGAAAACTCAAACACTAGCCGCCACTTAGCGGAATTCTGGATGGTTGAGCCTGAAGTGGCCTTCGCCACCTTAAGCGATATCGCCAGTCTTGCCGAAGGCATGCTGAAGTACGCCTTCAATGCGGTATTAACTGAGCGTATGGACGATTTGCAATTCTTCGCCCAGCACGTGGATAAAACCGTGATTGAGCGTCTGCAATCTTTCGTATCGAGTGATTTCGCCCAAGTAGATTACACCGATGCAGTTGAGATCCTGCAAAAATGTGGACGTGAGTTCGAATTCCCGGTCTCTTGGGGTATCGACTTATCCTCTGAGCACGAGCGTTATCTGGCCGAAGAACACTTCAAAGCCCCTGTGGTTGTGAAGAACTATCCAAAAGATATCAAAGCCTTCTACATGCGCCTTAACGAAGACGGTAAAACCGTTGCCGCGATGGACGTGTTAGCCCCTGGCATCGGTGAAATCATCGGTGGTTCGCAACGTGAAGAGCGTTTAGACGTACTGGATATGCGTTTAGAAGAAATGGATCTGAACAAAGAAGATTACTGGTGGTACCGCGATCTGCGCCGTTACGGTACAGTGCCACACGCAGGTTTCGGTCTGGGCTTCGAGCGTTTAGTGTCTTACGTGACGGGCGTATCGAACATCCGTGACGTGATCCCATTCCCACGCGCGCCACGCACTGCGAACTTCTAATTTGTCCGTTAAAAGACAGATCCTTTAAAACGCGCCTCGGCGCGTTTTTTATTGCCCAATAAAAAATGCGTTAAAATTCATCACTCGGTCAAACTCCTTTGCCTGAGTCCTTGCACTTTAGGTGGCAAGAAATCTAAGATGGCTGCGGCTAACTTATGTGCGTGTCGCAGATAAAAGCCCTATGGCAGGAAGTCACTTAGTTGTCGTTAGTAAGCGAGTTGCAAAAGGCAACTCAACAGCATTTTGCTCAATCGAGGAATCACAATGTCAAAAATCAATTTACTTTTGCTGTGCGGCGGTGGAAGTGCGGAACACGATATTTCCCTACTGTCGGCTAATTATTTTGAAACCTCATTAGCAAAATCCGAGCAGTTTAATGTACTGCGCGTAGTACTGGACAAGTTTGGCCAATACCAAACCGCCGCTGGCGATGACTGTGAGCTGACCAATAACCGCGAAATCCGCTTCCGTGATGAGACCAAGGCACCTTGGCCTGTGGATTATGTGATCCCTTGCATTCACGGCTATCCGGGCGAGACAGGCGACATTCAGTCGTATTTTAACCTTATCCAACTGCCCTACTTTGGTTGCGAATCCGAAGCCAGCAGCAACTGTTTTAACAAGATCACCGCTAAGATGTGGTTTAGTGCCCTAGGCATTCCTAACACACCTTATATCTTCTTAAATCAATACGATGATGAAGCGATTGCCCAAACCCAAGCCGCGCTCGAAAACTGGGGTTCGATTTTCGTCAAGGCCGCATCTCAAGGTTCTTCAGTGGGTTGCTATAAAGTCGATGACAGCAGCAAAGTCGCTGGCGTGTTAAAAGATGCCTTCGGTTATGCGCCCTATGTGATTGTCGAAAAAACCATTAAAGCCCGTGAGCTTGAAGTCGCTGTTTATGAGTATCAAGGCGAAGTGGTTGCGACCCTGCCGGGCGAAATCATCTGCGATAGCAATACCTTCTACACCTTCGATGAGAAATACGCGAAAAGTAGTAAGGCCCGCACCGATGTGGTCGCGCAAAATGTGCCAACGGACATCAGCGAGCAGATCCGCGCCTATGCAATTAAAGCCTTTAAGGGCATGAAGCTTCGCCATCTGTCACGCATCGACTTTTTCTTAACCCAAGATAATGAAATCCTGCTCAACGAAATCAATACCTTCCCAGGTTCGACGCCGATTTCGATGTTCCCTAAGATGTTGCAAAACCATGGGCATGATTTTACCGAATACTTAAGTTTGGTGATTAATGGCCAGTTAGCGACTAAGTGATAAACAAAGAGCGCCTATGGCGCTCTTCTTTTTTGAAGTTGGTTTGAACTCATCATGAATGGTGATGGGCCGCAGCTTGCTCGGCAAGTAACTCAAAAAATGCCGCCTTGGGCATGGGCTTATAAAAGATATAGCCTTGAATTTCTTGAATATGGTTTTCCATCATCACCTTAAGCTGCGCCTCGGTTTCGACCCCTTCTGCCGTCACACTCAAATTCAGCGCATGACTTAAGCGTACAATCGCCTCAATCAATGCGAGGTGGCGCTCGCCTTCATCTAACCTATCGATAAAACTCTTATCGATTTTGATTTGATCGATCGGGAAATTTGCCAAATAGGATAAGGAGGAATAGCCAGTACCAAAGTCATCAAGGGAAATTTTAATGCCTCGGCCGCGTAACTCGTTGAGCACTTGGATTAAATGCACATGCTGTTTCATCAGCAGCGATTCAGTGATTTCTAGGGTGATAAGCTCGTAGGGAAATTCAATTAACCCCAGTTCTTCGATAATATCGGCAAAGGAGTCACAAAACGCATCCTGCAACTCGTGGGACCAAAACTCAAAGGTCGACACGTTCACCGCTAAATTGATTGGCCAGCCCAGAGCTTGCATGTCGATGATGGTTTGCATCACGGCCTTGCGTACATAGCGACCAATGTTAACGATTAAACCGCTGTTCTCGGCGATAGGAATAAACTCATCGGGGGAAATAAACTGCCCCTCGTGCTGCCAACGCAGTAGTACTTCGGCGCGCAGAACAAGCCCAGTTGTCGCATCCACAATCGGCTGAAAATACAGCTCGAAGGCTTCTTGCTCTAAGGCTTGTTTCAGCAGTGTATGTAAATTCGCAATGCGCTCGGCATTCTGCTGCATTTGCTCGGTGAAAAAATGATAGCGGTTACGGCCATTCGCCTTGGAGATATACATGGCCTGATCGGCGCAGTTTAAGAGCTGCTCCAAATCCAGCGCATCCTCGGGAAAGCGCGCAATCCCAATACTCACGGAGCTATACACCCCTTTATCTTGGGACAGCTCATAACGGCGATAAACCTGCTGATTAATTTTCTCCGCCAGTTGTGACAATTCTCTTTGTGTCACAAGGCCCGGCAGCAGCAGCGCAAACTCATCGCCACCCAGTCGTGAAAATACCGCCTGCTCATTTAAACAGGTCTTAATCTGCTCCACGACCTGCACCAGCAACGCATCCCCTTTGTCGTGGCCGTAGGTATCGTTCACTTGTTTAAAGTTGTCCAAATCCATCAGCATAAAGCTAAAACCAGGGGTTAAGCTGTCGGCGGAGATCAGCTCTTGGATTTGTCTAAACAAGGCATTACGGTTTGCCAGCCCAGTGAGAGAATCATTGTTGGCTTGATACTTAATTAACTGCGCCGCTTTTTTACGCTCACTGATATCGGAAAATAGCCAAGCAAAACCATTCTCGTTGCTATGGGGCTCGCGAAACACGGTCACGGTTAAATCGAGGTAAAAGGTTTCACCGTTATTACGCAGGCCAATCAACTCACCCTGCCACATTTTGCCCTCAGACAGATGTTGAAACAGGGAATCGATTTCGTGGGGCTCAGAGGGAGAGAAAAAGTGTTCGGGGCAAAAATCATGAATATCAGTGGTTTCAGGATAAACCATCTGGGTGAATGCATCGTTAGCATAGAGCACGGAATGGCTGGCATTGGTGATGACTAACGACAGAGGTAGGCGATCAAATATTTTCACCGCAAGGCGCTGAAACTCGAGTGACCGACTGCGCTCTACCGCTAAACTCGCCAGTCTCGCCGCCTCGGCTATCAAGGTTAAATCCGCGGCAGTCGGCGATTTAACCTCCTCATAATACATGGCAAAACTACCTAGGACCTTGCCTTGAGTATCTTTGATGGGTTCAGACCAACAAGCCCTTAGCCCGTGGGCTAATGCAAACTCTTTATACAGTGCCCAATAGGGATGATGTTCAATGTCATCGACAATCACCCGCTGACCAGTAAATGCCGCGGTACCGCAGGAGCCAACCCCAGGACCAATTTCGACCCCATGAATGGCTTGGTTATAACTATCGGGTAAATGGGGCGCGGCGCCCGTGAGCAGCTTTTTGCCGTCTTCGCTGAGTAGCAATACGGAGGCATGCGTGCCTAAACGCTGATCTTCAATTTTTAACACTAAAGCATGGAGGATTTCTGCTAATGGCGCACCATTGAGCAGCATAGACAAGATGCCGTTATAGCATTCTAAGCTAACGCTTTGATTAAATTGAGCATTAATCTCGCCGATACTGCCCGTAACCGCAATTCCTTCGTCCATACATCCCTTAGTCATTTAGCGCTTAAGTTAACGACCTTACTAAGATGAACAATCTTTGTAAATCAGGGGTGAATTTTAGGTATTTAGGCGCACTAAAGCAACTTTTCAATGATGGATGAAAACGTGCTTTAGTGGCGAGATAAAATGCGGGTTTATTCTTGAATTCGCTCAAGTTTTGCTAAATAAAAGCCATCGAAACCCGTCTCGGCGGGGCTGATGGTTTCATCTTCGAGTAAACGGAAATTGGGATTTTCCGCTAAGAAAGCATCCACTTGGCCGCGGTTTTCACAGGGGAAAATTGAGCAGGTCGCGTATACCACAATGCCACCAACCTTCACCATGCGGCTATAACTGCTTAAGATATGCTTTTGCAGCTCCATCAGTACCGGCAAACGTTCGGCGGTATCACGCCATTTGGCATCGGGATTGCGCTTTAAAACCCCAAGGCCAGAGCAAGGCACATCGAGCAGTACACGATCGGCGCTGAGTTTTAAGCGTTTAATGGTTTTTGAGCCAACAATTAATCGGGTTTCGATATTGTGGGCACCATTACGGCGGGCGCGTTCCTTGAGGTTGTCGAGTTTCCATTGCTCCACATCCATCGCCAATAAACGGCCTTTGCCCTGCATCTGCGCGGCGATATGTAGGGTCTTGCCCCCCGCTCCCGCGCAGGCATCGATCACTCGCATTCCCGGTTTGGCATCGAGCGCGGCGGCCACACGTTGTGAGCCCGCATCTTGCTGCTCAAATAAACCGTCTTTAAAGCTGTTAGTGCGAAACAGCGCGGAATCAGAGGTCACTTCAAGGGCTGAATCAACGCCCTCCACCGCTTGGGTGGTGACAAACTCGGCCACCAGTTTTTGCGCTAGCTCATCACGACTCACTTTAAGGCCATTGACCCGCAGGAAACGTTTGGGTGGAGTGCTTAAGGCGGCGCGCTCCTTCTCCCAGGATGCACCAAGCTGGGCTTGACCCATAGCATCTAGCCATTCTGGGCAACCGTCCCAAAGTACGGGTTGGCGCTGCGCCTGCTCGATACGCTCAGCCAAACGCTCGGCATCGACAGGCAAGGAATACTGCATCTTAGGCAGTTCTAGCTTGTGGAATAAATGCCACGCATTAAGCAGCTTAGAGCCTAAACGCTCCATTTCTTCCGGCTTAATTTCGGCTAAGAAACAATATAGATTTAACCGGCGCAAAATATCGCCCGTCACAGTGGCAATACGCGCCTGTTCGGCGGGTACTAACTTTAACCCCGAAAAATGCTGAGAATAGGCCCGGTCTAAGGGTTTTCCTTCGCTCAGTACCATAGCTAAGATACTGATCACTAATTCATTCGAGCTGGCAGAAAGCGGAGAATTCAACATTTACAGGTCACCGTGAGTAATAAAACCGGGGGATCATAGGAGGTCAGGCACTAATACGCAAGTAAACTGATGCCCAGTCGCCTTTTAGAGGCAAAAAAGTCCAATAAAAAAGCGATCCATGGGGATCGCTTTTATCGAATAGGTCAAAGCCGTTACATCTTAGAGCCTTTCGCTCCATAGAACAGGATAAAACCGTAGCACACCACTGGTAGAATAAAGGCCAATTGAATGCCTAAGTTATCGGCTAATACGCCTTGTAATAATGGCACAATCGCACCACCCACAATGGCTAAACAGAGAATACCGCTACCCTGCGACGTGTGTGGACCGAGGTCACGCAGCGCTAAGCTGAAAATAGTGGGGAACATAATCGAGTTAAATAATCCCACGCCCAAAATCGCCCACATTGCCAACGTGCCGCTGCTGGTGATCGCCACCAGCACCAACAATGCCGCCATCAAGGCATTGAAAGCCAGCACTGTGCCAGCAGGAATTTTTTGCATTACCGCCGAACCGATAAAGCGTCCGACCATAGCGCCGCCCCAGTAATAGGCGATGTAATGGGCCGCTTGCTCTTCTGGCATGCCGACGATGTGTGATTCGCCAAGGAAGTTAACTAAGAAGCTACCAATCGACACTTCTGCGCCCACATAAACAAAAATCCCCACCGCACCTAACACCAAATGGGTGCTTTGCAGTGCGCTAGTCTTGCCTAAATGAGTTTGTACTTCGCCCGCAGCGGCTTCGCTGTGTTCACGGATCACTGGCAAATCAAGCTTAGCGAAAATCACCGCCAGTACTGCAAGCGCAGTCGCTAACAGTAAATAAGGTAGCTTAACCACTTCCGCCTCGGCATTGGCTTGCGCTAATTCAGAGGATGCCGTAGCTGCAACGGACAAAATCAAAATCGAGCCAAAAAATGGCGCGACCGTCGTCCCTAAAGAGTTGAAAGCTTGCGTCAGGTTTAAGCGGCTCGATGCTGTCTCGCTGCTGCCTAACGCATTAACATAGGGGTTAGCCGCCACTTGTAAAATAGTGATCCCTGAGGCCAAGACAAACAGTGCGCCGAGGAACAATCCGTAGGTGGCAAAGGACGCGGCGGGATAGAACAAACCACAACCGATACTCGCAATCACTAACCCTGTGACTATGCCTTTTTGATAACCGAGTCGTTTCACTAACTGCCCCGCCGGGATCGACACCAGAAAATAAGCGCCAAAGAAACAGAACTGGATCAACATCGCTTGGGTGTAATTGAGTGAAAACACCGCCTTAAGGTGGGGGATCAGAATATCGTTCAGACAAGTAATAAAGCCCCACATAAAAAACAGTGAGGTCAATGAGACTAACGCAAAACGATAATTACCGTTTCCCGCCTCGCTCACGCTGCTCGTGTGGCTGCTGGTGTTTATAGATGACGCCATAGTTGTGCTCTCTAATCATGTTTTTATTATCTAAAGGGAATGTCCCTTAGGCGTTTTCGTACCACGACAGGCAGTCATAATAACTTGTACTGCCCATCCGAAGTGGTGTTATGCGAGGTTGAAAACTAGTTCAACAGCGCATAAAAGCAGGCGTAGGCCGAAAATGTCAATGTGTCGGCGACCCTTTGCGCAGTTTTCAACCCGTGACCGGTAATTTCTTGCTGCAGGTTGAGCTCCTTCAGTGACCATTCAATTTCCTGATCTAGCAGATTGAAGCACACCAGTAACTTTTGCTCACCGAGCGTGCGCACAAACACCAATAAGGGTTCTGGCGCGTCGAGGAACTCAATCTCCCCTTCGATTAAAATAGGATAGCCTTTGCGCCACGCGAGGAACTGACGATAGCCCTGCAGCATTGAAGCGGGATCGGCTTCCTGCACATCGACCGCCAATGCTCTGTGTGCATTCGCCACAGGCAACCAAGGTGTCACTTGGCTAAAGCCGCTAAAATCGGCGTGCTGTTCCCACGGCATCGGAGTACGGCAACCATCACGGCCCTTAAACATTGGCCAGAAAGTTTTACCGAAGGGATCCTGCAATTCATGGTATTCAATTGGCGCCTCGGTTAAGCCAAGCTCTTCTCCTTGGTAACTACAGACACTGCCGCGAAGTGAGCTGAGCATGGCATTAAGCATTTTCACCATGTCGTGGGTTTGCTTGCCCCGTCCCCAACGGCTGGCGACGCGCTGCACATCGTGGTTACCAATCGCCCAGCAAGGCCAACCATCACCAATACTCGCTTCAAGTGCTTCGACGGTTTGGCGAATATAAGCGGCGCTATAGTCATCGGTCAGCAGCTCGAAACTGTAGGCCATATGTAAGCGGTCTTCACCCTTGGTATAGGCAGCCATCACGGCGAGAGAATCCTCAGCGGAGACTTCGCCTAAAGTCACAGCGCCCGGATAGCGATTGATCAACTGGCGTAATTCTTCAATAAATAGAATCGTTTGCGGACGATCATTATTGTAGTAATGGTACTGATAGGCATAGGGATTATCTTCACTGAATCCGCGACCTTGGCGTTTATCCTTAGGTTTTGCCGGATTATCCCGAAGCTGCTCATCGTGATAACAGAAGGTAATCGCATCTAAGCGGAACCCATCGACGCCCTTCTTCAACCAAAACTCCACATTATCTAACACGGCTTGACGCACTTCAGGATTATGGAAGTTAATATCGGGCTGACTGCGTAAAAAGTTGTGCAGGTAATATTGTTGTCTGCGTGGTTCCCACTCCCAGGCGCAACCACCGAAAATCGCTAACCAGTTGTTTGGCGCCGTTCCATCTTCCTTAGGATCGGCCCACACATACCAATCGGCCTTAGGATTGGTGCGGCTCTCGCGGCTCTCACAAAACCAAGCATGCTGATCTGAGGTATGGCTTAGCACTTGGTCGATAATGACCTTAATGCCGCGTTGATGGGCTTTTTCAATCAGCTCATCGAAATCCTGCATCGAACCAAATAAGGGATCGACCTCACGATAGTCACTGATATCGTAACCAAAATCGTCCATTGGCGATTTAAAGAACGGCGAAATCCAAATGGCATCCACATTCAGGCTGGCAATATAGTCCAACTTGGTGATAATACCGCGCAGATCGCCAACGCCATCACCATTAGTATCCAAAAGGCTACGTGGATAGATTTGATAGATCACGGCTCCACGCCACCAAGTTAACTCACTCATATTGCCCCTTTATCCTTATTCTTCAGCGCGCTAACCCAAAAACTCTCACATGAGCAGTTACAATCATGTTACTGCGGAGTAAAGGCGCTACGGCTTGTATTAGTGGCAACGAGCATACGTGAACAGGGAAATAAGGTTCAATACGCCTGCATACGTATGCAAAACGGACTATCATTAGACTTGTCTGATAAAGATAAAATTAACCCTTTACTAACATAAGGTTGCGTTGAAATAGCCAGAGATAAAATCGGAGTTTTTTTGGCCGAAATGCCGGTTTTGGCAGGCCAATGACCTATTGAATACGTATGCACAATATTGTGACGCCAAGATTCTCGGGAGTAGTATCTTCACCGTTGCATAACAATTTGGTCATAAACGCAGCACTTATGCAGTCAATTAAGCGCCGAGATACCAAAAAAATGCCGCAAAAACAATGCGGTAATAACGATAAAACGCTCTACATAAGCGGTAAAAAGCGACTTCAAGGGGAAGATAGAAATGATGCGATTTAAACCCAGCTTGCTGACCTTAGCACTCGTTGCTGCAGGCGCCAGTATGCACTCCTACGCAGCAGATGATGTAAAAGAAAAAGACCTAAAAGCCAAAGATGCCGAAATTGAAGTAATCCAAGTTAAAGGCTTCAGAACCAGTGTGATCAAATCGCTTAATGAAAAACGTTTTGGCGATACCGTATCTGAATCTATCTCTGCCGACGACCTCGGCGCCCTACCCGACCAATCTATCGCCGATGCGTTAACCCGTTTACCAGGCGTCACCGCTGTTCGTACTGGCGGCCAAGCCAGTGGTTTGAACATCCGTGGTCTGGATGGCGATTTCGTGTTTGCAACCCTCAATGGCCACGAACAGGTGACCACTGGTGGTAAACGCGCCATTGAGTTTGACCAATATCCATCCGAATTAATTAGTCAGGCAGCGGTTTACAAAACACCTAAAGCCTCACTGATCGAAGGCGGCGTGGCCGGTACGGTTGAATTAAAAACCGCCGATCCGCTGAAGAATGACAAAGATCAATCATTCAATATCAATGCCCGCGGCAGCTTTAACGATCGCGCCGATGAAATCTCTGATGCAGAGCAATACGGCAATCGTTTAAGTCTCGCTTATCAAGGTAAATTCCTCGAAGACACCTTAGGGGTGGCTGTAGGCTATGCTCACCTTTATCAACCTTATGTTGCAAGCCAATTCATTGGGTTACGTTTTAATGATGATAAAAAAGACGTTAACGGTGACGGTGTAACCGAAGCGATTAGTGAAGGTTTTGAGCTGCAACAAAAAGGCGGCGACGATACCCGTGATGGTTATATGGCTGCTATCCATTGGCAACCGAGTGATAGCCTGAGTGTGAAGGGCGATCTGTTCCACTCTAAATTTACCTCTGAAAACTTTGCCCGTGGTTTCCGCGTCAAGTCATTGAAAAACGGCACTATCAGTGATGCCGTTGTCGAAAACGGTTCTATGACGGGCGGTACTGTTTCTGTAGCTACCGATAGTACTGATGACTTTGCGGTTTTCGTCATTAACGATAATGACTCAAAATACTCAGAACTCACTTCAGGCTCTATAAACCTTGAGTGGAATAATGGCGGCGCACTGACAGTGGCAGCCGATGTCAGCTATTCCAAAGCCGATGGTGAATTCGTTAACGGCGGCACCCGCGCCATATTATACGATGACTTTGGAAATGAAGTACGCTCTGCTGAATCTGTTACTTATCAACTGAATGGCTTAAGCCCTGCGGATGTCAGCTTTGCTAACGACTACACCAATACCTCGACCCTAGGTCTGAAAGAAGTGGGTATGTGGCCCTATAATCAGCAAAACGATCTGATTGCCTACAAACTCGATTTTAACTATGTCTTAGACACCAGCTTTGTCTCTTCAGTTGATTTTGGTGTGCGTTATGCTGAGCGCGAGTTTAATGCTCAACGTTCACAAGCAGGCTACGGTTTTGAGTTTGATAAAAATCCAAGTAACCAACCAGTCCTAGCACTGAACGACGATATGGCCAAAGTGGTTGATTTTGGTGGTGAATTAGCAGGTTACCCAAGTTTCCTTGCCATTGACTTTAATAAAGCACTTGAGTTGGTAAATGCGCAACTGGCGGCAACAGGCCAATCACCTTTCACTCCAACGGCTAACTGGTCAAATAACTGGACCATGATCCAAAGCGGCGCGGTCAATGAAGATGTATTAGCAGGCTATGTGCAGGCAAACTTAGACTTCGATATCGGCGATGTTAAAGTCACAGGTAACTTAGGTGTACGTGTCGTACACACAGATCAAAGCAGTACAGGTCTGCAACAAGTGGGTTACGGTCTAGGTGAAGCGATTACCGATGAGCAAGGCGTCGTAAGCACGGATTATATCCGCAATAAAGTCGGTAAAACCTATACCGACTACTTACCGTCGCTGAACTTAACCTTCCACCTGACTGAAAACGATCAACTGCGTTTTGCTGCGGCCTCAGTGATGTCACGTCCTCCGATTAACAAATTAAAGTCAGGTATGGGATCTTGGTACGATAATGCCTCCACAGAAGGATATAAAAAATACAATGCGTGGGGTAACACCAGTCCGTTATTAGATCCTTTCTATGCGGATCAATATGACTTGTCCTACGAGCACTATTTTGAAGAGTCTGAAGGTGCGGTCGTTGTGGCCTTGTTCTATAAAGATATTAAATCTTTCATCAACGACTTCACCATTCAAAACTACGATTTTGAAGCAAATGGCTTTATCGTGCCCGATACCATTATCGACAATGGCGTTGAGTTCCCTGTCGTTAAAGATGAAGGCCAATATCAAACAGCCATCAACAACGATAAAGGCGGTTATATCCGTGGTATCGAGTTAGGCTATACCCAAGTGTTTGATTTCCTACCGTCACCTTTAGATGGTTTAGGTTTCACTGGTAGCTATTCCTATTCAGACAGTGAAGTGGAATTCACCACAGACTTAAGCGGTTCTAACCTGACCATTCCATTACCTGGTCTGTCAGAAAACGTGCTGAACACTACCCTGTTCTACACCTTGGATGGTTTCGATACCCGTGTAAGCATGAGATACCGTAGTAGTTATGTGTCAGAGCAAGTTGCGGTTGAATCTCAACTGGCGTTCTTTGATGCAGAAACGATTGTGGATTATCAGGCTTCTTATGCGCTGGACAACGGCCTTAAGTTCCTGTTCCAAATAAATAACCTCACCGATGAGCCTAATAAAACTTACTTTGGTGAAGAGCATCAAACCGGAACAATTCAATACTTCGGTAGACAATATTTCCTTGGTTTAACCTACTCTCTGTAAGTTGTCATCGTAAAAGCCTGCTTCACTGTGAAGCAGGCTTTTCTTTTTACCCATAATAATAGTGAGATGATACGCCGCTCTTTATTTCTAAAGTCACACTTAAAACCTACCCGATAAAAGGCCCATAGTATGATACGTCACAGTCTACTCTTCGTCCTTGTGTTAACCGCTTCTTCTCCCTTATGTGTTTCGGCGCAGACCAACAATAGCCCCGTCAGTAGTACAGCATCTTTTCATCTTGAGCCACTCTCTTGGTGGGCGGGCATGCATAATCCTAAGCTGCAACTGATGCTGCACAGCGATGCACTGCCCGCAGATGCTGCGCAACTTAAGGTTGAGATTGCTGGCCAAGATGTGGTGTTTGAAGGGGTTGAGCAGACGGATAATCCCCATTATTTGTTTATCAATTTAGACTTGCGCCAAGCCAAACCGCAGACCTTTGATATCCGCATTCTCGCTGGCGACAAGCAGCTCTTCCAACTGCCCTACACTTTAACTGCGCGGGCAGATGGCAGCCGCGAACGCCAAGGTTTTAGCAATAAAGATGTGATTTACCTTATCACCCCAGACCGATTCGCCAATGGCAACCCAAGCAATGACAATCAGGCCGATATGCTCGAGCATGCGGCGCTTGATAATTCCGATGGTCGCCATGGCGGCGATATCGAAGGTATACGCCAGCACTTAGATTACTTAGCCAAATTAGGTGTCACTCAGCTGTGGATCAACCCACTGCTTGAAAATAACCAAGCCCAATACTCCTACCATGGTTACGCCATTACCAATCTCTATCGGGTCGACCCGCGTTTTGGCAGCAATCAGGATTACCAAAAGTTAGTCACAGAGGCCAAACAGCATGGTCTTGGGGTGATTAAAGACGTAGTGCTTAACCATATCGGCTCAAACCATTGGTGGTTAAAGGATTTACCGAGCAGTGACTGGCTCAATGTCCCACAGCAGCCCAATGTCACTGACGCTAATACGGCTCCTGCGGCCAGTTCTACCAGCCCTAGTTCTACCAGCCCGAGTTTTACCAGTCATAGACGCACCACAGTGCAAGATCCCTACGCCGACACACAGGATAAAAGTGACTTTGTCGACGGTTGGTTTGTCGATTCGATGCCCGATCTCAATCAGCGCAACCCAAAACTTGCGACTTATCTAATTCAAAACAGCATTTGGTGGGTGGAATACGCAGGGCTTTCGGGCATTCGCGAAGACACCTACTCCTACGCTGATAAAACCTTTTTAGCCCAATGGTCAAAGGCCTTAATGGCCGAATACCCACATTTTAATATTGTCGGCGAAGAGTGGACCGCCAATCCCATTACCGTCTCCTATTGGCAAAAAGGCAAAATCAATGCCGATGGCTATACCTCAGATTTACCTAGCCTGATGGACTTTCCACTCTATGAAAAGCTGGTTGAAAGCCTAAACGAGCCCGAAGGCTGGGATACAGGTTTTATCAAGCTTTACGAGATGTTAGCGAATGATGTGGTATATGCTAACCCAAGCCAGTTAGTCCTCTTTGAAGGCAACCACGACACCAATCGGATTTATAGTCTGCTGAAAGAAAACCTGCCGCTGTACCAAATGGCCCTCACCTATGTGTTAACGGCAAAACGCATTCCACAGCTGTTTTACGGCACAGAAGTATTAATGACCAGCCCAACCGAAGGCCGCCACGACGGTGTAGTGCGTAGCGATTTTCCGGGTGGCTTTGCCAATAGCAAGGTCAACGGTTTTAGCGGTAAAGGGCTAAACGCAAAACAGCAACAAGCGCTTGCGTTTGTGCGCACCCTGCTCAATTACCGTAAACATTCAACCGCGCTGCAAACGGGCGATTTACTGCACTTTGTGCCGCAAAACGGCATTTATGTGCAATTTCGATGCGCGGCAAAACATGCCGTCGAGGGCAATGCCTGCTACCAAGCCGATGCGGATAAAGTGATGGTGATTTACAACAAGAATGACCAAGCACAAACGCTGGAGTTAAGCCGCTTTAGTAAGGTATTGGCGGGCAATACCTCGGCGAACTCAGTCTTCACTGGGGATAAGTTCAAGCTTAATCAATCAGTTACTCTGCCCCATGCTGGCGTGATGTTGCTTGAGCTTAATCACCAATAACCCATACTCAATCAAACTGCTAAACATACTTAGCTAACAGCGCGGCCAAACCATAGTTTGGCCGCCAAGTCAGTAAAGGAACCTAGGTTGAATTTTCTATTATCTAACAGCAGCAAACGTCGCGCTTATCGCTGGCAACAGGGATTTAGCATACTGGCCCTCAGCAGCATTAGCACCTTTTGCGCCATGGCCGCACCAGCAATCACCACTCAAGCAACGGCGTTACAGGCAGGGGCGGCTAAAACCATGCCTGAAAATCCAAATGTGGCCGATGGCGAAATCCTGCCAACCCATCACAATGGTGAGCAAGCAAATAAGTTTAAACCCGTTGTTTATCAAATTTTTACCCGACTCTATGGCAATAAAAACACCACCAATAAACCTTGGGGCACGATTAGCGAAAACGGTGTGGGTAAATTTAATGATATTGATGACACAGCGCTCAAAAGTATCAAAGAGTTAGGCGTTACCCATGTGTGGTATACGGGTGTGCCCCACCACGCCTTAATTGGCGATTACAGTGCAATTGGCGTCAGTCACGATGATCCCGATGTGGTTAAGGGCCGCGCCGGTTCGCCCTATGCGGTTAAAGATTATTACAACGTAAACCCCGATTTAGCTGTCGATCCCGCAAAACGTTTACAGGAGTTTCAGGCACTGATCGAGCGCACCCACAAGCAAGGCTTAAAGGTGATTATCGATATAGTGCCCAACCATGTGGCGCGTAATTACCATTCCATCACTAAGCCCGAGGGCGTACGCGATTTTGGTGAAGATGATAATCAAACCCTTGAATATGGAAAGCATAATAACTTTTACTATGTGACTGATAAAAAGCAATTCTCTGGCTTTCAAGTGCCCGATTTGCCTGATAGCCTCAAACCGTTAGGCGGCGAGTCGCATCCCCTAAGTGATGGTCAATTTAAGGAAATCCCCGCCAAATGGACGGGCAACGGCTCACGCCTCGCCAAGCCGGATATGAACGACTGGTATGAAACCGTTAAAATCAATTACGGTGTCCGCCCCGATGGCAGCCATGATTTCCCCGCACTGCCGCCACGCTATGCCACACTCGGCGCCGAGCAGCACTATGCTTTTTGGCAGCAACATAGTCATGAATTACCGAACTCTTGGATCAAGTTCAATCAAATTGCCCAGTATTGGTTAGCGATGGGAGTCGATGGGTTTCGTTACGATATGGCCGAAATGGTGCCCGTCGAGTTTTGGAGCTATTTAAATAGTCATATAAAACATAGCCATCCAGAAGCTTTTATCTTAGCAGAGGTCTATAACCCTGCGCTGTATCGCGACTATATTCATCTCGGCAAAATGGACTACCTCTACGACAAGGTCGATCTTTACGACACCCTCAAAGCCATTATGGCAGGACAAAAAAGTACCGCGCAGATCGCCGCGGATCAGGCCAAAGTGCAAGATATCGACTCGCATATGCTGCACTTTTTAGAAAACCACGACGAGCAGCGCATCGCCAATGCCGCCTTCTTAGGTGCCTTAACTGGTAACACCTCGACAGATTCGGTCGATCCTCGCTACGCCCTGCCCGCCATGGTGGTGTCAGCAACCTTAAGTACCTCACCCACCTTGCTTTATTTTGGTCAAGAAGTAGGTGAATCGGCGACGCAAAACCTAGGCTTTGACCATGCATCACGTACCAGTATTTTTGATTATGCAGGCGTCCCCACCCATCAGCGCTGGATGAATCAAGGTAAATTTGATGGTGGCCAATCAACCGCCACAGAGGTTGCGCTACGCACCTATTACCAAAAATTATTGAACCTCAGCACGGGGAAAAATGCGCCCGCGCTTTTAGGGCAATATTTCTCGCTGGATGAAACTAACCGCAGCGCGGTATCGGCTGCAAAGACTAGCAATAAGGCGAACAATAAGACAATCAATGGCAGCGCAACGGGTTATGATGACTCAACCTTTGCCTTTGTCCGCTTTGAGGCCCATACCGCCGATAACAAAGGTCAAAAGCTGATTATTGTCAGTAACTTTAGTCAAACCCAAACCAAATCATTTTCCCTTAAACTGCCCCAATCTCTGATTGCGCAATGGCAGTTAACCGATGCAAGCTATTCGCTTAAGGATTTGCTGGAAGACCATACAGCGCAGTTAATTGTCGAGCGAGGTGAAGGTCAAGTTCAGTTGCAGCTTGCACCACTCACCTCCGCGATATTTGAACTCGTCCATTAGCCCGCTAGCGAAGTAAGATAAAAATCTTAGGTTAGCGCCAGAGTCACACTTAGTTGTGACTCTGGCTTTTTTAAAACACACTAGCGTAAACATCAGTTAAACAGTACAGAGGCAAGCCATGTTACTCGGCATTCACCATGCAGCGATTATTTGCAGTGACTATCAAAAGTCCAAACACTTTTATGTGACTATTCTTGGCCTTAGCGTGCTTGCAGAACATTATCGTGAGGCGCGCAAGTCTTACAAACTCGATTTACAACTGCCGGATATGAGTCAAATTGAGTTGTTTTCCTTCGACAATCCTCCCAAACGCCCCAGTTATCCCGAAGCCTGCGGCCTTAGACATCTCGCCTTTCGCGTCGCATCGATTGAAACGGCAATCGAGCATCTTACGGCCCATGATATCGCCATCGAACCCGTCCGCATCGACGAATACACAGGCAAAAAGTTCACCTTCTTTAGCGATCCCGACGGCTTACCCCTAGAGTTATATGAGCTATAACCTGAATCCTCACTGTATTAAAAATATAAATAAAACAGCGCACTAAAATAGTGGATTCACGCAACGAATAAGATGAATAAAGCTTAATTACGCCAAGGGATATTTAGCAGTAGACTCAATTCAGCGGCGCAGCACTAGTCCATCGTTTGACCAATATGACACAGTAACAGGTCAGTGCTTGCCAAGGTTAACTACTGAGGAATTCAAGGTGTTTGATAATCCAGCATTATTGTTATGGAGTTTAGTCTTTGGCCTCTTTGGTCTTGGCTTTTTCACCTACGGCAAGCGCCAAGCTGCCCCCATCCCTCTGGCCGTCGGCCTCACCTTGATCATTTACCCTTATTTTGTCACCAATCTCGCACTACTTATCGCCATCGGAATAGCCCTTATCGCACTCCCCTATTTTGTAAGGATATGATTTTTAAGTAGTAGCAATACTCGTTTGTTATACGCAAACTACCGCGCATTAAATACGGGCCCTAAAAGGGCCTTAAGAGGACCGTTGCCGCCAGAATATAGGTGATCTATATATTTGCGATATAGAACTCTGCGAATTGTTGTTTCATCAGTTCCACAAGAATTACGAATGTATTCCACAATTGAGTCTAGTTTGCTTTTCGCTACCTTTCGCGGCGCATCTCCAGTAATGTTCTGATATTCAGGGAGCATGATATGGTTGGTTAGGTTTACTGTTGTTCCATAAAAGTCGATATTCAGTTCATTGACGTTCATGCTTGTATGAAAATCCTCTAACATGCCTGTAACACCAATCTCGGGCGTGCATGGAAGGAACGAAACCGAATCTCTGACCCGATCATATAAATCTGTTATAGGCCGAGAGTTATTTCTTCTGGCTGCTGGTATTGCTTCTGTTCGAACATCATCATCCAAGAAAACATAGCGCTTAACGTGGGGCGGGATAATCAACACTGATCTTTCTAGCATCTGCATGACTTGATAGTAGCCGCCAACGGGCACAACTTTGTACATTGGCTTATGGGTATTCCTATTCTCCTCATACTTTCCGAAAAGTTGTTCAAGTAATAATTTTGCCTCTTCATCTTCGACAAAAAATATGAAATCGCTTTTGACCTCTTCGTCAAATGCGATTTCACCAAGAACTTGAGCCGGAAATACATCTGTTTTTGTTGTGTACGATCCTTGCTCATCTCTAGAAATGAAAATAATGTTTCTTCTGTTGATATTTTTTATCAGAGTTGATGAGTGTGTGGAAAATATAACTGTTAAGTTTTTGTTTGTGGCTGTTTGAGTTATTTTATTTAGCAGCCTCACTTGCGCTTGAGGATGTAAGGCCATCTCAACTTCATCAATTAATATTAATGAGTTGTTTTCAGCGACAGCCATTTTTTGGGCGAGTTTAAGTACGCATAACTCGCCAAGACTAAAGTTTTTCTCTGAATAGTAGTGGGTTTCTCTTCCTGCTCTATATGGTAATAGAAATGCTTGGCTTCCCGTCCCTCTTCTGGTGTTAACGAACTTTAAGTCATTCCACTTATTGTCGTGAAGCACGGAAGATAAGAAGTCTGTAATATCACTATTTGCATGATTAATTCGCCTTGGAACTATTTCTTCCGCGTACGGCTCTACTCTGCTTCCATCTGCTTGAATAAAATGAATGCTTGGATATGGAAACTGCTGGAGAATATTTGCATTACTCCTTGGCGTTGGCGGCCAGCGTTTTCCTCCATAGGAGTATGTAACTTCCTGTCCGTTAATTGTGTACCGTACCTTCGCATCCTTAAACGTATCCAATTTTTCTTGCGTGGCGGTGGTTTTGTAGTGGTCTTGAAAGGCGCGGCCATGCCTTATTCGATATAAGGCGGCTAGCAGGCTGGTTTTACCTGAGCCGTTTAGGCCGGTAAGAAGCCAGAGTCCAGTCCTTGGAATATCAAACTTGAGATTGGAGATGCCTTTCAGATTTTCTAATTCAACTCTCATTTATTACTCACTTCATGAATTGCGTATAACGCCCTGTTAAGGTGTGAGCAACGCAACACAAAAGCCTCCGCATGTCACCTTAAACACTAACCGCAACGCATAGTAAAAATGCCACGCGTTGCGAATCACTCTTAAACAGATTGTTAGCTTTACCGCCCACCAAGCCCCGACCTTCCCATTGAGTGAGAAGGAGATGAAGTAGGAGGATCTGGGGTTACTTCAGGAGTAAGATCTAATCCTAGTTCCTTTCCAAGTTCTGCAAGGCTGATGCATTCAACAACCTTATTTTCACTATTTACGCCAGCGACCAAACCATATGATTCAAAACTTAAACCTCCACTTGATTCGCCTGTAGCTTTTTTGAATGAAGTAAAGTCTTTCACATAAGCGAAAAAGTCTTTTCCCTCCAAGCCACTTGATAGCATTGCTTCAATACTATTTGTTGACTTCCTAGAAAAGTAAGTCGTAGCCGAAACACCAAACTTCTGTCCATTTCGCAGTTCGTTTTCAAACATTGCGCCATACACTAGAAAGTGATGTGAATCTTTGTCCATAAAGTGTGCTTTGGCTTTTGCAAAATCACTAAATTTATCTTCTTCACTCTTTAGACTTTCGAATTTCTTTTTAAACTCGATCAGCACCCACTTGTTACCTTGGGAAAAAATCGAGTCACCCGCACTCTCTTCTTTAGCGTCTAATGGGGCAATAACCATTGAATCACCAATACAGTTACGGATAAAAAAGTATTCAACCGTTTTTTCCCACCATTTCAAACCCATATATATTCCTTTTCCTATTGTGAAGAACACAAACTTTAAGTGAAGCTAACATTTTATTCGTGCGCATGCGCGTTTACCTCTTTGGAGCAGTGAAAACGCGCATGGTTAACTATTTGTATGCAAAGAACTTATTAGTTTTATACTAAATGCACCATCTGGAAAAACGCGCACACCATTATCAAGCTGAGTGATTGTAGATTACGAATTAAACTCGTCCGAAGCCCTCTGTTTGAGTGAAAAATACAATTCTACTCGGCTTATTGGAAATTAATCCGTCGGTTATGGCCTAGTAATCTCCCTCATTTGGGTGAAACGGCAATAAATCGGCCTAATCTATCTAAATTTTATACATCTGCACTCATACCACTATTGGCTTGTATAAAATCTCAGGCACGCCACGCTTCTTAAAAAGGTATTGCATCGTCTTTGATATCTTTTCAGTATGAGAAACTGTTTTTATCTGGTAGTAACCAGTTAAAATTCGATTTGTCAGCATGACTGCGAAATCATAATCTTTCTGTTGATAAGGCTCAATAACGTTATTGGCTGGAATTAATTCATTTTGTTCATTCATTTCTAACCAATCCATCGCTTCAGCAAGCCAAAACATCCTTATTGCAATAGCTAACTCACATAATGGGTGGTCAGCAATCGTAATCGGGATCTCATAACCATCATCCCAATTGTAATGCCTTAATAATTCATATAATTCAGCTGCAGAAGAAATAGTTTTTACTAGGTTAACTGCCTCTTGAATATCTTCGATTTCATAACAAATTCTATCCGTAATGTCTGTCATTACTATAAGATCCTTAATGCTTCATTCGGCCCATTAAACATAGAGAAAAGAGGCATGCTTACTTAAAAAAGCCAAAACATCGAAACTCCATTTCACTCAAATCATCCTAATAAATAGGTTTAATTATTCTCTACAAATAGTTAAACGGCGAATTGCAAATATGCCCAGTAGCGAAAGGATTAATAGGGATAAACTGCCACCGCCGCTATAACCTTGTTTATGTTCTATGGTCGCAATATGTTCTTCTTTCACGCGGGTTTTAAAACGGGCTAATTCGGCGTCTAAATTAGTGATCATATCGTTTACCGCCAGTTCAAAACCTTCAGCTGATTTTTCACGTAGCACGTTGGTGACGGTCACCGCGGTTGAAGTATCAGTAAGTTGGTTGATACCGGGCGCCCTAAACAGCATCTTTTGGCTGCGCATATCAAATACGGCGGTATCGACAAAGGTTTGGATCGCGTTTTCATTGCCGGGCACCATATACATGCCGACTATGGTCCAATACAGCAGTGAAGCCTTATTCTCGCTGCTTTGTAACAGTTGATCGTAAGACACCAGTGCCATCACATCGACATCATGTAAGCGGGCGACCTGCTGTAAGGTGCTAAAACCTTTGCCATTTTTAAGGTAAGTGCTGGGGATTAATTCGATACGGTCAATAAAGTCATATTTAACAAAGGATTGTTTTACTTTATCCAGCAAGGCAATTTGCGAGCTGCTATCGAGGGCTTCGGATTGCCAATGGGTGGAAGGTAAAAAGGCGATGCCAACCGTGATGGGAAGACGCAATACCGGAATACTGGGTTGCTGCGCCTCACGTTGTTTATCATCTGGATAGAGATATTCAACCAGACTGCTGGAAACCACGTTTTTTTCGGTGGTGTTACCGTTAAAAAAAGCACTGCAACCACCAAGCAAGATGCTAATTGATGCCAGCGCACCCACAAGCCCTATGAATTTTGTCTTCATTTGTTTCCCTACCGTATCCTTACTGCGCACAGGCCATGCAACCCGTGCATATTGCCGCTACCTTAGCGAGTCACTGCTGTAAAAACAAGCCGTTAACTTCACATATCGCGCTTTTGTTTGGCTTTTTAGAGGCTTAGATACAACAAAGCCACATCGGAATGCGGCTTTGACTTAGATAATGACGACAATCAGTCGCGCAAATTCATCTGCTTAGGCGTATTTACGCACTTTTTTCAACGCGATTTGCTGCTTTAATGCCGATAAATGTTCGATAAACACTTTACCGTGTAAATGGTCGATTTCGTGTTGCAAAACAATGGCTAAAAAGTCATCGGTTTCGATTTCAATCGCTTTACCCTGTCTGTCTAAGGCAGTGACTTTGACCTTTTCAAAACGGCTCACTTTGGCGCGATAGCCAGGGATAGAAAGGCAGCCTTCTTCACCCACATATTCGCCAGACTTTTCAACAATCTCTGGATTAATCAGCACTAAGGGTTGGTCCCGATTTTCGGATAAATCGATCACAATCACCGCATCAGTACTGCCCACTTGGGTCGAGGCCAGACCGATACCATCGTCGGTGTGGTACATGGTTTCGATTAAATCATCGATAAATCCCTGAATCGCTTCAATGTCTTTTACGGGTTGTGCTTTGCGCTTTAGACGCTCATCGGGAATTGTCAGAATATCGAGTACAGCCATGCCTGTTTCATCTCTTAGTGAGTCAAAAAATTTGGCGCTATTATGAACTATTCCTGTGTTTTCTCAATATTCAAAACTAAATAGTTTAATAAAAATCATTACAATCGGTTTTTTAGATTTAAATTGCAGCAATATCAGCCGTCCTCTGTTTCACTTAGGCGCTATTTAACGCTACACTGGCTCACTTCTTTCATGGTTTTACTTGGCATCATCATGCGGTTTGCAAAAGATAAATCCCCACTTTATCGCTACTTAGAGCAAGATAAGGCCATTACGCCAGACGAAACGAATAGCACGCAAGAGACACAAAACACCCTCTCGCCAATGGCGAAGATTTGGCATATTGTCGCGATGATCCCGCCTGGCAAAGTCAGCAGTTATGGCAAGGTGGCCGATTTTGCCGGTTTACCCGGGCGTGCTCGCTATGTGTCAAAGGCGCTCAAATCAGCCCCCGAACATTTGTCACTTCCTTGGCATAGAGTACTCAACAGCCAAGGGAAAATTTCCTTCGAAAAGCATTCAGTCTCCTTTCAGGAACAGATGGAATTATTGCGTATTGAAGGCGTTACAGTGAACTGTGGCAAAGTAGACTTGTCTGAGTTTGAGTGGCAACCGGATATGGCAACCTTAGTGATGTCAATCCCCTTCTAGTTTAATATATTGATCTATAAACTGTTTACACCCGATATGGCCTCAGCTATAAACAATTAAGCTTGGCAGTTCAGCCAATGGGATAAGCGGTGTTAGCCGCAATCTGTTTGCGATATAAAGGAGCATTACTTGCGCACAATTCCAACGTTATTCGTGAGTCTCGCACTCACCCACAGCGTATTTGCGATGGCGGCGCCAACGCCTTTAACGCCTCAAACTGCTGAATATCAAGTTAATTATGGTGATATTGAGTTGGGTAAGGCCAAGTATCAACTGCCCGCCATGGAGGATGGGATCTACAAATATCGCTTCGACAGCGATCTTAGCCTGTTATTACTGACCGATGTGCGCCATGTGCTGAGTGAATTTGCTCAGGATGGCAATCAATTATTACCCCTGCGCTATTTGCATAAGCGCCAAGGTGTCGGCCCGAATTTTATCGAGCAAACCGCCTTTGCCAAGGGGCAAGGGATGATCCACACCCGTTATAAGGATGAAAAAGGTAAATTCCCCTTCGAAGGCGATATTTTCGATCCGTTAATGGTGCAGCTGCAGTTTCGTCTAGATATCAGCGCTGGTAAAGAAGTGCTTGATTATAAGATGATTAAATCTAACGAACTCGATGAGTATAAGTTCCATGTGATAGGTAAGGAACGGATGACAATTGAGAGCGGCAGTTACGATACAGTCAAAATTGAGGTCGTGCGGGACAATAATAAACGCCAAACCTTCTTCTGGATGGCGCCGGATTTAGCCTACCTCCCCGTTCGTCTAACGCACTTTGAAAAAGGCAGCAAACAGCTGGATATCAAACTGCTGAATTATCATTTCGACGATGTGCCAGTTGAAGTCGTACCCGCTGCCGTTGAAGCCGCAGCCGTTGATACTGAAGTTCCAACGGAGCAGAAAGTCCCTAAACTCCTCGGCACAGGCGCGAATTAAGCCTGATATACAGCTATCGCTGGTTTAAGACGGATTGAGTGCTGTTGCTAAGATGCCGTAACAACGCAGCACAAAACACAAAAGGCCAAACGTAGTGACTCCGTTTGGCCTTTTTGTTTCAGATTTAATGCCGTCAAAGTGGAATGACAGCGACAGCGCCCTATTACAAATCGATAAGCAGCTCACCTAAGCGGAACAACTTCCAATTGCCAGGCTGCATCACTTGCCAGTCCTCGTTTTCGGTGAGCGGCCGAGTGGCAATGACAGTCACTACATCGTGTGGCGTGGTTTCTTTATCAAAATCAATCACGACATCGGTATCAATTAATTTTGCCTTGCCAAACGGCGCCCTGCGGGTGATGTAACACAGATTATTACTGCAATAGCTCATCAAGTATTCACCATCACTGAGGATCATATTAAACACCCCAAGGGCGCGGATTTGTTCGGCAAGCGTAGCCACAAATCGAAACACCGCTTGCATATCCTCTGGGCGACGGTCACCAAACTTGGCCGCGACTTGCTCCAGTATCCAGCAAAAAGCCAGCTCGCTGTCGGTATCGCCGACACTCTGATAGCGGGACACCTGAAACTTCGCCTGATAGTCGCTTAACTGACCATTATGGGCATAGGTCCAATAACGGCCCCACAACTCACGGGTAAAAGGATGAGTATTTTCAAGGGAAACACAGCCGCGATTGGCCTGACGAATATGGCTTATCACCACCTCGCTTTTAATCGGATAGGATTTGATTAATTTTGCAATGTGCGACTCACTACTCGGGCAGGCATCTTTAAACGTACGGCTGCCACGGCCCTCATAGAAAGTGATCCCCCAACCGTCGACATGGGGCCCAGTGACGCCACCACGCTGTGCTAATCCCGTAAAACTAAACACAATATCGGTCGGCACATTGGCGCTCATCGCCAGTAACTCACACATATTTCTCGCCTTTCTCAATCCAAATATCCACGGTTTTGCATTGTAACTAGTTGATGACATTTGTGGAATGATCAAAGGTGACAAAAAATTTAAACAATTGTTTGAAAAATACTTGTATTAAAACTGCCTTAGGTTTAACTTTTATGCGACACAGGTCAGACCACAAACTATAATTGTGATCGCAATCAACAAAACTCGTTATGACCTGTGATTGGCACTCGGTCATACTTAAGGAGAAATACAGTGACTACCCTACTTTGGATCATCGCCATGATCTTAGTGCTAGGAGCCCTAGCTTACCTTCGGGTATCTTTGCTCACTGCCACTATTGCAGCCGCTGTTGTGATGACAGCCGGATGGACACTCGATGTTGTTGGCCCTATCTCTTGGATTATCTTCCTAGTGATCGCGCTGCCCCTCAATATCAGTGCATTTAGACAAAATGTTATCAGTCGCCCACTGATGAAGATGTACCGTGGCATCATGCCCGAAATGTCTTCTACCGAAAAAGAAGCGATTGAAGCCGGTACCACTTGGTGGGAAGCCGATCTGTTTGCGGGTAACCCAAACTGGAAAAAACTCCACAACTACCCTGTCGCTCGTTTAAGTGCCGATGAGCAAGCCTTCTTAGACGGTCCAGTTGAAGAAGTGTGCCGCATGGTGAACCAACACCAAGTATCACATCAACTGGCTGATTTGCCTGCTGAAGTATGGCAATACCTGAAAGATCACGGCTTCTTCGCCATGATCATCAAGAAAAAATACGGCGGTTTAGAGTACTCAGCCTACGCCCAATCACGCGTTCTGCAAAAGCTTGCGGGTTTAAGCAGCGAGCTCGCATCCACTGTAGGTGTGCCTAACTCCTTAGGCCCTGGCGAACTGTTACAACACTATGGTACGCCTGAGCAGCAAAATCATTACCTGCCACGTTTAGCCAAAGGTTTAGAAGTCCCTTGTTTCGCGTTAACTAGCCCAGAGGCTGGTAGCGACGCGGGTTCTATCCCTGACTTTGGTGTCGTGTGTAAAGGTCAATGGGAAGGCGAAGAAGTCTTAGGTATGCGCTTAACCTGGAACAAGCGTTATATCACCCTAGCGCCAGTTGCGACTGTATTAGGTCTGGCGTTTAAACTGCGTGACCCTGATCACCTGTTAGGCGATAAAGAAGAGCTGGGCATTACCTGTGCGCTGATCCCAACTGACGTTGAAGGCGTTGAAACGGGTCGTCGTCACTTCCCGCTGAACTGTATGTTCCAAAACGGTCCTACTCGCGGTAAAGACGTATTCGTACCATTAAGCTTTATCATCGGTGGTCCGAAAATGGCTGGCCAAGGCTGGCGTATGTTGGTTGAGTGTTTGTCTGTTGGCCGTGGTATCACGCTACCATCAAACTCTGCCGGTGGCGTGAAAACAGCCGCGCTTGCAACGGGTGCCTATGCACGTATTCGTCGTCAATTCAAACTGCCGATTGGTAAGTTAGAAGGGATTGAAGAGCCAATGGCACGCATCGGTGGTAACGCCTACCTGATGGATGCAGTGACCTCATTAACTACCACAGGTATCGACTTAGGTGAAAAACCTTCGGTTATCTCGGCTATCGTGAAATATCACCTGACCGATCGTATGCAGAAATGCGTTATCGACGCCATGGATATCCACGGTGGTAAAGGTGTGTGTTTAGGCCCTAACAACTACCTAGGTCGTGGCTATCAAGCGGCTCCGATTGCGATTACCGTTGAAGGTGCAAACATCCTGACACGTTCGATGATCATCTATGGTCAAGGTGCAATCCGTTGTCATCCTTATGTATTGGCTGAAATGGAGTCAGCGTTTGACACTGAGTCTGGCCAAGGCTTAGCCAACTTCGATGCGGCCATCTTCGGTCACATTGGTTTTGCGACCAGTAACTTTGTCCGTAGCTTCTGGTTAGGTCTGACATCAAGCCGTTTCTCTAACGCGCCTTATTCAGATAAAACCAAACGTTATTATCAACATATGAACCGTTTCAGTGCCAACTTAGCCCTGCTGTCAGACTTAGCCATGGCAACCTTAGGCGGTAACTTAAAACGTAAAGAGCGTATTTCTGCCCGCTTAGGCGATCTGCTAAGCCAGTTATACCTTGCTTCTGCGACCTTAAAACGTTACCAAGATGAAGGCCGTCAAACCGACGATCTGCCACTGGTACAATGGGCGGTTGAAGATGCTCTGTACAAGTTACAGGCTTCATTAGACGATTTACTGGATAACTTCCCTATGGGTCTAGGCGGCGTATTACGCGCCATCATGTTCCCATTCGGCCGTCCACTGAAACGTCCAAGCGATGTGTTAGACCATAAAGTGGCTAAGATCATGCAAACCCCTTGTGAAAGCCGTGATCGTTTAGGTAAAGGCCAATTCTGGACTAACTCTGAGCACAATGCTGTGGGCATCCAAGAGCAAACGCTGAAGGATATTCTGGCTGCCGAACCTTTATTCGACAAAGTCTGTAAGGCCAGTGGCAAGCGTTTACCTTTCATGTGGTTAGATAAAGTCGCCGCTGAAGGTAAAGCCTTAGGTGTATTGAGTGACAGCGAAGTACAACTGTTGGAACGTGCCGAAATCGGCCGTATGAAGTCTATCAATGTGGATGACTTTGACCCAGCAGAGCTGCGCCCTGAAGTCGTCGCAACGACGTCACAGGAACGCGCCGCTTAATCGCTAAGCTGTACTGCTAAGCCCCTCTTAATAAACAAAAAGGCACTACATAGTAGTGCCTTTTTAATTTTCGCCTCACTTAACAGGCTTATCTCTTCGCAAATACCAAGCTCACCTTAGCTAACCTTGGCCTCGCCCATTATCCCTTCGCCAACGTTTCATCCGCGGTGTTGATGTTATCTTGTGCGTCAACCTCAGATTGCGATGGTTCTTCGGCCTTGGTTTTCGCTTGCTGCTCAAGCCTTTGGCGCTCAGCTTCAGCTTCCTCCTCGGCCTTGGCTTTCGCAAGGGCCGCTTCTTCCGCCGCTTTGGCCTGTGCAACTAACGCCTCTTGCTCGGCAATCGCCTGTTGGATCTTCGCTTCTTCAAGCGCCTCAACGGGCAATAGGCTGATTAACTCTATGCCATTGGGGAATTGGGTATCATTGCCTGAAACAATCACCACTTTGCCTTCTTTGGTCAGATACACTAATGGCAATGCTGTTTCGCCATAACGTTTGCGGAAATGCTCGAAGGTGAAGTTTTCAGTTAAGTTAGTGACTTTAAGCTGCGCCCCTTTCGCCATTTGACTAGCAATTTTGGCGTAGGACACCGCATCACCAAACAAACATAATCGCTGTTTGTAGGTCTCAGATAATTGATGGCGCGCGCTGCCCTGCTCGGCATTATTAAGGCCGAAGACCTTTTTAGAACCTAACACATCTTGAAAATAAAAGGTCACCAGCGGGTTTAACTGCTTATAAGGCGACATGATCAGCACTCGACCAATCCCAGTTAAATCCATATAGGTTTCAGCATGTTCTGAGGCAGGATTACCAAAATAGACGGGGATATTATCCATCCGCGCAAGACGAATGTTATCCCAGTTGCTATCGGCCAGTAGCACTTTGACATCTTTGCTTTTTAAGATTTTTGCCAGCTCGCGGGAAAACTTCGAGGCTCCGAAAATTAATAATCCTTGCGCCGAACCCGACGTCACTCCAAGGTATTTCGCCCAGCGGCCCGCGGTTAAACTTTGGATAACGACAGTGCCGATAATGATTAAAAATACCAAGGGCACGATGGCATCGGCGCCCTGCACATTGGTTGCCTCTAACTTAATGGCGAATAAGGAAGATACGGCCGCCGCCACAATCCCCCGCGGGGCAATCCAACATAGGAACCACTTATCGGCTCTTGAGAGTGACGTCCCAATGCCTGACACCCAAATACTGAGCGGCCGAGCAATCAGCATGGTCACGGCGAGCACTCCTACGCCGCCCCAGCCTAAATCCATCATGGCACTCGAATCGAGTCTTGCGGCTAACAGGATAAATAAGGCTGAAATCAACAGCACTGTCAGCGTTTCTTTAAATTCAAGGATTTCAGCAATATCCACACCGCGCATATTCGCTAGCCAAATCCCCATCACTGTCACAGTGAGTAATCCGGACTCTTCCTGCAGTAGATTGGAGCCGACAAAAATCCCCAGCATAAGGGTTAATACTGCGGTATTACGTAAATAATGCGGCAATAAATTGCGGCGGATCACTTGGCCAATTAAGTAACCTGACGCTGCGCCTAAACCTAAGCCAAGCGTGAGCATAGAACCTAGTGCATAAAGTACATGGCTGGTTTGATCGCCAGATACAGTAATGTATTCAAACACTAATACCGCCAGCAGCGCACCAATGGGATCAATCACAATCCCTTCCCAGCGTAAAATACTCGCCAGTTGCGACTTAGGCCGCACGCTGCGCAGCATAGGTACAATCACGGTCGGGCCCGTAACCACCACGAGGGCGCCAAATAACAATGCGACCTCCCAGCTAAAATTGAGCAAATAAAAGGTCGCGACACTGATACAGCCCCAGGTGATCACCATGCCGATGCTCACTAAGTGAGTCACCATGCGGCCATGGTCTTTAATCTCTTTAAAATTGAGGGTCAATGCCCCCTCAAACAGGATCACGGCGACACCGAGTGAAATGATAGGAAACAATAAATCCCCAAAGATTTCATCGGGATTGAGTACCCCAAATGCTGGGCCTAACATCAAACCACAGAGTAATAACGGTAAAATTGCAGGTAACCTAAGCTTCCAACCAACCCATTGACAAAATAACGAAAGCACCCCGATAAGTGCTAACATCCCAGTGATTTTTTCAACCATATAACTTCCTTTAGTTGGCATGGAGTGGTCTTTATTAACCCAACCTAACACGCTTTTTTCATACAGAAAAATGAACTATTGGTGATAACAATAGCAGCAAAAAATGCAGTCCTGTAACTCGAATATGCCGATTGACAGCGAATATTCAGCTTTCAGTAGAAATAAAGGGGTAACAAGAAACAATACCTTAGGCATTAGGTAAAGGTATTAAGCAGAAATACAGAGGCAAATACTCTGAAAAGATAGATAGAAAAAAGCCCCATCTTCCGATGAGGCTTATTCTATTTGGCGGAGCGGACGGGACTCGAACCCGCGACCCCCGGCGTGACAGGCCGGTATTCTAACCAACTGAACTACCGCTCCAAACTTTTATTATACCGCTACTAGAGCACTATAATTTTAACTTTCAACAACTTGACTGGCGGAGCGGACGGGACTCGAACCCGCGACCCCCGGCGTGACAGGCCGGTATTCTAACCAACTGAACTACCGCTCCACTCAAGTTGCGGTGAATAATACGGTTGAGCGTTCGAAGCGTCAACCGTTTTTTTCACTCAATTGCATCGTTTAGTTAAAATTTCGCCAAACTTAACAAAACCCCATGATAAATGAACAAAATATCTTCAAACTGGCTTCTAAAACGCCTGACTGTTGACCGTTGATTTAGCGGCGATGATCCGGCTTGTCTGGCATGGTCAAATCAATCTCATCTAGCGATGGCGCCTCTGGCTTATTCTGCCCTGCTTCATCTAACATCCGTTGCTCTGCGGCAGCCAGTGCCTGCGCGAGACTTTGACGCTTACGCCAGACTATCAGCCCCACAACCCCAAGCAGTAGTAACACAGCATTGATGGTGATGATCCAAAACAGTGCATCCTGTTTTGCCACGGCTTCTTCTTCAGCGGCCTTTTGCGCTGCAACGGCGGCTAACTCCTCGGCACTCGGCGGCGGTTCGGGTGGCTGCACTAAGTTAAAGAAAAGTTCAGGCAAATCGAGCAGGATTTCACGGCCTGTGACTGTGGTGGTCGCCACTGTGCCTTTAATTCGATAACTGCCAAACTCAGTCACAGGCGGTATTGGCAGTTCAGTGTCGCTCTCTTTAAGCCCATGAACGACGAGGGGAAGTTGCAAACCAGCTGGTCCAACAAGCTCGAATGAAAAATGGGTTTCAGCCAATTGCAGCACACTGCTATCGGCGTGCAGCATTATTTTCCATCGCCCCGTTAACGGATCATCTGGGGTGATCACCTCGGCATTCACTGGGCGTGGCGATAAGGTAAAGGGAAAAGAAACCTGTCGTTCAAACACATTATTACGGGCTTGGACCACAAAGTCATACTCACCCCAGGGCTGTTTTAGATTGATATCGCTGGTAAACATGCCATCGTCGGGTCTTTCATCGAACTTTTCGCCATTATCTTTGTAAGAGCCGACGATAATGTCACCGGCGGCAAAGTTTTCATCCCCTGCGCGATGTTTACTGACAAAATGCGCGGTCCACTCGACAAGATAATCGAGCCCCGGCATGCGCACACGCTCCGCATCACCCATCAATTGAGCAACAACTTTGGTTTCTTCACCTTGGAATAACGGCTGTGGCAATTGCTGCACTTCAATCTCAAGTTTAGAAACCCGCTTAAGTTGCGATCCCGGCACTACCTTACCCACCAGCTGCCAAGGGCCAGGCTGAGGCGACTCGATATATATAATGTCGCCAGTAATGCCATCGACCCATTTCACCGTTTCAGGGTGACGATTGGCGTACCACTTGCTGCCGTCGGGCAATACGATGACCACAGGCGCAGAGCCGTACTCCCGCTGGATCAACAGTGTCATGCTGCTGACCATATGATCCACCCGAAAGCGATTTTTAAGCTCAGAGGCGGTATCGACGGGCACCACTTTTCGAGTAGCAGGCTTGGTCGGCTTGGCTTGAGTGGCTTGACTCGGCTTGGCATCAACTGGCTTTTCGGCGCTCGCTTTCACGTCAGCGGGTTTATCTGCACTCGTTTTAGCCTCACTGACTTTGGGCTCACTAACCTTAGACGCACTGACTTGAGCATCATTGGGTTTTGCGGCACTGGGCTGCGCCTCTTGGGCCTTTGGCGCCATATTGGCGGACGGCTGAGCGGTATTAACTGCAGGTTCGGCATCGGCCGCCAGCAAAGAGGTGCTCAAGCAGAGGCCGCCGAGCACTAATGTGGTATTTCGTAGGGATTTTCGCAGCGACATCGTCATAGGCAATAAATTATCCTCTCCAGAGGCATTTTCCTGATTTTGCAACTAAATCAAGACGCTTTTCATGCATAACGAGTTCATCGGCCGATGCGCTGATCACTTTAAGATTAAGTGATGAGGGATCAAAGCGTTGGATGCCCCCCGCCTCTTGACCGACTTCATCGTTGGAGAGATTGAACTTGGTCTGTCCGCCTGTCATCGCCAAATACACATCGGCCAAGATCTCGGCGTCGAGTAATGCTCCGTGGTACAGGCGGCGGGAGTTATCGATACCGTAGCGCTTACACAGGGCGTCTAAGTTGTTCTTTTGGCCGGGATGCAAAAATTTTGCGATATCGAGGGAGTCTAAAATCTCACAGATTTCACTGGTCTTAGGCCCTAAAGGCTGCAGCAGTGAAAACTCATGGTCCATAAAGCTCACGTCGAAGTTTGCGTTATGGGCCACAATTTCTGCGCCACTGATAAAATCGATAAACTCCTGCGCTATCTGATGGAACCTAGGCTCATTGGCGACGCGCTCATCGGTGATCCCGTGAACCGCAATGGCTTCTGGGTCAATCGCTTGGCCGGGATTAATATATTGATGGTAATAACGTCCCGTTAAACGGCGGTTGATCACCTCAACACAGCCTATCTCAATAATTCTGTGGCCTAAATACACTGCACCACTGCCTTGGTTCATACCCGTGGTTTCAGTATCCAAAATAACCTGACGGCTCGCGTTTGAGATAATATTCATACTTTTATGCGCTTCTTATGACATTTTTTGGTTATACTCGGCCGGTATTTACGCTGCGGATAACCATTTGATGACTGAACTAAAACTGATCCACATCTTCACCGATGGCTCTTGCTTAGGCAACCCTGGCCCCGGTGGCTATGGCATTGTAATGAATTATAAGGGCCATACAAAGGAGATGTCAGATGGTTTTGCCCTGACGACCAATAATCGCATGGAATTATTAGCCCCCATCGTTGCCCTCGAGGCGTTAAAAGAGCCTTGCAAAGTCATTTTAACCAGCGATAGCCAATATATGCGCCAAGGGATCACCACCTGGATCCATGGCTGGAAGAAAAAAGGCTGGATGACCTCGAATCGTACACCGGTGAAAAATGTCGACCTCTGGAAACGGTTAGACAAAGCTGCCCAGCTGCATCAAATTGATTGGCGTTGGGTAAAAGGCCACGCGGGTCACGCCGAAAACGAGCGCTGCGATCAACTCGCCCGCGCCGCCGCTGAAGCAAGCCCTACCCAAGTCGATGAAGGCTATCAGGCAGAGTCCTAATACCTGCATTCATTTCGGCGCTCATTTCGGCGGTTAACGTTGCGCCGTTTACTCCCGAGATAAATGGAAAAAATTACCGCAAAACTGTACAAAGGCTAGACCTAATGACGTGGCTTGGCGGCTCTTGTGGGTGATGCGATAAAACTGTCGCTCCAGCACTAAGCCTTCAATGGTTACTAGGGCCAGCTCTTTTCGGCTAATGTCTTTATCCAGAGCCAACTCAGAGAGCACGCCCAATCCAGCGCCTTGTTTAACCGCAAGCTTGATGGCATCGGGCGTGGTAAAACAGAATTTTGCCTCGGGCTGCATACCTAATTCATTGGCTGCATTGACAAAATATTCACGTGTGCCAGAGCCTTCTTCCCTTAATACCCAAGATTGGCCTTTGACCGCTGCGGGTTTAACCGTCTGCCCCGCGAGGGGATGCGCCGGATGACAAAAGACTAATAGTCTGTCCTTATGCCAAGGTTCAATATTCAAGCGGTTATCGGTGCAATGTCCTTCGATAAACCCCATTTCGGCGCGAAATTGCGCGACCGATTGGATCACTTCTTGGGTATTGGTAATGGCCACATCCACATGGGTCTGCGTATGTTGCTGACAAAAGGCCACCGCCGCTTTTGCTAACAAATAGTTACCAATCGTGGAACTGGCGCTCACGCTTAAATGCCCGACTAAATCGCCGTCTTGGCGCGTGAACGCTTGCTCGATTTGCTCGACTCGATGTAACAAGTCCGTCGCCAGTGGCAGTAACAAATTCCCTTGGGAGTTGAGCTGTAATCGATTGCCAATCCGCTCAAATAAACGGGCGTTGAGCTGCTTTTCTAATTCGGCCAAGGCCATAGAGGTCGCAGGCGGCGACAGATTAACTTGCTCCGCCGCTTTTGCCACTTGTCCACTGCGTGCAACGGCTTCAAATACCGCAAGTTGCCTTAAGGTTATTCGCATAACAGACTCATCAATGAATGAAATTATTTGGTATGTTCGGATAAATGCCCGGTTCGACCCGCGCTCGGGGCCGTGGTCCAATTCGGCTGTAACACTTTACGTTTGTCGCGGATGGGCGTTAATGGCGACTCTAATTTACGCGCTACAATTAAATATAAGCTGCCTGCACTGGGTAGCCATGAGGCCAAGGTTTGCTGCATAAAACGGCCGTCATTAAACTCACCAATTAACGGGTGGTAGACTAAACGTTCATCGCTGACCACTTGATAGCCCAATAATCCTAACCAGTCTCGTACTCGAGAGGGCATGAAAAAACGCCCACACCAGGGTAGATTATCCTGATACTTTGGCCATAACTTACCGAGAAACACTGGGCTTAAGGGATTAAAACCTACAATAAATAAGTATCCGCCAGCGATCAGCACCCTGTCGGTTTCCCGCAGGATACGGTAAGGATCGGCTTCAAATTCGAGCAACAGACTCATCAGCACGGCATCGATCACCCCATTCTGTAGGGGTAAATGGCAAAAATCGCCAATTAACGAGGCATTAGGTTCTGAGCACAGAGAGAAATGGTGCGCAACGGGGGATGCCATACTCGAGAGATCGGCGCTTAAAGGGCCGAGTTTGAGTAAGTGGTAGCCAAACACCCTTGGCCACCAATCGGCAAGCTTATCGGCAACGGCTTGTTGGAGTGCAGGACCATTGGGCAAATCGTCCCATTGTTCGGGTTTGCGCATAGCACTGTTATACGACACAAGTCTCCTCCCTTCCCGTTACTCTTAACTTAATGGTGGATACAATCACCCATCTTACCCTTTGCCGCCTTAGCGTTGTCCCTAATGTTTGTCATGAGCAATTATCATGCACTGTCGCCAAGTGAGCCCCTCTTATGGATAATAACCTTATCTTCAAAACGAAATACAGCGATCGGCGGTGCTATGCTCACTATATCAGCGATTAATGCCTTTAATGACAATTATATCTGGGTGTTGCGACAAGACTCCCAGGAAGCCGTGTATGTGGTTGACCCGGGCGATGCCAATGTCGTGCTCGACTACTTGCGCACCCAGCAACTCTCACTAGCGGGTATTTTGATCACCCATCATCATAGGGATCACACGGGTGGGATCCCCGCCCTCGCGGCCCATGTTAAGCAGACCACAGGTCATGACTTAGCGGTTTATGGTCCACAAAGTGAAGATATTCACGGCATCAATCAGCCAATTGACCCAACGCTGAGTGATACACTCACCGTGCCTTTTATTGACTCGCCCGTGCGTATCCTGTCCGTTTCCGGGCATACGGCTGGGCATATCGCCTATCTGGTTGATGGCGCATTATTTTGCGGTGATACGCTCTTTAGTGCAGGCTGCGGCCGTTTATTTGAAGGCTCGCCAGCGCAGATGTGGCAATCCTTAAGTCTGCTCGCGGCGCTGCCCGATACAACCCGAGTGTATTGCGCCCATGAGTACACCCTCGCCAATTTAAAATTTGCCCAAGCGGTCGATGCGGATAATGAAGCGCTCAAGGCCTATGCGGAGCAAGCAAAAAACCTTCGCGTGCAAGGCAAAGCCACCATTCCTTCCACGATCGGATTAGAGCGAGCCATTAATCCCTTCCTTAGACCGTTGGCGCCCACCATAGTCAACAGCATAAAAAATCAGTTTTGTGATCAAGATCTGACTAAAGCAGATGAACTGACCTGTTTTACCCTACTCAGGCAGTGGAAAGATATTTTTTAGTAAAAAACGATCTATTTATGGCTGAAATTTATACAGTTTTTTCCATTTTTGATGATGTAAATCAAAAGTGACCCTACAAGATGTACGATAATTTAGGGACAAGATCGAAAAGATCCCATAGAATGGCTCGTTTTTGCGTGAATACTTTGCGCTCTGTGTTGCCACTATTTACATAATAATCAATTCGTTAGCTCAATGAGGCTCGATGAGGCTCGATGAGATTGTGCTGTGGCAATGCACTAACAGAGGACTATCGTTTTCCATGAGAGTATCACTTTATGTTGTAGTAGGGGGATTTGCCCTACTCACAGGTTGTCAGACTTTAGACAACCATCAGGTGACCAAACCTGAAGCTGAAACCGTCACAACTGAAAATACCGTCCCACAGTATTATCTCGCAACCGAACCTGAGTCGGCGCAAATTACTGATGTATGGGAGCGAATTCGTCAAGGAATGCAACTCCCCATTCCTGACAAGAAATTAGTTAACTATTATCGCGATTGGTACATCAAGAACCCCAAACACCTCGAAGTGATTTCTGAGCGTGCGGCGCCTTACATGTATTTGATCGTCGAAGAGCTTGAAAAGCGCCATCTCCCCATTGAGATCGCGTTGCTGCCTATTATCGAAAGCGCCTTCGATCCCAGCGCATCCTCAGCCAGTGCCGCCTCAGGGCTTTGGCAATTTACGACCCCAATGGCCAGCCATTTTGGGTTAGAGATGAACTGGTGGTACGACGGTCGTCGTGATGTGCCCGCCTCCACCGTGGCCGCGTTGGACATGCTCGAATATCTGTACGACAAAACCAATAACAATTGGCTTTATGCGATTGCAGCCTACAACTCGGGCGAGTCACGGGTCCTCAATGCGATTAAACGCAATGAAGATAAAGGCCTTAAAACCGATTTTTGGTCACTGGATCTCCCTAAAGAGACTGAGCGTTATGTGCCACAATTATTGGCCCTCGCCGAAGTGATTAAACATGCCGACGAGTACGGCATCACACTAGCGCCAATTGAAAACAGCCCTTCTATCGAAGTGGTTGATATCGATAGCCAAATTGACTTGGCCATGGCGGCTGGGCTCGCCAATATGACGACCCATGAGCTATTAAAACTCAATCCAGGATACAACCGCTGGGCCACCGCACCGACGGGACCCCATACGTTGGTATTGCCGATTGATAAGTCAGAAGAGTT
Organism: Shewanella sp. BC20; assembly: GCF_003129585.1. NCBI lineage: Bacteria > Pseudomonadati > Pseudomonadota > Gammaproteobacteria > Alteromonadales > Shewanellaceae > Shewanella > Shewanella sp. BC20. The sequence continues at coordinate 29,559 of NZ_NHRI01000003.1, read as the reverse complement.
TAAAAAAGCACTGGCCGAAACCGAGAGTGAAGCCCGTGTAAGTTGGCTCAGATACACCATTAAATCCGGTGACAGTATCGGTGCCATTGCCAAGAAACACCATACCACAGTCAATGCGATCCGTGCAGCTAATGGTATGAAAAATAACAATATCGTCGCGGGTAGACACCTGATTATTCCGGTCTCTGCCGACGATAAACAGCTGTATGCGATGTCAACCAGCCAGAAGTTACCTAAAAAAGCGGCAACTTCAACCTCTGGCAATAAGTTGACTTACCAAGTGAAATCCGGCGATACCCTGTGGCAAATCGCACAAAATCATAAGGTATCGGTGAAGCAGCTCACCGCTTGGAACCATTTAAGCAAAGACAGTAAATTGCAGATGGGCCAAAAACTGACGATCGTTGCGCCACAAACCCAAGCGGAAGCAGAGCAAATTCGCACCGTCAGCTATAAGGTGAAATCTGGCGATTCTTTAGCGCGTATTGCCAGCAAGTTTAAAGTGACGGTTGCCGAGCTACTCGAGTGGAACAGCTTAACCTCATCACAATATATTCAACCCGGCCAAGTGTTAAAGCTGGTGGTGGATGAAAGCAATTTAAATGCCTAATGCTGAGTTTGAAAACGACTTAGATATTGAGTTAAGTCTGACTCATCGGCGAAAGAGCCACAAGCATTAACACTTAAACCATTTGTAATAATGGTAAACAAAAAGGCAGTAACCCTAGGTTACTGCCTTTTTCATTCGCAAGGATCCAGACTAAATAGCCTCGAGTCTTATCCTTGTAGCCCGCTGTCTTTAAATCAGCAATGTAAAATACACTGCAGTTTACAAGAATGGCGCAATCTTTAGCTCGCGTTACTCAAGGGTTAGCAAGTACACGACGCGCGCCATTGCTGGCAATTCGCTTTCCAGCGCCTTAGCGGCAAATTGCGCCTCAAGATGGGCTCCTTCATTTGGGATCCCTGCCAAGGCTTTTGGCGGGATCGCAAACCTGACCACCAACTCCTCACCTGCGGCTAACTGAGTATCACGCAGAGCTTGAGTAAACATCATATCGTCAGACCAAGCCCAAAGACGCTTTCCTTGCACTGTGGTCAGTAGCAAATCGGCAGTCATGCCCGAGTGATAACGCAGTGCAACCGCCTGAGTCGAGGGATTGCGAACCGTTAATGTCGCCTTAAGGGGTTGTTTAAAATCCACAAAAGTATCGAGGGAAAGCGTCCCCGTGAGCAAAGCCTGAGACGGTTTGTTCGATACCTGTTCCACTTTTAAGCTGGATTTTGCTTCAATTCCCTGTAGTTTCGCCGCTAAATCGGCGGTCTGTACCACTTCAGGTTGTTTAGCCGCCTCGGTACGAATATCCGTTTTTGGCACATTAGTCTGGGCTTGCGGGGCAAAGCAGCCAAACAGCTGCCCCGCCACCAATGCCATCCCAAGCGGGCGCGCAATACGCGTTAATGCCTGCTTAGGTTGAAGCTTACTCCCTGACACTTGCTTAGTGGTGTGTTTTCCCATGTCTAAAAACCACCGAGTTTTTTCAGTAGGGAGTCCTTTAATTTATCCTTGGCTTTATCCGTTTCTTCCTTCAACTGATTGTTCAGCAGCGCTTGGGTATCTAAAGCATATTCAGGTTTTTGGAAGGTGCCAGTGATCGCAAGTGGAATATCAATACCAGCCAAGGCATTTTTCTCGCTACCGCCCTGACCTTTGAGGGAGTTCACTAAGGTCGTGGTCAATCGGTAATCCAAGCCTTCGGTCAGCAGGTTTGCACTGCCCTTACCCGCCACCCGTAATAGCGGTGATGACATGGCAAGATCAGGATTTGTCGCCACACCGTTCTCTAGGCTGAAGTTACCCGTCAGGCTCGAGAAGTCGGTTTTACGCTCTTCTTTGGTGTCGGCGGACATATCCCCCTTTAACTTGGCCTGCGCGCTACGGATCATTTGCGGAATATTCACCCCGTAAAGGGCACCGTCGGTAATATCAAAACGGCCATTAGCAAGTAGGTTTTTCTTCAACTGCTCTGGAATTAAACTCTTACCTTTACCCTTAACGTTGAAATTGGCCGTCCCCGCCAGAATTTCCAGCTCGGCGGCATCTTTAAGTAATGGACGGATCTGAACACCCGAGATTTGCTTATCAAATTGGTAACTGGCAACTTTCGAGCGGGCATCAACCTGCGCATTCAGCATCAACTTACCTTGGTAAAGATCCGCAGTCAGTTGCTTAAGGTCAACCACCCCATTCTTAATGCCTAAATCCATCAACCAGTTCTGCGTTGACAGGTTCGCCACCTTGATGGATTTGACCGCTAATGTCAGTTTAGCATCTAAGCCATTGAGCGCGGTAAGGTCTGGCTCTACCGCCAGAGTCTGTGAAGGCGTGGTAGCAGCTTGCTTTTCCGCCGTATCAGATTTTGGCAATAAGGCATCGAGATCAATGTCACCCAGTTGGAAATCCGCGTTAATTTGCGGCACTTTACCGCCGTAATTCACCGCCAACTTACCCGCTGCATTGATATCCATCACCGTTAATTTACTGATGTCTGCCGACAGCTGCTTTTTATCTAATGCGATTTGGCTGTTTAGGCTAACCTCAGCAGTCAGTTTTTTATTGGGGATCCCCTCGCCTTCAACTTGAGTCTCAATATCCAGCTTCTCAATCACCAGCTGATTAAAATCATGGCTTAACTTGATCTGCCCTTCGCCTTTGCTGCTCACTGTCATATCCGGCAGAGTCGCGGCAAATTCGTAGGCCATAGGCGCAAATTTATCGAGTGAAAATGCCCCCAGCGTAAATTGCTTCAAGGTTAAGGTTTGGGTTTGTCCCTTCGCTTCATCAATCAAATTGATTTCGGTGTTGGTAATCGAAACGCCGCCCACATCAATGCTCGTTAATTGTGCTTTGGCGCTTGGCTCGGCAGGCGTTGCTGGTTTTTCAGCGCCCTTGCCCGTTAAGCCATCGAGGCTCGAACTGCCATTTTTACGGGTGACCAGATTGATTTTTGCACCATCAAGGCTTAGCTGCGCAATTTCAATTTGCTTGCTAAACAGTGGCATAAGCTCAACTTCTGCCACAGCCTTATTCACTTCAAGCATCGCTTTGGGTGTAAATCCCTCGGGATTAGAGAGTGAAATCCCCCCTAGATTAATCCCAACCGTCGGGAAAAATGTCCACGACAAATCATCACCGATGACAAGCTCACGCCCAGTCTGCTTTTTAACGGCGTTGACAATTTCTGGTTTAAAATCATTAGGGTCGAAAAATACGGTGAGATATAAGGTGACTGCAACCACTAAGGTCACCAGAAGAGCTAAAAGCCGCTTAATGAATTTCATAGAAACATCCTTATCAATAACATCTTGAATTTTTGATAACACTTAACTTAGAAAGGCAAAGTTTAATGACGCCTCGCTCACGGCAATGCCATTCTCATCGGCATAAAGCATCATGCCGGGTTTTACTGTCACAGCGCCAAACTCAATCGGCACATCGATTTGGCCTTGGTTTAATTTTTCGGTCTTGATGGGCATAGCCCCTAAGGCATAAACGCCAAGATTAAAAGTAGAAAGCCTTGCCACATCACGGACATAGCCATTAATCACCACACCTTGCCAACCGTTATCGAGGGCACTTTGCGCGATCAAATCCCCTAATAACGCCCGCCGGGGTGAGCCGCCACCATCAACGACCAATACTTTTCCATGACCGGGCTGGGCCAGCACTTCTTTCACTTTGGAGTTATCTTCAAAACATTTGACCGTTACAACTTCACCCCAAAACAAACGCTTACCACCAAAACTGCGAAATTCGAGCGGTAACAGCGACAGTTTTGTAGGGTAGTGATCGAACAAATCAGGCAATAGATCAAGCATTTGGATCTCCGCGAAGTGAAAAGTTTAGACTAACCATTATTGTAGACCCCTACAAGCCCAATGCGAAACTCGACTTTTTAATGAGGTTTACACTTTAAATAGTTTATGAGCATTGGCATAAACATGATAATCTGCGATAGTTAACCTCCTATGACACCCGCTTGGGTACGTTAATTCATTATTTAGCTTCTCAACTTCTTGTAATAAAGTGAACACCAAATGACAACAGATCTTGATTTGCAAAGCGCTATTGCCGCGCTGGATGAATATGGATATGAGAAAAAAGCCTCAACGGATCTTGAGCAAGCCCGTAATAAACAACAAATGGGGAAATATATCAAATCCCTAGACTACAGTTTACGTCGATTATTGATATTGCAAGAAACTGTTAACGAAATAGTAGAAGAAAAGAAACATCAGCTCGCACAACAAGAAAACATTCAAACCTATAAAACCAAAATCATTAACCTCTCTCGCGAATTAAACCTTTCCTACGAAGAAGTTTTAGCCATCATGGCAGAGTCTAGCACTAAGAAATAACCCTCTTCGATAATCAGCACTTCTTACCCTTTCCGCAAACATCTCGATTCAATACGGAATAACAGGATTTTTGCTTGAGTGATTTCGGCGGTCTTAAGCGTCATTAGACATCATTCATGATTAATGCATGATTTTAGCGAATGGCGTTTAGAGAACAGATATAAGGCGCTCAGTTAGCGCCTTATATCTGGGTGATGGATTACTGCTCTAACATTAATTGGCGAATATATTTCACCGGTGCACTGCCATAACTTAAAAACTTCTCATGGAATGCTTTTAGGTCAAAATCCTTGCCTTTGAGCTGCTTATATTCTTCGCGGAAATCGTAAATTTCACGGTAACCCGAGTAGTAACTGGTCAGCTGCACTTGGCTTAGGGTGGCACGGCGCCATTTACCTTCCGCCTCAGCACGTTGCTGGAACGCTTCATCCATCATCAGACTAATGGCTTGCTCTTCAGTCATGCCTTTAACATGAATGCTGTAGTCTAAGATAGTGTTACAGATAACACGTAAATTCCACTTGTAATACATCAACCACATTTCAGGCTCGAAATTACCATAACCCTCTTCAAGCATCATGCGTTCGGTATAAACAGCCCAACCTTCGACCATAGCGCCATTACCAAATAAGCTTTTCACTAAGCTTGGTGACTCATTGGAATAAACTAATTGGGTGTAGTGTCCAGGAATCGCCTCATGGATATTTAAAATCTGTAATATCCAGTGGTTATATTCGCGTAAATAGCTTTCTGCAGATTCATCACTCATACCATCGAGTGGCGTGACGTTATAATAGGTATTGCCTAATTTATCATAAGGGCCAGGCGCACTAATCGAAGCTCCCGCATAACCACGCATATACTCAGGGGTTTCACGCACGACTAATGGTTTTTTAGGATCTAAGGTCACTAAGTCTTTTTGATTTACAAATTCAATCAACTCAGGAATTTGTTTACGTACTTCGCTCACAAAGTCATCACGCTTAACGTGCTCTGTCGATAATTTATCAATCAATTGGCGAATCGCGATTTTATTGTCGGCAGGTTTTGGCGTAGTGAAATATTTTGGCCACAGCTTGTCGGTGATCTTCGCCATTTCACCTTGCACTCTTTCTTTATCTGCCATGGCTTTTTGATAGAGCTGTTTTGCTGTCATACCCGCTTGGATATCAAAGGCAAACTTTTGCTCGTATAATTCTTCACCAATTCTAAAACTGCGGGCACCGTCTTTTTTCAGTTGGCTAACCTGTGCATTTAACCAAGTAATATGTTCGTTAATCGCTTGCGTTGTCGTGTCGAAACGGGATTTAAACAGCGATTTTTCCGCATCTGACAGACCAGAATCCGCCACTTGCTTCAATAAATCATCGGAGAAGACCGAAAACGCACCTTGGTTTTGCATCACAGCCAATTCAGTGTGTTCTAGGGTTGGCTGCTGAATATTGCTGCGCGCAGCGGCGTAATAAGCAGGGATATTTTCCATTCTGGCCAATACGGAACGTAATCTGTCATCCAGTGGCGCAAAGTTTTCATTGATGATTTGTGCAAAGCCGCCCGCTACGTTATAGCTCGAGGGATCCCATTGCCATGATTTAAAGTCAGTGATTTCCCACGCCATGCTGTTTAGTAGATTATCAATCAAGTGATAATCGATGGTTTCGTTAGAGCTCAGTGACTTAAGTTCAAACTGTTTCAGCTTTGCCTGCTGGGCTTTTGCAAAGGCAAGCGTCTTAACACGGCTCGCTTCATTGGGGATTTCTAAATAGCCATCATTAACGTGTTTGCCGCTGTAGAGTGCCCAGGTTGGCGCTAATTGCCACAGATCATCGATAAAGGTCTGGCTAAATTGTGCAAAGGCGCTGGTCTTCACATCAGCACTGACGGCGCTTGATTTGGTGGTATCGGCTGACGCTTGGGTTGATTGCGATTGGCAACCCGCTAGGCCTGTGAGCGATAACAAGATCGCAAGAGAGATGGCGGTTTTCTTCATTCTTTTTCGTCCTTTTTATATTTATGCGTTAATTCCAGTGCCTCGAGGCGACCGTAAGCATCTAAAACTTAACTCATAAGATGCCAATAAAAGGACTTAAGTTAATCATATCAGCCGCCTAATTGCAGCTGTGTTGCAAGCGAATACATGCCCAGTTACAAATTTGTAAGCTCGAGTGCCGATAGCGCTCAGCTATCAACCTGCGTGAGATAATCCCCTATTCCACTATCGCTACTGCTATAATAGCTACCTGCTTCGCTGTTCGCCTCAGGCTTACAGTTTGCCAATAAATCATTTAGTTGAGACTCTCAATGCCATTCTCCCAACTTGGATTACACAGCGCGCTTGTCAAAGCGGTGACTGAACTGGGTTACACGACCCCCACGCCGATACAGACAAAGGCCATTCCCAGCATTTTAGCGGGCAAGAATGTGCTTGCCGCGGCGCAAACGGGCACAGGTAAAACCGCCAGTTTTGTGCTGCCGCTGCTACACAGATTCGCCGATGCCCCCAAGATCCGCCCTAAGCGAGTGCGCGCCATCATACTCACCCCCACGCGTGAGTTAGCGCTTCAGGTCGAAGAAAATATCAACCAATACGCCAAGTATTTACCTTTAACGGCCATGGCGATGTACGGTGGTGTCGACGCCGCGCCGCAAAAGAAACGGCTGATTGAAGGCGTCGATTTACTGGTGGCCACACCCGGGCGTTTACTCGACATGTATACCCAAAGGGCCATCCGTTTCGATGAAGTCTCAGTATTGGTGCTCGACGAAGCCGACCGCATGCTCGATATGGGCTTTATCGAAGACATTAATAGCATCATCGAAAAGCTGCCTGAGCAGAGACAAAATCTCTTATTTTCAGCCACCTTATCAAAACAGGTGAAAGCGCTGGCAAAATCCGCTATTCCGGACGCCATCGAAATTGAAATCAGCCGTAAGAGCGCGGCGTCGACTCATATTGACCAATGGTTGACCACGGTCGATAAAGATAAAAAGTCAGCGTTGCTGAGTCATTTGATCCAAGAAAATAACTGGTCACAGGCGTTAATTTTTATCCAAACCAAACACGGCGCCGCCAAATTGGTTAGCCAGTTAGAAAAGCGTGGCATTGTTGCGGAGGCTTTTCACAGTGGTCGTAGCCAAGCGGTGCGTGAGCAACTGCTTATCGATTTTAAAGCGGGGAAAGTCTCCTTCTTGGTCGCTACGGGTGTCGCCTCACGCGGTATTGATATCGATGCCTTAGCGCGGGTGATTAACTACGACTTACCCGATGAAGCCGACGACTATATTCACCGCATTGGCCGTACCGGACGTGCGGGTAACCAAGGTGAAGCGATTTCCTTTGTTTCTAAGGATGATTTCAGAAACCTATGCGCCATTGAGCGCCGCTTAGGTCATGTTATCGTACGCAGGGAGATAGCAGGCTTTGAGCCGAAAAAAGTCGTGCCGATTTCCATACTCGATTTTGTGCCTAAATCGGCATCGACAACAGAGCGTAAACCCCATAAACCCGCCGACACAAGTGCTCAACCCCGCCCCTATTCGAGTGGCAAGCCGGGCACCTTTGAGGCGACACAAGCCAAGAAGCATCGCAGTGCCAAAACGACTCCTGCGCCTAAGGCCCCAAAGACAGGGACGGATAGTCGCTCAGGTACTCACTCAAGTGCTTACTCAGATAGCCGCCCTGCGAATCCACTGCAAGCTAATCCATGGCAAAACAGCATCAAGCCGCAGGGGGATACCGAACCCCAGGCAAATCCTTGGCACAAAAGCACTAAGTGAATTAGCAGTTTATTAACGAATTAACTCAAAATAGCAGAAGCAAATATGACGATTATTTTTACAACCAACCTCGGTGATATCAGTATCGAACTCGATATGGAGCGCGCGCCCGTTACCGCCAAAAACTTTATCCGCTACTGCCAAGAAGGTTTTTATGAACACACGATTTTCCATCGAGTGATCAAAGGCTTTATGATCCAAGGCGGTGGTTTTACCGCCAAAATGAAGGAAAAGCCCACCCACGAGCCGATTGTCAACGAAGCCAACAAAGGCCTATCGAATGTGTTTGGCACTATCGCTATGGCCCGTACCGATGCACCGCACTCGGCGACCGCGCAGTTTTTTATCAATACGGCCAACAATGAGTTCCTCGACCACACGGCAACCACCAACAACGGTTGGGGTTATGCGGTATTTGGTAAAGTCACCGCGGGACTCGAGGTCGTGCTGCAAATTGAAGGCGTAAAAACCACCCGTGTTGCAGGCCATGAGGACGTGCCCCGTGAGCCGATTATTATCGAAAAAGTAACTATTGTTGAAAAATAGTCATTCTCGTTGAATAAGTTACTTTATCTAATCGAGGGAGAGTGTGGCGTTACTTAGCTGTGACCAGCAATAACACCGCAATTCCTTGATAGATAAAACTTTGGTTTTAAAGCCTAGAGAGAAAAAAGGAGCACTCAACCCAATGGTTAGTTGCTCCTTTTTGTTTATTAACGTCAGTTATTAGAGACAAACGCTGCTGTAATAGCGTTAATCTAGATCTTTCAGCGGCCACAGCACGATATGATCTTCAATATCTTTAACCCTGCGCTCATCCACCACTTTGCCTTGAATCGACATCCCCGCAAGGTACATAGCTTCTTTAGAGCCAGTGAGTAATGGATGCCAGCTTGGCAATTCTCGACCAGCTGCTAAACGACGGTAGGCACAACTATCGGGTAACCACGTCAGTTCATGGACGTTTTGCGGTGTGATCACAGTACATTGGGGAACATGGCTAAAACGGTCACTATAATGCTTGCAGCTGGCACTTTGATGATCGAGCAATAGGCAAGCTGCATTGGTGTAATACAACTCCTCAGTTTCATCATCGATCAACTTGTTTAAACAACACTTACCACAACCATCGCAGAGGGACTCCCACTCCTGCGATGTCAACTCGGTTAACGCTTTATTCTGCCAAAATGCCATGTTTACGCTTATCTTCATAATAAAAAACCCGCTTAATGCGGGCCATTTTACACCAATTTACTGGGGAGTCTTAATTCTCTCCGATAAATGCACCACAGAGATGCCAAAATAATCGCCCTCGCCTAAATAATTCACCGCTTGCCAGTGCATTAAGGCGCGGTAATTGCCATAGACCAAATATTTTCGGCCCTTGGCACCGTCGGGCATGATAAGCGAAGCGTGAATATCCTCACGATTCGGTAAATCCGTATTATCGAAACGCCTGACACCTAGCTGTTGCCACTTGGCTAAGGTTTGGGATTGATTGAGTCCGATAAACTCGGCCTTCAGATCCACCGGTGCTTGAACCTGACGTCCCCAGGTATCCTCCCCATTCCAGCCCTGCTGCTTAAGCAGGTTCGCGGCAGAGGCAAAGGCATCGGCCACATTGTGCCAAATGTCTTTTTTGCCATCACCGTCGCCATCTTGGCCGTAGGCTAAATATTCACTCGGAAGCAATTGGGTTTGCCCCATAAAGCCTTTGTCATTGCTTTTAAGATCTTCAAACTTAAGATGCTCTTTATCCATGATGGAAAGCGCAGCCATAAACTCCCGCTGGTAACGCGCCGTATCTTCGTCCGTAAAGGCTAACGACGCCATCACAGACAGCACAGGATAATCCCCCGACGCATCACCAAAGTTAGACACTAAGCCCCAGAGCGCCACTAAAAACCGCGGCTGCACTTGATACTTATCAGCAATATTGCTCAATAGCACCTCATGCTCGTTAAAGAGCACGCGCGCCGTATCCACCTTCCATTCTGGAACGACTTCTGGCAAATAGGTTTCAAGGGTTTTAGATTGGCTTGGCGCTGCGGCCACATTGGCTTTTTTAAAGCGTTTTATCTGCGGGAAAGCGGCGTTGATCGTCGCTTGGCTAATGCCTTGGGCACTTGCCTCTTGTTTTAGCTTAAGGAGGTAATCGTTGAAGGAAGCGTCTTGCCCTCGCGCGCTATGGCTTATCAAGGGCAAGAAAATCAATGTACATGCTGCAACGCGTTTAAGGAGGGTCTTTGGCATATACCTTTGTCCGCAGTTTATGGGCTAGTCTTTAATCCCAAGACTTTCTCTGTGTTCGGCCAATAAATTAACCTGCGGTGGCGGAATTTGTAAATAAAAACCCTTTTCCTCGAGTGCTGCTCTGACCTTTTGAATATCGGCGATACCGAGGGATTCACGCTTAGCGATGGGGAACACCATCACTAACTGAGGCACGCCAAACATATCCAACAGCGCTTGGGGAACATCATCAAAGCAGTCCCTTTTGTTCACAAATAAATAAGTTTCAGCCTTTCGACTACTTTTATAAACCGCACATAGCATAAGAGTATAAATATCCAATAGTTCAAACTTGCCAGTCAATGGGGCACACTATAACATGGTCGCCTAGTAATTTAATTGTAAAATCAGCGAACCGTCTGATGATTTCTGGAGAATAGTGCCGGGATGTCAAAACCTAGCTTAGAGTTAAAAGGCGCTTCTTTTACTCTTTCAGTGCTTCATATCAATAGCAGCGACTTAAATGCTGTCATGGCTGAATTAGATAGCAAATTGGCACAAGCCCCTCAATTTTTTCTGGGTGCCCCTTTAGTCGTCAACCTCAGCGCCATCCAAGATAACGATTTCAATTTACATGGCTTAAAAGAGTTATTACTTTCCCGCCAGTTAGTTATCGTCGGGATCACCGGGGCAACCATCGCTCTCAGTAATCAAGCCAAAACCCTAGGACTTGCCATCGTCAAGGCGGGCAAACAAAGCGTGACACCTCCACCCGCGCCTCGTCAAACGAAGGTTTTGAAGCAAAATATCCGCTCAGGCCAGCAGGTCTATGCAAAAAATGGCGATTTAATCATATTTGGTGCCGTAGGTAATGGCGCTGAAGTCATCGCCGATGGTAGCATTCATATTTATGGCGCATTACGAGGAAAAGCCATGGCGGGCGCGGCCGGCGACAGCAGCGCGGTGATCATCGCCCATTCCCTCGAGGCTGAATTAGTTTCAATAGCAGGGCAATATTGGCTCGCTGAAAATCTACAACAACATAGCTCAGATAAAAGCGGCTGCATTCGCTTAAATGGCGAGTCGCTTATCGTTGAATCATTGCCCCTCTAAATGGCATAAAAAAGGATAGAGAGAAACATGGCACAAATTATTGTTGTCACTTCAGGTAAAGGTGGTGTTGGTAAAACCACATCCAGTGCGGCGATTGCAACTGGACTTGCAATACAAGGGCATAAAACTGTTGTTATCGATTTCGATATTGGTTTACGTAACTTAGATTTGATCATGGGCTGCGAGCGCCGCGTTGTCTATGACTTTGTCAATGTAATTAACGGCGAAGCCAATTTAAATCAGGCACTGATTAAAGACAAACGCTGTGAAAAACTGTTTGTACTGCCTGCATCGCAAACCCGCGATAAAGATGCACTGACCAAAGAAGGCGTGGGTCGTGTGCTCGATGATTTAGCGAAAGAATTTGATTTTATTATTTGTGACTCTCCCGCAGGGATTGAGCAAGGCGCAATGATGGCACTGTATTTTGCCGATATCGCTATTGTGACCACCAACCCTGAAGTGAGCTCGGTTCGCGACTCTGACCGTATTCTGGGCATGCTGCAGAGCAAGTCGCGCCGCGCCGAACTGAATTTAGAGCCGATAAAAGAGTACTTACTGCTGACTCGTTATTCGCCGAGTCGCGTAAAATCGGGCGAAATGTTAAGTGTTGACGATGTAAAAGAAATCCTTGCCATTGAATTACTTGGTGTTATCCCTGAATCACAATCTGTACTCAAGGCCTCTAACTCGGGTGTGCCTGTGATTATCGATCAAGAGAGTGATGCAGGTGCGGCTTACAGTGATACGGTCGCGCGTTTACTGGGTGAAGATGTGCCAGTACGCTTCATTACGGAAGAGAAAAAAGGTTTCTTACAACGGATATTTGGTAGCTAATTATGTCTTTACTCGACTATTTCAAAAGCAAGAAAAAGCCTAGCACTGCGGTAATGGCAAAAGAGCGACTACAAATTATTGTGGCCCATCAACGTGGACAACGGGATACCCCCGATTATTTTCCACAGATGAAACAAGAAATTATCGCCGTTATCCGCAAATATGTGCATATTTCTGATGATCAAGTTTCTGTGCAGTTAGATCAGAACGACGATAACCTGTCGGTACTCGAACTTAACGTCACACTGCCTGACAGATAAGTCGAGCGTTGGCGTCATCCTCATCACGGGGATGACGCTTTCTGCTGCGTGTTTGTCGAATCTTAAGCGAAATAAGCTAAGCCTTGATATAAGAGAGAAAGGCCTTAACAACACGCCAAGACCTCAATATTACTGCTGATGATGTATTAATCAGCCCTCAAATTAGACTTCAAGCTTTGCCAACGACTCGGCGGCAATGTGTCCACGCCAGCCACTTAAGACCGTTGGTAACTCACCCTGCTGTTTATCCCAACGCCATTGTAAATACTCATGAATATGACGTTTAGAGCCCAGCATCTCCATCGGGATGGCATGCTGCTCACACAGTTCAGTTAAGCAGGTTTTAATATTCTTAAAGGCCGATTTGTAGCCAGGTTTGAGCGCTAAGACATCCACTAACTCTGGCGGATTGTTTAAATCCGCGGTCTGCATCACCCGTAAAATATCTTTACCGTGAATGCGTTTCTCTTGCTCGGTCAAATCGTTCAGTTTTAGCAAATCGCCCATGCTCTTAGGCTGCTTCTTCGCTAGCGCGATCAGGCCGTGATCTTTAATCACAAACCCTAAGGCTAAATCCCGCGCTAAGGCTTTTTCTAAGCGCCACTTCGCCAATACTTTAAGGTAAGCCAATTGATGCTCAGTAAGCTGAAAGGCATTCTTCACTCTCAGGTACGCAGTATCTATATCTGGCGCAGCTAAGCGCCCTTCTGTCATCCGCTCGCCTTCTTCATACAGCCAGCCTAAGCGATCTTGCGCCTTAAGCTTGTCGGCGAGTTGCGGATAGAGTTGATATAGATACAACACATCGTTCGCGGCGTAGCTCAGCTGCGCCTCAGTCAAGGGGCGGCGCATCCAGTCGGTGCGCGACTCACCTTTATCAATCACTTCACCTAAGCAGGTTTCAACTAACTTGGCATAACCTAGGCCATGGCCCATGCCACATAAAGAGGCTGCGATTTGGCTATCGAACAAAGGCGTAGGTTGACGCTGACCATAGTGGGCAAAGACTTCTAAGTCCTCGCTGCACGAATGCACCAATTTGATGATGTTGGGATTATCCAGCAAAGACCAGAATGCACTGAGATCTGGCAGCGCAACCGGGTCAATTAAGGCTAAGGTTTTGCCATCATAGGCTTGAATGAGGCCAAGCTTAGCGTAGTAGGTACGTGTGCGCACAAACTCGGTATCTAATACGAGCAGCGGACTCTGTTGATATTGAGCGACGAGGGCATTGAGGCTCGCTTCGTCGCTCACATACTGAAACACTGACAAATTCTTCTCCAGTTCCTGTGGGTTAAGCACCGTCCATAAAAACAAAAGCCGGCTCATTGCCGGCTTCAATCTTACGCGCGCTTCACTTCGTCTCGAAGTTCTCGTCGCAAGATCTTACCCACGTTGGTTTTAGGTAACTCGTCCCTAAATTCTACCAGCTTCGGTACTTTATATCCCGTTAAATGCGCGCGGCAATGCTTAATGATGTCGTCAGCGGTTAAAGATTTATCTTTTGCCACCACAAACACCTTCACTAATTCGCCACTGGCGTCATTTGGCACGCCTACGGCGGCCACTTCAATCACTTTAGGATGTAACGCAACCACTTCTTCGACTTCATTGGGGAAGACGTTGAAGCCCGAAACCAAAATCATGTCTTTCTTACGGTCGACGATATAGAAGAAGCCTTGTTCATCCATATTGCCGATATCACCGGTGGCAAGCCAGCCGTCTTTATCGATCACTTTGGCTGTTTCCTCTGGACGCTGCCAGTAGCCTTTCATGATCTGTGGACCTTTACCAAACAGCTCACCTGTCTCGCCCTGTGGCAACACATTACCCGCATCATCACGTACTTGAATGAGTGTCGATGGCGCAGGGAAACCGATAGAACCGTTGTAACCGTCTAAGTTATAGGGGCAACAAGTGAGTAGCGGCGACGCTTCGGTTAAGCCATAACCTTCGAGTAAGCGGGTTTTAGTGATGCTCTGCCATTTATCGGCCACAGCCTTTTGCACTGCCATCCCGCCACCAATGGATAATTTTAGGCGAGAAAAATCCAGTTCCGCAAAATCGCTACTGTTCACTAACGCATTGAACAGGGTGTTAACACCTGTCAGCGCCGTAAAAGGATATTTTTTCAGTTCGGCCACAAAGCCTGGAATATCCCGCGGATTGGTGATTAACAGGTTTTGACTGCCCTTATGTAAGAACAATAAGCAGTTCACTGTTAAGGCAAAAATATGGTAAAGCGGCAAGGCTGTTACCACAAATTCGTTGCCATCACGCAGTGCCGGTGAATAGGCACCATTGGCCTGTAATACGTTTGCGACCACGTTTCTGTGGGTCAACATGGCGCCCTTTGACACCCCAGTCGTTCCACCTGTGTATTGCAAAAAGGCTAAGTCATCACCCGTGATAACGGGTTTGACATACTGCATTCTGCGCCCTCTTGAGAGGGTTTCGCGCATTGAAAGTGCATGGGGTAAATCGTATTTAGGCACCAGTTTTTTGATGTACTTGACCACAAAGTTAACTAAGGTGCGTTTTGGCGCGCTCAGCAGATCCCCAAGCCCGGTGATAATCACACTTTTAACTGGTGTCTGATCAACAACTTCTTCCAAGGTACGGGCAAAGTTTGATACGACCACAATGGCCTTAGCGCCAGAGTCGACTAATTGGTGCTTTAATTCGCGGGGAGTGTAAAGCGGGTTAACGTTCACCACCACCATGCCCGCTCGTAAAATACCAAATAGCGCAATGGGATATTGCAGCAGGTTCGGCATCATCAGGGCGACACGGTCACCCTTTTGTAGCTTTAATTCATTTTGCAGATAAGCGGCAAACGCACGGCTGCGTTCTTCAAGTTTACGGTAAGTTAGCGTGGCACCCATGTTGATAAATGCCGGTTGATCCGCATATTTGGCCACCGCCGTCTCGAACATATCGACGAGCGATGAATACTGATCCGCATTAATCTCAGCAGGTACATCTTTTGGCAAATGATTAATCCAAGGCTGATCCACTACTTTCTCCTAAATCCCCACAACTGCGGACACGGTATCCCTACTACCGTCAATACTCGACAAATACCGAGTTAAAATACCGACTTACATTTTATTGTTATTGATTGACCCGCATAAATCATACGGGCGTTTTAATTTTGATCATCATCACATAAAAAAAACAAAAAACCTAGCGTCTTTTTTATGTAAGCAAAAGCGATTATTCGACAAACTGCTGGATCAAGTGCGCGACCCCTTTGGCGTTATCCATGTGCACATGGTGGTCGCCCTCGAGCATATGTTCCGACAAATGTGTGAACCATTTCCTCGCCTTAGGCAGCGCCGCCTGTAACTGGCTAAAGCCCTGTTTACCGCAGATTAATAAGGTCGAGACCGAAATATGCTGCATCAATGCATCGACCTGCTCAAAGGTCAGCCGCATGGGCGAGTCGAGCCTTAATCTTGGATCACTGCGCCACGCAACACCATCGGTGGTAGGTTGCATATTGCGCTCGAGTAACAAGCGGCACCAAGGCTCCGCCAGCCCCGTTAAGTGCACTCTGGCTTTTACTGCGGTGTCCATGTTGTCGTAGACTTTTAGCTGTTTATGCTTTTGCGCTAAAAACTTCTCGTGCTGATAAAAACTCTTTCGCAGCCGCGTTTTCGCTTGAGTCGCCGACTCAAACAATGGGCTTAGCGCCTCAATCAAAATCAGTTTGTTGACCTTTTCAGGAAAGGTAGCGGTATACGCCGAGGCAATAATGCCCCCTAACGAATGCCCTATAATGGCCAACGGCTTTTGCGGCAACATCGCCAGTAACGCATCGAGATCGTATAAATAGTCAATCCAATGCAATGGATAATGTCCCGGCCGATGCGCTGAAAAGCCATGACCGGGCCAATCTATGGCAAGTATCTGATAATGAGGCAAATACTCAGCGAGAGGCTCAAAACTGTTCGCATTGTCTAACCAGCCATGTAACGCGAGCAATAACGGCTTATCTTTCGCTCCCCACAATCGACCACTCAGCTTGATATGGGGTAATACAAACTCGACTTGATTTTTGGGGGCGAAAGATTGCCACATATTGCCTCTAATGTCAGGTGATTAGCGCGATTTTTTGATAAATTTGAGCGTCATGCGATCACTCTCACCAATTGCTTGGTATTTTTCCTTATCGGTATCGCCCAAGGCAAACGAAGGTGGCAGCGTCCAGACTCCCTTTGCGTAGTCCTTAGTGTCTTTCGGATTGGCGTTGATTTCTGAGCTTTCGGCTAAGGTAAAACCCACTTTTTTGGCCAGCGCGATCATCTCGTCTTGGTCCATGTAGCCCGTGCTCATATTCATGCCTTTATTGGCTCTATGTTCGACCACGCCAAACACACCGCCATTTTTCAGCACTTTATAGGAGGCGGCAAACACGTTTTCGAGCTGATCGCTTGAGGCCCAGTTATGTAAGTTACGGAAGGTTAATACCAAGTCCGCACTGCCATCAGCACCTAAATTCATCTTGGCCGGAGGGTCGAGAACCACCATTTTCGCATTACCAAATAAGGCTTTATTGGCCGTCATCCAAGTATCGAATTTCACGCCCGCATTGGCGCGATAGCGATTACCTGGGGTGTCGGTGCTGGGGGTCGTTTCGAAACTGGCGGCAATATACTGCCCCTTAGGCGCAAGATAAGGAGCAAGGATTTCAGTGTACCAGCCATTACCTGGCCAGAGTTCAATGACGGTTTGGGTCGGGGTGATACCAAAAAATGTGAGGGTTTCTGCGGGATGACGATAAATATCGCGGCTGGCGTTTTTCGCTTGGCGAAATTCGCTCTTAATGGCCTTATCTAAGCCTTCATCGGCATAGGCAATACCTGAACATAAACCAGCAATCAGCATACTGGCGACGAGTGTGACTTTTTTCATAATAATTCTCCTTGGATACCGAAGGCTTAAGCTAGCAGCCAATATAAAAAAATCCAAGAATTAGCCACACAAGTTGACCATTTAGGCTGTAAATATTTGTGAAGTCACAGCGACAGGATGCCGCCATAGATTAGCGAGACGTGGCTGAGTCCACCCGCCGCCACGCCATAAACAAGGCGCAGATACTGCAAAATAGCCAAATGGCGACCCAAATCCACGCAGGGATCCATGAACGCTCGGCCAGCAGCACTGCATCGCCCTGCCCTTCGAGCCCGAGCAATACCGTCGGGCTTGCCAGCGCATTGAGCATGATCATCAGGCCGATAATGCGTAAAAATTGCGTGAGGATTTTATTTTTGCTGAGTTTTAACGGCAGTAACAACACAATCGTCAGCACTGCTAAAATGGCTAAGGTCAGTAAATCTCGCCCCCATAGTAGGCCACTTAACACCACTAAACCGCCTAAAAACGCAAAGCTTAGGCGAATGCCCTTAGGCCACGTTGCTAGCAGATAAATAAGGTATCCCCAACAGGCTGCGCCAAAATAGCCAGCAAATCCAATCACCAGTGGCGAGCCACCTTGGCTAAAGCAAAAACCCGCACCATTGGGAAAGAGTTGTATATGACTCACTATACCGCCACTAAGCACTGTCGCTATCCCATGGGACAACTCGTGGAAATAGCTCTCTAACCACTTAAAAGGCACACTCAGGTAAGGAATGCGCGTCAATATGAGTGCCAGCATCAGTTCGATAATAAACAAGCCGCGGCTCGGAAGACCGCCAGTTAAACGAGGAGTTAAACGGGATTGAGAAGACACGGGCGCACTATCAGGCATAAATATCCACACCCACCATCTGCTGAATCTCTTCACGTTTGGCGGCATGTTGCGTTTGTAGGTATTGGGCGATAGCCCCTTGATGTCCTAGGGTACTTTGCTCGTATTCGAGTTGGGCACCGAGTCTAGATTGTAGGTTTTGTGATGATCCTTCATCGGTATCATCAAGGGCTAAAGCTGAAACCGCATCGAGCTCAATCACAGGGCGCGGCGCTTCCGTGGGCGACATTCCCTGTATGATCGCGGGGCGATTACTCGCAACCGCTTGTGTCAAACTAGTTTGAAGCGAATTTACCTGCATCAAAATGCCCAGTTTATATCCTATTTACCCTGGTTAACCTTGCTAGGCGGTTGTGACGGATGCCTAACTAAGAATTGATGTCTGCATCGAGAACCCATGCAGACAATCTAGATTCTAACGTATCACAGGGAAGAATGAACAGTTTATTCACGTCCCGGTAACTTTTTCCATGTCACAGTATCACGTAGGTACACAGGCTCAAGTTCATCGACACTGGTGGTTAATCCCACTTTGATACCCGCTTCGGCCAGCGCTAACATGGCACGGGCATCGGGATACTTCACCGCCGCTAAGGTGGTAATCCCGCTGCCTAACGCTAATAACTCGGGATAGGCATCAAACCCCGTACCACAGCCTACAATCGCTTTGTTAAGATCGAATGTCAGCTCAACCTGCTCTGGCGCGCTCACTACCTCTTTACCGATTAAGGTGGCAATACCATCGACAGCCACAAATTGGCCCCAGTACACTTCTCCCATGCGCGCATCGATACAACAGAGCACTTGCTCGGCAGCGTGCTCAGCAATCGCCATTTGTGCCATGGCCGCTAAGGTTGAAATGCCGATAACGGGTAAGTCTAACCCTAGGGCTAAACCTTGAGTCATGCTGGTGCAAATACGGATCCCCGTAAAACTGCCTGGCCCACGGCCGTAGGCAATGGCATCCAGTTTATCTAAGCCGACATTGGCTTGTTTTAATACGGCTTCAACCATAGGCAATAACCGCTGACTATGCTCCCGAGGCGCATCGGCTAACTCAGCAAAAACCTGTCCTTGATAATACAGGGCAGCCGAACAAGCTTCGGTACAAGTGTCGAGGGCGAGAATACAAACAGAGTCTTGGGGTGTTGTCATATAAAAACCGCGCTGTGGGTATAGTTGAGCAGACGAATAGCGACTTATCGAAATCCTGCACTATACCAAGTGTAAATTGGCGCAAATGATAACATCAAATAATCGAAAGCAAAGGCTTAAAAACAGCGGCTAATAGATCGATTAGCTTAGCGCTGGGTTTGTGATCGCCATCACTAACTCAACAACCTCTTCTGCCTTTGTCCAAATACTGGGAAACTTTTGCCCTATTTTAGGTCAGAGCAAACAGTGCTGAAGCTTTTGTCTCACTTAATCAAGTTCACCAAAGCAACAGGCACGTCCTAAGCATCGTTTTAACTCTCTCCCCTTGACGCGAAGCTTCGCGTGATGCTTTTACACTGTTAATAAGGAAATTCAATGAGCAGTACCAGAGATAATCCCCTTAAACCCCTTCGCCGTTTAAGACGCCTACGCCGCACAGAAGCGATGCGTGACCTCGTGCGTGAAACCCAGATTTCCCTAAGCGACTTGGTTCACCCACTCTTCATCGAAGAGCACATCACCCAAGCCGTGCCCATTTCAACCTTGCCGGGGATCAGCCGTCTGCCCGAGAGTGCGCTTGCTGATGAAATTCAAAGGCTTTACGCATTAGGGATCCGCTATGTGATGCCCTTTGGCATTTCACACACCAAAGATGCGCAGGGCAGCGACACGTGGGATGACAATGGCTTACTCGCGCGGATGATCCGCACCATCAAAACCGCCGCGCCAGAGATGATGCTGATCCCCGATATTTGTTTTTGTGAATATACCGACCACGGACACTGCGGCGTATTGCACCATGACGAAGTCTGTAACGATCAAACCGTGGCTAACTTAGTCAAACAATCCATTACCGCCGCCAAAGCCGGAGCCGATATGCTGGCGCCATCGGCGATGATGGACGGCCAGATTAAAGCCATTCGCCAAGGACTGGATGAGGCAGGCTTTGAACACATTGCCATTTTGGCCCATGCAGCCAAATTCGCCTCATCATTCTATGGGCCTTTTAGGGCCGCGGTGGATTGTGAACTTAGTGGAAACCGTAAAGGCTACCAACTCGATTACGCCAATGGTCGCCAAGCCTTGCTCGAAGCGCTGCTCGATGAAGAGGAAGGCGCGGATATTTTGATGGTGAAACCCGGCACGCCCTATTTGGATGTGTTAAGTCGCCTAAGACAAGAAACCCACCTTCCCTTAGCGGCTTATCAAGTCGGCGGCGAATATGCCGGCATTAAGTTTGCCGCCCTGGCGGGCGCCCTCGATGAGCGCGCCGTCGTCACCGAAACCTTTATCGGGTTAAAGCGTGCCGGCGCCGATTTAATTGTTAGTTATTACGCAAAACAATATGCCGAGTGGTTAGCGCAATCCCGTTAATGCACTGAGTCTTCAGCCTATAAGGCAAGCAATTAACGAAAACGCCACCCTAATCGGTGGCGTTTTTTATCCGTCATTTTGGTCGCACATTAAGCCTATGCTTGTAGCTCTGCAAAAATGGCTCTGATCTTTTCAACCTTTGGCCGCACCACAATTTGGCAATAGGGCTGCTCGCCATGCAGGGCGAAATAGTCATTGTGGTAATCCTCAGCGGGATAAAATGACTCAAAAGCCACCACTTGGGTCACTATCGGCGCATCAAATACCCTTGCCTCGGTTAATTTGGCAATCATGGCATTAGTCTCTTCAATCTGCGCCGCATCGTGGGCAAAGACGACGGAGCGATACTGCGGCCCTTTATCATTGCCTTGGCGATTAAGCGTGGTGGGATCGTGACTCTCAAATAACACCTGCAGCAGCGTTGTAAAGCTGATTTGCGCGGGGTCAAACTCGATGTGCACCACTTCGGCATGCCCAGTTAATCCCGAACACACCGACTTATAATCGGCATCGCTCGCCTCGCCGCCCGAGTAACCTGAGCTGACGTTCAGCACGCCCTTAAGGCTCTTAAAAATCGCTTCAACACACCAAAAACAGCCCGCGCCAAAGGTGGCAAAGGCTGTGTTATGCGTCGATGCAGCCGCTTCATCGGCCGCTTGAAACACCATGGAGACAGAATTAACGCAGTGACGAATATTCTTCGGCGTTAAATATTCCCCTTCAAACACATGGCCTAAATGACCGCCACACTGACTACAGACGATTTCGGTACGGCGACCATCGGCGTCGACATGGCGACTCACTGCGCCCGGAATTTCATCATCGAAGGCTGGCCAACCACAGTGGGCATTAAACTTATCTTCTGAACGATACAAAGGCGCATGGCATTTTTTGCACAAATACACGCCTTTGGCGTCATGTTTATAGTACTCACCGCTAAAGGGACGTTCTGTGCCCTTTTCTTCTATGACATAGCGTTCAAAATCAGTCAGTTTGTTCATAAAAGTCTCCTTTAGCTCCTAAGGTATTCGCCGCATAGGACCGTTTATTCCTTAGGTTTATTGCGCCTCGGCCTGAATTGGCTTTTTGGCATAGTAGCCGCTTTAGTCGATAAAATCCTGTTGATTGAGCCATTGCTTAAATAACTGGAGGAAAATTCAGCAGTAATCTCAGTCCATCCTCTTGAGTGTTTGCACCAAGCAGAGTGCAAAGCTACACTTGCTGCGGGTCAATTCTCTACCCAAATGCTTTCTATTTTGGCCGCTTTGCACTAGGGCTTAGCGCACCATACCGATAATGAGATAAGTGGCAATGACTCCTTACCTTTATCCTTAGAAAGTGTTTGGTTAACAACCATATATAACAAGTAGAAACAATATGAAATTAGAAACCATTGATTATCGCGCAGCCGATAGCGCCAAACGCTTTGTCGAATCCCTACGTGAAACGGGCTTTGGTGTGCTCTCTAACCACCCTATCGATAAAGAGCTGGTCGAAAGCATTTACGCTGAGTGGCAAGCCTTTTTCAAATCTGACGCTAAGAACGAGTTTATGTTCAATCGTGAAACCCACGATGGCTTCTTCCCCGCGTCGATTTCTGAAACCGCAAAAGGTCACACGGTTAAAGACATCAAAGAGTATTACCACGTGTACCCTTGGGGTCGTATTCCAGATTCTTTGCGTGCCAATATTCTGGCCTACTATGAAAAAGCCAATGCGCTGGCCTCTGAACTGTTAGAGTGGATTGAAACCTACTCGCCAGACGAGGTTAAAGCCAAATTCTCTATCCCGCTGCCAGAAATGATTGCCGACAGCCACAAAACTCTGCTGCGCATTCTGCATTACCCTCCGATGACGGGCGATGAGGAAATGGGCGCTATCCGCGCTGCGGCCCACGAAGATATTAACCTTATCACTGTGCTGCCCGCGGCCAACGAGCCAGGGCTGCAAGTCAAAGCCAAAGATGGCTCTTGGTTAGATGTGCCAAGTGATTTTGGCAACATTATCATCAACATTGGTGATATGTTGCAGGAAGCCTCGGGCGGTTACTTCCCATCGACCTCACACCGCGTGATTAACCCTGAAGGCACGGATAAGACTAAGTCGCGTATTTCGCTGCCCTTATTCTTACACCCAAATCCTGCGGTCGTACTGTCTGAGCGTTATACCGCCGACAGCTACTTAATGGAAAGATTGCGCGAACTGGGCGTACTTTAACTCAGCCCCAAGCAATAGATGCTCAAATTCGCATCAAGATTAAGCAATTAAAGCGCCTTCGGGCGCTTTTTTTATGACATTCGTCGCCTTCAAGGTAGAATAAGCGTCTTTAGGTCATTTAGAACAAGGCGCTATCATGGCAATTCAATGGTATCCGGGGCACATGCACAAGGCACGCAAAGAGATCGAAGAGGCTATGCCTCAGGTCGATCTGGTGATTGAGGTGCTGGACGCCCGTATTCCCTACAGTAGTGAAAACCCCATGGTGTCAAAGCTTCGCGGCGACAAACCTTGTATTAAGCTACTGAATAAATCCGACTTAGCCGATCCTGAGATCACCGCCCAATGGATTGAATACCTTGAGCGTGAACAAGGGGTCAAAGCCACTGCGATTACTACACTGCAACCGGGGATGCTGAAAATGCTGCCGGATCTGTGCCGTAAGTTAGTGCCGAGTCGCGATAAGACCGAAAAAGACATTCGCACTATGATCATGGGGATCCCTAACGTGGGTAAGTCCACCATTATCAATACCTTAGCCGGTCGTGTTATCGCTAAAACCGGTAACGAACCCGCCGTCACTAAAAGCCAGCAACGTATTAACCTACGTAATGGCATTGTGCTCTCGGACACGCCAGGGATTTTATGGCCTAAAGTCGATAACGAAGCCAGTAGCTATCGCCTCGCCGTCACGGGTGCCATTAAAGATACCGCCATGGAATACGAAGATGTGGCACTGTTTGCCGCAGGTTATTTCTTAAAGGCGTACCCGAAGGAAATTTGCGAGCGTTATAACATCAGCGAATTACCTAGGGATGATATGGCGTTACTCGAAGAAATCGGCCGTAAACGCGGTGCCCTGCGTCCCGGTGGTCGCATCGATTTACATAAAGCCTCGGAAGTCGTGTTACACGATTACCGCTCAGGTCGAATTGGCCTATTATCCCTCGAAACGCCAGCGATGGCCGAAATCGAGAAAGCCGAAGTGGAACGCATTCTGGCAGAAAAAGCCGCCGAGAAAGCCGCTAAGCTAGAAGCGGAAAAACTGAAACGCTCAGGTAAACGACATAACGTTTAAGCGCTGTGTTTAATCACTTTAACCCTCAATAGCGGACTAAAGTGACTCATTAAAGTGATGATTTAGATTAAAAGTGATGATTTAGATTAAAAGTCATTATTTATATTAAGAATTATCGCACAGCAGAATGTATTCACAGCCCCTGCTTGACGTATAGCCAGCGCCATCTCAGCGCTGGCTTTTTATTTGCTCCCACGTATTCATGGTTGGCTGAACAATCTCACTCAATCTACAGCAAAATTAACTGTGAAGTGGGCAAGCATCTATTAGCCACAATATAAGCCTTAAGCCATTTATGCTTAGGGGCCATTCAATCAGTACAAACCAGAAGCACTATTGGCTTCGAACACTGGGGCTTGGCCTGCGGCTATCATGTTGTAACTCAACATAAAGGGCACTCCACCCTCCGAGGCCATAATATTATCCATCCAGCCAATCGGATTATTGAACAAGGAGTTATCGTGATTTAATACCCCAATGGCGCCGTTGGCTTCATCAAAGTCCCACACGACTGAGCCCCAGTGCCAGTTGAGCCCTCTCACATATTGCCAGCCAAGTAAGGCACCGAGTGCGTACAGTACATCATCATCCATCATTCGTTGATTTGCCCGATAGTCACGCGTCAGTTCCGTAATGGCTGCCACTATCTCCTGCGGTGGAGTCGTCTCCGTCAAACTGAGTAATGCGAGTCCTTTTTCGGCTAAGTGTTCGAGTTCTTTGTGTATTTCCTCAGATATTGCATTAATTTCGGCCATAATACCTCCCTTAGAATGGGCCAAATGTCCATGGAAAGATACGGATAAACCCCGTTGGTGCCCATACCACCTAGGGATGAAATACTAAAAGTGGAAATAGTTGGGATAAAAAATTAGGCATATATCCCAGAGCAGCGACATCCATCAGCAGCCGATTTATCCGTCTGACATCACGCATGTTGTTAATTGCGCCTCTCCAACAAACTCGGTAGAACCATAAAACGCAGCCTTAATCCGAACAAAAGCCCTTGGATTAACGTGTTCCACGTTAAGAAACTTGCCTGCGATTAAGTGCCTTTATTGTGCAACTTGCGTTAGGCCGCGGTTATCTTCTGACTCAGTAAACTTTTGATTAATGCTATAACCCTCACACTTTAATGACGAAATAAACTCAAATAAATTTAGCCACCCAATATAAATCAATAACATAATGCACTTTATGTTTGCCTACAACTTGTCCGAGTTAAAATGGTTTAAATAGGGACCATCAACAATCGCGGAGACAGCATCTAAGGCAAAAAATTACGCTAATTCCTTAAAAAATGGAGCATTTCAGATGAGGTAAATTGGCCCATAGTGCTTGGAATGTGTTCTGAATGTGGCTTTTGAAGTGATATAAGCCGTTGTCAGTTACTGTTAAAGTGTTGGCAGCTTGACGCAAAATGCCGTCGTCGCTTTTCGAGATGTTCGCAATAATCGCTTAGTGCTTGCAGAGTGCCCACTGGACCATGAAATAGCTTGCCAAACTCGGTGGTCAGCTTGAGCCAATTGTCATGGGGAATATTTAATCTTGTCAGTATCTTGGCGCTATTTTCACTGATGTGTCCACGTTTATCATTGCGAATGATTCGGCCGGAATCATCCACCAATTGAAGGTAATCCATTAATGAAAACGCAATGCCATTGGCTTGGTCGTCACACTCGTTACCAATAAAAGGCAGGAGATTGCTGGGCTGCTCACCTTTTAATGCGGCCCGAATACGTAATTGGATACTGGTATGGTCGGATTGTTCTGGTGTATCAGCAAGTTGCGCTCGAATCGGATTCAAATCAACATAGGCCATACAGGCTAATACCGCAGCTTCATCGAGTAGAGCTTGCGATTTGAATCGCCCCTCCCAGAAACGACCTGTACAGTTATCCTCTTGATTTGCTTGTCTTGCAATCGGTTCGTTAAGGCAGCGCATCAACCATGAGATATCACACAAACGACTACGATAAAGGGCGATTGAATGCTTTAATCGATTGACCTGATGCGCCTCAACCAACTCACCTTTAACGAATTTTTGCGTTAATTCATCGCCTTTAAACAACTTATGCCATTGCTCAAGCACTTCGCGGTCAGTCCAGCGATTGGCAGTCTCGATATCCACCCGCAACACCAAATGCAGATGATTCGACATCACCGCATAAGCAGCTACATCAATTGCAAAAACCGCTTCAAGTTCAAACAATAATGACTCTACCCAACCACGGCGATGGTCGTAGTTTTTACCCGAGTAACTATCATCACCACATAAAAATGCCCGCCGAACAACGCGGCTACAGCAATGGTAATAAGGTGTGTCTTCAAGACTTATCTGAGTTCGGCGAGGGCGCGGCATACAAACCTCCTTGTTCAATGCTTAACCAAAGCATAGTAGGAGGTTTACTTCCGCGCTATTAAGGCTGGGTGTCTATGTTTTAGTCTATATCGAGATGAACGGTTTTATATGTATGACCATGCTCTTCCATATAGTCGACAACATTATTTAATAAAGCATATTCAGGCATCATTCCTCCGATAAACATAACGCCGCCAGCAGCGGCCGAGTGAAACGAGGTCCAGCGACCGCAGGGAGCGATGCTGGCTGGCCTTGTTAAGTGTTGCGATACCACGCATCACTTTCAAACTCCTCTGGTATGTTTTGTTCACTAGGATCATCGACCCCTAGCTCTTCCAACCTGTCGAACCACGCCTCTCTTTTCGACTCCGGCAGCTTCGAACCACACCATGGGCAAAACCGTATCTCTAACGACGAACTGCCACCATCGTGGATAATTAACCCATACTCATCGAACTTTGGAATGTAGCTAACCAATACATCAGGACATTCGAGTACATCTATATGTTGATCACAATCTAATGTGATTGCGTCTTCCATGTCTCTGCAACAATGCTTGTTCATAAACGTCACTTAACGCCCAGCACTGCGGCTGGCAAAGCTGGCACGTAATTGCGCAGCAATTTGAGTGACAGGTTTGACAGTTCGTTGCTGCTTGTTAAAAGCCGACTTAACGACAGCTCCTTGTCTCTCTTTTAGGGTCATGTGGCCGACTATTATTGTATGCATATGCAATATGGTGCCTACCATTGTCATCTAGGATATCGCACTTTAACTTGTAAGGCTTACCTAAACCGGAGCGCCAATAGTGGTGCTTCTTTTCATATTCAGTCTCGAATAACGCGGTAAACTCTACTGCAACTATCCAAGATCTGGGAATTGACCTAGCCTTCAAGTGAGCCTCTAGCCTATTTCGATAAAACTTGATAAGCGAGTCGAACTCATTGGTTTCAGGCTTGATGCTTTCTGATAGCAGTTCGATTGACACTTCCTTTTTAGAAGCATTCTCGACAAACTTGTGTAGCTTCCCAATTCCCCAATAGCCATCCACATCATTATTTCGGCTATTGAAAGAGCCGATTAATCCACTAGCTATACTTCCTAATTCATTTCTTCGAGCCATAGTTCCTAGAGGCTTTTAACATCTATGGACACCCCATTTTTTGCAAGAAAAATCAACCGATAACAAATGTGGTTTTGCAGCCATCTATTCGGATTCCTTGTAAGAGACTCGCTCTTGATCCCCGATGAACTTCGCTGACTTGGCTCTAATCATTTTATCGTTTTCTAAGAAACGATGTTAGGCACAGAGTTTCCAAGTCACGGTCTAACCTGTCTTGTCATCACTTGCTTTCACTTAGCAAAACTGGATGTACTTTTATTTACTTAATAGGTTCGTCCTACGCTAAAACTTTCTTCTTTGGCTAATATGGCCCAAGAGATACGAACCAGTTTATTTGCTAATGCTACAATCACTTTATTTTTATGCATTCTCTTGAGCAACGAGGTTACCCATTCAAAGAACGGTTTTCCTTCTTTTAAATGCCTAATCACCGCTCTAGCACCATGGATAAACATGCGTCTTAAGTAGGTATCTCCTCGCTTACTGATACCTAGCAGTAGTGACTTACCTCCGCTAGAGTGCTGGCTTGGTACTAACCCCATCCAAGCGGATAACTGACGCCCTGATGAAAACGCTTTTGCATCACCAATACTGGCAATTAATGCGGATGATGTTAAGCGACCAACACCTGGGATCTGTCTTACTTTCTGACACTCATCACTGACTTCACTCGTGAGATCTATCTGCTTATCCAAATATTCTGCATACTGTTCGAGCTCCCTCAAACGTGTTTGCATTAAACTAATGTGCTCAACTAGCAGCTTTGGCAACTTATGCTCGACCAAGCTAAAACCTTCTCTAAACCATTTTCTTAGCTGAAATCTTCCTGCAGGAACACTAACACCAAATTCTTGAAGGCTTGCCCTGATTCTATTGATTAATGCGGTACGGTCTCTGATTACACCTTCTCTTTCTCGATGAAGCAGCAATAAAGCTTGTTGCTCTTCACTTTTAACTGAAACAAATCGCATCGTGGGGCGGCGAACTGCTTCGCAAATCGCTTCAGCATCAGCCATATCGTTCTTATTTGTTTTTACATAAGGCTTAACATACTGAGGTGGCATGAGTTTGACTTCATGACCCAGCTTTTTTATTTCTCGTGCCCAATAATGAGAACTAGAACATGCTTCCATTCCAATCAGACAAGGAGCAATATTGCTCAAAAATTTAATGACTTGATTTCTTTTTAGTGATCTATTAATCAGTTTTTTCCCTGTCTTATCAAACGCACATAATTGAAAAACAGACTTTGCTAGATCAATTCCGATTGTATAAATATCACTCATGACGGTCTCCTTTTAAACTGACTTCCTCAGTATAGAAGGGGTGTCCATTTCATTATTTTATTAGTGCGCATGCGCGTTTATCACGTTAGACCAGTGAAAACGCGCACGGTTAACTATCTGTATGCAAAGAAGTTATCAGCTTTCTGCCGCTTTTCATATAAGTAATCCATCTGGAAAAACGCGCATGCGCGTTTTCCAAACCTATTAACTAAAATTCAGTTACTATATTCACCTGATTTTATAGAGTTTTATTTATTTCGGATGGAATTAGTGCGCACTGATTTTGTCTAAAAATCATACCAAAATACCTAAATTTAAATACGACTGTATACCCATACATTCTTAGCCGATTTCTGGTAAGGCCAAACATAGGCAAATAGATAAGAATATGTATCGCAGCAGGTGTGGGAATTTTCGGTTGAGCTAACGAGCCGAAACACGGAATGGGGCGTGCGACGTGAAGTCGTATGAAGTGCTGTTCACCGCTTAATGAGTGAACCATCTGTATCACCAGATGAACCTAGGAGCCTGAATAAAGTAGCGGCTCTGACAATGTAACGAAGGTTGGTATGCA